>PMJJ01000005.1:95259-125737 GCA_003157385.1 Actinomycetota bacterium | reverse complement strand
CGACCAGTCGGCGGCCTTCGCCACGTCCGCGTTTCCGGCCAGCGTGGCGTGGAGCAACTTCAGCTTGGTGGCGTGCTCGGCCGGCGAATCTCCCTTGTCCCTGTTCTCGGCCGCCAGCCAGTCGGCTATCCCGATCCGCGCCTGCTCCTTGGACTCCTCGTACAACCTCTGGTGCTCGGGCTGCCCGGTCACTATGTAGGCCGCGGCCTCCCGGAGCTGCCGTTCGTAGAAGCGGGCGAACGTCTCGGCTGAGACTGCCTCATCCATCGCCACCTTGACCTGGGCCACGTTGCCCTGCACCTGCTGGTGGGGCAGCATCACCATCGCCATGAGCGCAATGAGCACCACCACCGAGGGAAGCACCAGGATGTAGAACTTGCGTTTGAGGGACAGTTTCATATTACGGACCTTCCGTTAGTATTTCCGCGCCGGTCGACGAGGATCACTTCGACTGCTCGTCGCGGGCGGTTTCCTGATATCTCGGCAGCTCGACGTGGAAGGTCGCGCCCTTGCCCTCCTGGCTCTCGAACCAGATGCGTCCGCCCTGCGCCTCGATCATGCTCTTGCAGACCGCCAGGCCCATGCCCGCCCCCTGCCTGCGCTCCTCACTGGGGCGATCGAGCTTGGTGAACTTTTCGAAGAGCTCGTCCTTGAACGATAGAGGGATACCCGGGCCGGTGTCCTGCACCGAGAAATGCACCTTGTCCGGCGTCGCCTTCAACTCGACCACGACGCCGCCGAAGTCAGTGAACTTGATGGCGTTGGTCAGCAGGTTCTCGAGTATCCTCAACACGGTCTGCGAATCCAGCCTCGCCTCCACCGGGTCGTCGGGGAGCTTCGCGGTGAGCCCGATCTGCTTCTTCTTCGCGATCGGCTCGAAGAGCTGGACGGTCTTTGAGACCAGCTCCGAGACCACGACGTCCCTGGGCTTGACCACGAAGTCGCCCGCCTCAATGCAGGTCATGTCCAGCAGGTTGTCGACCAGGTCGACCAGGCGCCCGCTGCCGTTCTTGGCGACCTGAACGAGTGACTTCTCGTCGTCCGAGAGCTTGGGGGTCGCCGTCAGGTCCAGTGTCTGCACCGCCACGCTGACCGCGTTCACCGGGCCCCGCAACTCGTGTGAGGCGAGCTGAAGGAAGTCCGACTTCATGCGGTCGGCCTTGACGAGCTCATCGTTCAGCTTGATGGCCGATTGCTCCATCTCACGCTGGAGGGCGGCGTGTTTGTCCTTGTTGTGCACCCACAGTATGTACTGCAGCGCCACCAGGATCATCAGCGCCACCGCGAGGCTGTCGAAGACTATGCCCAGGTGGCGGGTCTGGTTCGAGGTGTCCAGCGCCCTCTCGATGTCGACGTCGGTGCCCAGCAGGGCTATCGGCTTGTCCGACTGGTCAGTGACGTACGAGTTGGCACTTATCCAGGTCCCCCAGCGGTCGTGGACCGGGCCCTCTATCCAGGTGTCGGCTTTCTTCTTGCCCTGGAACACGGCGAAGTCCTCGGGCTTTGCCTCGGTGTAGACCTGGCCCGGGGGTGAGTAGTCGGGCGAGGACGGGTCCTCGGCGTCGACCAGGAAGATCATCTTGTCCCCGGCCGGCCTCATGATATAGACATACCTGATGTGGGGGTCGGAGTTCTTGATGCGCACCAGTTGCGTGCGCAGCTGGTTGTAGGCGGGTGTGTTGAAATCCGTGGCCTTGCCCGCGAGCTGCTCGAGGTCACGCGAGTCGAGCGCGGCGGCGGCGGTCGTCGCCTGGATCTTGCGCTGCCCGAAGTAGTCTTGCTTCTGGCCGTCGGAGATCCTGAGCGTGACGAGGATGCCCGCTGTGGCGGCGATCGCGATCACTACCACGGCAACGATGACGCGAACCAATGTCGCCTTGTTACTGCGCATCTCTCTCTCCCGTGAGCCCGGCCTGGCACGGAGATACACCCTTAGTATCGGCCCGGACGGCTCTTATTCTGATGTCGTTTAGATGGTTTTCCGGTCCGAAACTACAGACGAACGGTATCACAGTTCGGTTACGGGGTGTCGGTCCGCACGGTGGCGCGGCGCGCTGGCGACGGGCGGGCGAGACCGGTGTGTTCCACGTCATTGCGCCCTCCCCTTTCGCATGGCGTAGAATCGCGGCATGAAGACGATAGCTCTGATCGAGAACAGCCCTCTTTCGGGCTCATACTTCGCGAGGCTGGTCGAGTCAGCGGGCGCGGGCTGCAAGCGTGTGCGCGGATGGCGGGGAGCCCCGATGCCGGTAGACTTCGACGCCTGCATACTGACCGGGGACATGCACAACGTGACGGACGGCCTTGAGAAATACCACGTGGCCGAGCTCGGCCTGGTAGACCGGCTGCAAGGCCGCAAGCTCTACGCCTCCTGCTTCTCCCACCAGCTCATCGCGCACCACTTCGGGGGCAAGGTGGTGCGGCGCGAAGCCAGGCTACTGGGCTGGGAGACGGCGCGGCTTGCGGGAGACCACCCGACCGTGGCCGGCATCGACAGCTTCGAGGCGGTCTGCATGAACGTCGACGAGGTGGCCGAGGAGCCGGAGCGCGCGAGCGTCCTGGGCAGCAGCGCGGGCTGCGCCTTCCACGTGCTGGCCTACGGGGACAACATCCTCACCTGCCAGTCGCACCCCGAGTTCGGCTTCCGGCAAGGGTCCTGGATGGTGAAGGCCGTGGCGATGGCGCTGGCGAAGGGACCGGGCGAAGGGTACCGGCGCTTCCGAGAGTCAGGCCCTGCCGTGTGGCCCGAGGACAACGCGTTCATGCGCGGCGTCATCGACTGGCTCCTCGACTGAACCCTCCGACGTCTGGCGCGGGCAGTCGGCGCAGAACCTCCACAGCAACACGGCGGCGGTGAGCGCCATCGCGCCGCCGAATATGAAGGCGATTGTTGGGCCGTTCGCCTTGGAGCTCGCCCAGAGCACCCCGAAGAGCACGCTCGCCAGGAGCTTGAAGACCCCGTCGGTCGTCTGGTAGACGCCGAAAGCCGTCCCCTTCAGGTCGCCGGGAGCGAGGTCGGCCACGTACGCGCTCAGGCACCCCTGCGTCAGGCCGTAGAAGAGGCCGTACACCGCGAAGAGCAGCCAGATGTAGACGAGCCTGTGCGCGAAGCCGAAGCCGAGGTAGACCAGGGCGTAGAGGACAAAGCCCAGCATCAGCGTCTTCTTGCGGCCGATCCTGTCGGAGAGCATCCCGCCCGGCGTCGACGTGGCGCTGTAGACGATGTTGAAGACCATCCAGGCGAGCGGGATGATGTAGGCCTTCATCCCCAGGTTCTGCGCGCGCAGAAGGAGAAAAGCGTCGCTGGAGTTCCCCAGGGTAAATACGGCGACGACCAGCAGCAGCATCCGGTAGTTGTGGCTGAAGCCGGACAGGTGCAGCCCCGGGAAGTGCGCCTTGCCCTCGGGCGCCTTTTCCCGCAGGACGAAGACGATCAGGACCATCGCCACCAGCGAGGGGACCAGCGCCGCAAGGAAGACCCAGCGGTATGCGCTGTTTCCCTGCCCCCGCAGCAGGTACATCATCAGGAAAGCGATGCCGGGCCCGATGACGGCCCCCATGGTGTCCATCGCCCGGTGGAAACCGTAAGCCTTGCCCCTTATCTCGGGCGCGGTGGTCTCCGATATCAGGGCGTCTCGAGGGGCGGTCCTGATGCCCTTGCCTACCCGGTCGACGAACCTGACCACCAGCACCTGCCAGATCGCGTCGGAGACGGCGAAGAAAGGCTTGGCGATCGTGGAGAGACCGTAGCCGGCGAAGATAAGTGCCTTGCGCTTGCCGAGCTTGTCGGAGAAATAGCCGGAGAATCCCTTGAGGATGCTGGCGGTGCCTTCGGCGACGCCCTCGATAACGCCAAGGAACACGGCGCTCGCTCCCAGCACGCTGGTGAGGAATATCGGCAGAAGCGGGTAGATCATCTCGGTGGAAGCGTCGGTGAACAGGCTGACCAGCCCCAGCACTTTAACGGTGCGGCTCAGCTTGCCGGGCTGCTCCCCGGGACCCTCCGGTCCGGTCGTACCGGGCTCAGCGACGGGCTTCTCTTGCACTGCGTCTTTTGCCTCGTTATCGGCCACTGTCTACCCCTTCCGGCATGCGCGGCCAACGGCGCTCCAGCGTGCGCCAGCGTCGTGCGACCAAGATATTCTGGCGGTGGTCACACTGTCAACTTTCGCCGAAGTCGTGCCATTGAATCGTGCGGCCATATGGGGGTAGAGTTATAGCACTTGATCGGCAATGTATTCGAAAGGAGAGCGGTGGCTGCGATTCCCGGAAGCTGGTGCCCTGTGCGTCAGCCTCAGATAGCCGGAGCGAGGGTTCCGTGCGAAGACAGTTGCGCCCTTTACATTGCTTCATCCAAACTGCCCGCGACCCACAGCTGCGCCCTCACAGCCATCGGCATCTATGCGCTGCAGCGGATTGTCGTGCCCAAGCAGCAGCAGGACGAGGGAGGCCAGCCGGGTGAAGGTCAGCAACAGAAGCCGGAGTGAGATGGCCAAGAAGGCTAGCAGCAGGAAGAGCGCCGGTTCGACCAAGACGGGGAAGGTCGAGCTCGGATACAACGCCGGCGACAACTACAAAGCGCGCCTGACCAAGGGACTGCTGGGGGTCGGCCTGGGCGAAGGCTATATCGTCGAGGTCCTCAACTTCAGGACCAAGCGAGTCCTGCGACGCGAGCTGTTCGAGAACTCCGAGACCGCGCGCGACGAGCTCGACAAGATCCGCGACGACATCAAGCGGCTTACCACCGAGGAGTTCAGGCGGAAGTACCTCCAGCCCCCCGACTGATGGGGACAGGTACTTTCAACTTTTTTTCCACTCTGGATTGGTGTCCTCAATTTCAAACGGCAAGCCAGTCGTATGAGTAGAAAGAAGAGTGGAAAGTACCTGTCCCCTTATCGGCCGAGGGCGAAGTCCTCGACCATGCGGCTCACCGTGATGGCGCTCTCGGCGGCCATCTCCGTGCCTATCCCCCGCCCACCCGCGTCCGCGCCCACCGCATAGAGACCGGCCACCGGCATATTAGGGCTGGGCCTGTTCTTGCCGACCTGCCGGTAGTCCTGGGAGATGCCGACAACCTCGCCGAGGTGGCGCCCGGAGATGTTGGAGGTGTATTCGACGTCGGTGCGCAGCTTCCAGATGACGTGGTCCTCTATGCCCGGGTGGAGCATCCGCATGGTCGCCTCGATACGGTCGAGCACGTTGCTATTGAGCTCCTTCTGCCTGGGGTCGGCAGAAAGCACCGCGCCCGCCAGCACCAGCTGGCATCCGGGCGGAGCGAGGTCGGGGTCTGGTATCGACGGGACCGGGTACATCATGCCGACATACTTCTCCAGCGCCTCGGCGTCGTTCACGTCAGGGATCCAGAGCGTCATGGGGTACGGGACCGCCTCGGCGTCGAGCGCGTACTTGACGCTCACCGCCCCGTACGACGACCTCAGTTTCAGCACCTTATCGAGATACTCAGCCGGCAGGTGGTCGGATAGCATCCTCGCCGTCGGCTGCAGGCCCATGTTGGAGATCACTATGTCCGCGTCGATGCGTCCTCCGGCCTGGACACCGGCCACCCTGCCATCCTCTACGATTATCGACTCGACCGGACGGTCATACTCCACCTTCCCGCCCAGGCGCTCGAGCGCGCCGAGGTAGGACCGGGCGATCGCGCCCATGCCGCCCCTGGGGTAGGAGAGCGACGAGCTCGTCGCCATGTTAGCGAAGCAGTAGATGAACTCGCCGGCGGAGCCCGTGAAGTAAGTCACCACGATCAGCATGCCGCAGACCGCGTTCATCATCATGTGGAACTGGAAGTCGTCCGTGAACTGGCTCACGTAGTCCTTGAGCGTCATCGAGTCGAGGACCTCCATTTCGGAGTCCGGCTTCAGCGTTGCGAGCTCCTTGAAACAGATGTAGCAGTCGTCGCGGTTCTCCGGGCTGACGCCGATCCCATCGAGTATCGCGTGAATGGATTCGTCGGATGCGTAATCCAGCGGGTAGGTCGCGACCTTGTCGCCCAGCACGATGCGGTTTCCCTGGATGAGTGCCCATTGCAGGTCGGCGCCGACCTCGCGCGCGATGTCCCCCAGAGGCCCGGAATCGCCGCTCCCCACGGCGTGCACGCCGGTGTCGTAGGTGAAGCCGTCGCGCTCGAAGGATGCGGCCTTGCCCCCGGGGAAGGAGTTGCGCTCCAGGACCGTGACGTCAAACCCCTTCTGCGCGAGCAAGGCGGCGCAGCCGGAACCTCCGACCCCGCTCCCGATGACCACCACTTTGCTGTCGCCGGACGCCATCCGCGGTCTCCTTTCTCATGGACGCGAATAATCTATCAAATCAAGATCGAATAGTCTGTAAGCGGGTGCGAGCCGTGTAAGTTAGAATTAAGTCATAACGGCGAAAGGAGTGGCGTGTGTCGTCGAGATGGCGAGGGGTCAAATCGAGCAAGGCGAACCTGGTGCTGTTCACCGTGGGCATCTTCCTGATCGTCCTCTCGGGGCTGTGGCGGTTCACGATAGCCCCGGCGATCAGGGTCGTGGCGACGGACCTCGACCTGGTGCGCTTCTACGACGGCAACCTCTCCGTCTTCGTCCGGCCGCCGGGCCAGCCGCCCGTCGGTCCGACTCCGATCAACTACAGCGTCACCATCCAGTCCAAGGAGTCCAACCCTGTGGGCAGGTCGACGACGAGCGTCGCGGTCATCGAGGTCCAGTCCGCGGTTATAGACAACGCCAACAGGAAACACCTCTCCGACGACACCTCTCTCTTCGCGGTTGACAGGTACACAGCTCAGCAGGTCAGCGACCACGGGTCCGACAAGAGCCGCGCCGGATACTACCTGGTGTTTCCCTTCGACACCCCCAAAGCGGACATCCCGATCTGGGACCCCGCGACCGGCAAGGCGCAGAAGGGGAAGTTTGTGAAGCAGGAGAAGTTCGATGGGGTCAACGCCTACGTCTTCAAGGTCGCCTACGCCGGGCGGCCCGCCGTGCAGCCCGCCGGGTACCCGAAGCAGATGACCGGCGCCGAGCTGAAGTCGATGCTGTTCAACCCCGCGCTGCCGGTCGCGGACACGGACACCGTCACCCTGCATTACATGGCAAACCAGACGATCACGTACATCGTGGAGCCGATAAGCGGCACTCTGATTTCGATGACCGACGCGGAGGGTTCCGTATACCTGTCGGCGTCGGATGCCACCCCCACCCCGACGGCCGGCGCGGCAGCGTTGTCGTTCACCCAGGTGATCAGCAAGCTCGACTTCACCGAGACGCCGACCAGCCAGCAGGCGGCCGCGACCTTCGCCAACGAAGAGATAAAGAAGATCGATCTCCAGTACGACTACCTGCCCATCGGCTTTCTCATCCTCGGCATCGTCTGCACTCTGATCGGCTGGTTCACGGCGTAGAGACAGGTACTTTCTACTATTATTTCTATTCCGGACAGGTGTCCTCGAATTCAACCGGCAAGCCAGTCGTATGAGTAGAAAAAGAAGTGGAAAGTACCTGTCCCCACTTAAACGCGGTCGGTGAAGATGTCGAAGGGGACCTTGCCCTCGACGAACCGCTCCAGGTCCTCCCCGTTGTAGAGCTTGATCACTATCCGACGGATCTTGCCGGACAGTGTGTCTATGGCGGTCTTGGTCAGCGGCTGCTCCAGGAAGCCCCCGAGGTCGATCGGCTTTCCGACCCTCACGACCACGCGCTTGTAGAGGACGAAGCGCATCGATCCGCCCCTGGCGGCGGGGTGATCTATAGCTCGGTTGAGGACCTTGGCCGGAAGCTCGGGGAGCTTGACCTCCTCGGTCGCCACCACGGCCGCCGGTATGATCGGCACTCCCGCCTCCAGCGCCAGGCGAGCGAAGCCCGTGCGGAAGTAGCTTATCTTGCTGGCGCGGTCCGGCCTCATGAACGACTCGATGCCCTCCGGGAATATCCCCACGATCTCGCCGTCCTTCATCAGCCGCGCCGTCTGCTCGATGCCTCTCGCGGTGCTGGGCCCGCCCTTCATCGAGAGCTTCATCATCCCGGTCATGTTGTAGAGGGTCTTCACCGTCGGGACCACAAAGCCGCGCGACCCGCCCACAAAGTGGATGTAGCGGTCGATCTCGGTCATCAGCGCCACCGGGTCCAGCACCGAGCGGTGGTTGCAGATCAGGAGCGCGCCGCCTTCGGTGGGAATATTGTCCGCCCCTTCAGAGTGGATGCGGAACGCGAAGGTGAGCCACGGCCCGAAGAACGTGCGCATTCCCTCATAGGCGAGCATCTGGTAGATGTTCATGGTCTCACTCCGTACGGCGGTTCACGGCAGTCCATCAGTGCTCGTAAAAGATAGCACAGTGGCCCGTCGCGGTCACGGCTCACCCTCTCGGCCGGCGCGTTTGTAGTATCATTTCGCGGATGAAGGTCACATTTGTCTACACCGATTACTTCGAGACGCAGGACATAATCACCGACCCACAGGGGCGCGTCTGCCTGGGGATCGGTTACTTGTCCGCGGTGCTCAAGCGCGCCGGCCATCCGGTCGAGCTCATCCACCTGGTGCGGCCCGCCGCGCGCGACGAGCTCATCGAGGCAGTGCGCGCCACTTTCCCCGACCTGGTCGCGTTCTCGGCCACCACGCTGCAGTTCTCCAAGGTCAAGGAGCTGGCGGGCTGGATCAAGGAGGACCTCGGCCTGCCGATCGCGTGCGGCGGGGTCCACCCCACCACTGCGCCCGAGGAAGCCATAGCCGTCGAGGACCTCGACTACATCTGCGTCGGCGAGGGCGAGGAAGCGATAGTCGAGCTCTGCGACGCGCTGGAGGCGGGGCGGACGGCCGACGGCATCGCCAGCATCTGGAGCAGGCGGAACGGCGAGGTGGTGCGAAACCCGGTGCGCCCGCTGGTTGAGGACCTCGACGCCATCCCGTTCCCGGACCGCGACATCTTCGACGAGGCCAACTTCGCGGCCAACCAGAAGAAGCGCCTCACCATGATGGCCTCGCGCGGCTGCCCGTTCGACTGTTCCTACTGCTGCAACCACCTGCAGAAGAGCATCTACCCCAACCCCGCCAAGTACGTGCGCTTCCGCAGCCCCGCCAACGTGATAGCGGAGATCGAGGCCGCCCGCGAGAGTGACCCCGGGCTCGAGCAGGTCAGGTTCGAGGACGACATCCTCACCATGGACAGGCGCTGGTTCCGTGAGTTCGCCGCACTCTACCAGGAGCGGGTGGACCTTCCTTTCATATGCAACGCCAGGGTGGACCTGCTCAACGAGGAGATGGTCGACCTGCTGGCGCAGGCCGGCTGCAGCGCGATCGCGATGGGGGTCGAGAGCGGCAACAAGTGGCTTCGCAAGAACGTGCTGCGCAGGCAGATGGGAGACGAGAAGATCCTGGCGGCGTTCGCCCTTTGCAAGGAGGCCGGCATCCCCACCGTGTCGCTCAACATGACCGGCTTCCCCCACGAGACCATGTCGATGGCGCTGGACACCATCAAGATGAACTCGGCCATCGAGCCCAACCTGGCGCAGGTGACCGCGCTCTGCCCGTTCCCCAACACCAGGATCTACGACGAGTGCGTGGCCGGCGGGATGATGGGCGACGCGACCCCGGACACGCTCTTCACGGGCCGCTCCGAGCTCAAGCTCGATAAGCTGACGCGCGACCAGGTGCGGATGCTGTGCGAGAACTTCGTCCTGCTGATGGTCGCCTACAGAAAGTGTGCGTCTCTACCGTGGCCGATCTCGTCAGCCGCCGCCGGCGGGCTCGACTTCTTCATGAAGACGCGGCTCATCTCGCAGAAAACGCGCGACAGGGTGCTGGAGAAGCGGCGCTTCAAGCTGGACTGGAAATACTTCGTGGGGGTCGACTACTGACCGGGCCGGGGGCGCACCTCTATCTCGTCCTCGTCGAGCACGAAAGTCCCATCGACAACCTTTGAGTGCACCACGTACTTGAACTTGCCCTCGGGCTGCGGCTCGATCCCCAGGATGTCCACGACCTCGTCCAGCCTGAACGCGATGGTCTCGCCCTCGAACATGATGTCGTGCCTGATTCGCCCGAAGAAGACTCTATCGTCCGTGCGCACATCCTTGGTGAGGATGCTTCCCCGAAGGCCCCGCAGCACGAACCATATCGGGATCAGGACCAGTATCAGAAATACGTAGAGCAACCGCGTTTCCTTTCAGCGGCGCAGGTGCCGCGGCACCCTTGCCATCCCCATCAACTGAAGTGAATATAATGGAAGCGGCTCGAGCACGGCAACCGACCGGCATCCGCGAAAGGCAGGATGGCGCTGTGAAAGGGCCCGCTACGAGCCGCGAGTAGAACGGAGGACACGTTGTGGATTCAAGGGACAAGGCGAAACAACATTTCGACGACTGGTCGAACCACTACGAGCAGTCGTACACCTGGAGGCACTTTTTCTCGCCGGTGCACGACATCCTGCAGGCGCACGTGCTGGGGGTGCAGGGCATGCACATCCTCGACGTCGGCTGCGGGACCGGCGACATGCTGCGCAGGTTCTCGGGCGAGCGCGCGGCGCGGCTGGTCGGTGTCGACGAAAGCGAAGGGATGCTGGCCAAGGCCAGGGAGTTCACGGCGGCAGACGACAACATTACCTACGTCGCGGGCACGGCGGAGTCGCTGCCTTTCGGCGACGCCGAGTTCGACATCGCGACCTCCTGCATAGCGTTCCACCATTTCCCCGACCCGGACGTCGCGGTCTCCGAGATGTTCCGCGTCCTCAAGCCGGGCGGACGGCTGTTCATCTGCGACCTCACCCAGCAAGGCCTGATGGGCCGGGGGATGCTCCTCTATGGAAAGCTCAAGGCCGACGAACACTACTTCACCGAGAAGACGATGAAAGCGCTGCTGGAGGAGGCGGGTTTCCGCGAGGTCGCCTCCGAGCACGTCTTCAGGTTCCCGCCCTCGATGCTGATCTTCGGGTTCAGGGAGAGATAAGAAAAATGCACCACCGGTGCCTGACCTCAGTGGTGCATTTCTATATAGAGCAGAAGAATCAGGCGAAAAGCGCCTGACCCGGTCTTCTACTTTTCGTTGGTGAGGATCACGACTCCGCAGACCACTCCGCCGAGCCCGCCCAGGTTGTGGGCCATCCCTACCTTGGCGCCCTCGCGCTGCCTTCCGTCGGCTCGCCCCTGCAGCTGCTTGGTCACCTCATAGACCATGCGCACGCCGGTCGCTCCGATCGGGTGGCCGAAGCACTTGAGCCCGCCCGACGGGTTGATCGCGACCTGCCCGTCGATGTTGAAGCGTCCCTCCGCCGTCGCCGGTCCGCCGTCGCCCTTCTTGCAGAAGCCCAGGTCCTCGACGTTCAGGATCTCGGTGATGGTGAAGCAGTCGTGGCACTCGGCCAGGTCGACCTCGTTGGGCGGGTCGGTGATGCCGGCCATCGCGTAGGCCTTCTCCGCGGCCTTGACCGTCGGCCGCCAGGCCAGGTAGTCGAAGTTCTTGTCGTACATCATAAGGTTGGTGTAGGCGGCGAACCCCATGCCCTTGATGGTCACGTAGTCGTCGCGGTACTTCTTGGCTATGTCCGTCCGGGTGATTATCGCGGCCGCCGAGCCGTCCGAGATCGGGCAGCAGTCGAGGAGCCCCAGGGGCCCGCTGATGATGGGCGCCTTCATGACCTGCTCGAGGGTCACCTCGCGCCGGAAGTGAGCCTTGGGGTTCACCGCGCCGTTGAAGTGGTTCTTCACGGCCACGTGCGCCAGGTGCTCCTTGGTGGTCCCGAACGCGAGAGCGTGCCTGGGAAACGCCAGGCCGAAGGCCGATGGAGCAGTGAGGCCGGACATCTGCACCGGGTGCCCGAAGCCGGCCGTGGGCAGGCCGCGCCCACCCTGGTCGGTTATCTTCTCTACACCACAGGCGATGACCATGTCGAACTGCTCGCTCGCCACCGCGAGGCAGGCGTTGCGGAACGCGTCCAGCCCCGACACGCAGTAGTTCTCCGTGTGTGTGATGGGTATGTCGTAAGTCTTGATCGCGTCGGACAGCGTCGCACCGGAGAAGCCGGTGAAGGGGTACTGGATACCGATCCAGCCCGCCTCGAGCTTCTCGGGCTCGATCTTTGCGTCCTCCATCGCCTCGAAGCAGGCCATGGTCAGCATGTCATCGACGCCCCAGTCGAAGTTCTCGCCGAACTTCGTGGCACCGACGCCTATGACGGCAACGTCTTTGA
The DNA here is from genome assembly GCA_003157385.1 of Actinomycetota bacterium. Lineage (GTDB taxonomy): Bacteria > Actinomycetota > Geothermincolia > Fen-727 > Anoxymicrobiaceae > FEN-680. The sequence goes on along the minus strand of PMJJ01000005.1, from coordinate 113,565 downwards.
GATCAGCCATTCTCTATACCTCCTTGGCGGACCGGCCGGGTCTTCCAGAAATAGTTGTGGAAGCCGCCGCCCTCGTGGATTATCCGGAAAGTAAGCTCTACGGGCATCCCCAGCTCGGTGGTGCCGGCCTCGCGGTCGGTCATCTGCAGGAAGATCCTGCCGCCGCCCTCCAGGTCGCTGATGGTCAGCGTGGTGGGAGGCTCGGGGTTGGGCGCCAGCATGTCGTCGATGGAGTTCCACAACACGCCCTTCTTGGCGAGCTTCCAGTCCACATTCTTGTCGTACTCGTGGCAGTTGGGGCAGACCCGGCGGGGCGGGAAGTACACCGTCTCGCATGCCTCGCACTTCTTGCCGTACAGCGGCAGCACCGACTTGCGGTCGCGCCACATCTGGATCGCGGATGATACGTTCTCGTCCGGCTCCGCGGGCACCATGTCCTTGCGGGCCAGGAACCGCGCGTACGAATCCAGGTTCTTCTTCGAGGCCATGTGGCCCTTAATCGCCCGCCGCGGCGCCAGGTCCTTGATCTTGTCGGTGACCTCTAGCAGCACCACGTCGAATGTGTCGCCTCCGCCGGCGAGGATGATCTTGTCGCCCGGGCTCGCGTCCTCGAGAGCGCCCGCGAGCATCATCAGCGGCTGGGCCGCGCCGCACCCGCCCACGAACGCGAACAGCGCGTCCTGGACCTTGGCCGGGTCCTTTATGCCCAGCGCCTTGGCTATCTGCTGGTGCGTGCGGAAATCAGGCGCCGCCACCACCAGCTTGGCGATATTGTCAGGGGCGACGCCGAAGCTGGCGATCGCCTCCTTGATCGCGCCGGCGATGTCGGGGATGAAGCCCTTGGCGGTGTACCACCTGGGGTTCGACTCGCGCGACAGCGTCTCGCCGGGGAGCTTCCAAGCTCCCATCATCTCGTCGTACGAAGTGTAGACGCCCTTGATCTCGGCGATCGCGTCGCCTTTTCCAACGAGGATCGCGCCGGCGCCGTCGCCCAGCGTCTGCTCGTCTGCCGTCTTGGGCCTCGCGCTCTGGCACTCGGCGGCCGCCACCAACACGCTCGAGGCCGCGCCCGAGTCCACCGCCTCGGATGCCGCGACCAGCGCCGCGAGCCCCGAGCCGAGCGAAGCGCCGAAGTCAGCGGTCACAGCGTCGTTCGCGAGATCGAGCACGGCCGCCACCACGGTCGCGCTGGACTTGGCGGCGTACGGCGCGGTCGTCGAAGCGAAGTACAGGCCGCCCACGCCATCCGGGTCATCCTGGATGCAGTCGCGGGCCGCCTCGACGCCCATCGTGATGCTGTCCTCGTCGAAGTTGGCCACCGCGATCTCTCCCGGGGCGCCGGGTATGCCCCAGCTCTCGGCTATGAGCTTGCGCTCCAGCCGGAGCCAGGGGATGTAGGCCCCGTAAGCCATTATTCCTGCCATCTCTACCCCCTGGTCGTTGATCATATAGTCCCGCGGCCCGTTTGGCCGAAGCGGAACGCACGGTGAATGATACCAAAAAACACCGGAGGCCGAGCAACGCGCGCATGGAAGGCTGATCGCGACGGGCGTGACATAGGGCGCGGGCGGCGCCGCTGGGGTAGAATTGCCTCGACTATGGAAGAGAAACCTCAAAACACACGGGCTGCGGAAGACGCGGTGCCGGACCTGGAACCGGGCCGCGGTGACAGCTACGTCAACGCCGAGGACCTCTTCTTCTGGATGGAAGACCTCGAGGGCGCCGAGATACCCCTTGCCGCCCTCTGGATTGACATTCCCACAGGCTGCAGGTTCTGCTGTTGAGATGAGGTCGTAGCGTCGGTAGCGATGGTTGGGAGGCAGGCGGTGATGAGTTTGGAGTTCGGCCGGCATTTTTCCAGGCGAGATTGCGAGCGTCTCTTCGATGATTCCTTCTCCCTTCCCGAAGGTTTCATGTTCGGGTGCGCCAACGCGCCCTACCAGGTCGAAGGCGGCTTCAACGGGCACGGGGAGCCGCTCAACAACTGGGTGGAGTTCGAGCGCTCCGGGCGCGGCGAGCCCTCGGGTGAAGCGATCCGATTCTGGACCGATTACCCCCAGCAACTGGAGCTGGCCAAGGGTATGGGGCTCAACGCTTTTCGCATGGGCATAGAGTGGGCGCGGGTGCAGCCGGAGACCTCCACCACGCTCATGAAAGAGCCGGCTTTCGACGAGGGCGCCATCGAGGCCTACTCGGCGATGATCGCTGCGATCATGAAGGCCGGCATGGAGCCGATCGTGACCCTCCAGCACTTCACCCATCCCTACTGGCTCGGGCTGGACCCCTGGCTCGCGAGCGCCGACGTCGAGAGCTTCAGGCGCTACGTCGAGAAGATGGCGACCGCTATCAACGGCCTGCTGGTCGCCAAACACTCCGCCCGCCCCGTCAGGTACTGGATAACCCTGAACGAGCCGAACGGCCTGGCCATGCTGACCTACCTGGCCCGCGCCTTCCCGCGCCGCAGGTCCGGGCTCAAGGACACGATGCTGGCATGGTCCAACATGATCGACGCGCACTGCCGGGCCTACGACACGATCCACAGGGTTTACACGGAGAACGACTGGCCGGAGCCGATGGTGAGCTACAACACAATCCACATCGCCCAGTACGGGATCGACAAGGTGATGATCGATCTTTTGAACGCGAGGCGAAACGGCGTGGAGCGCGGCGACCTTGAGAAATACCTGCTCGAGGGCAAGCGCTCGTGGGACGGAGAGATCGCCAAGTGCCCGGTGACCGTAAAGCCGGCCATGGGCGGGCGCGCGATCGAGAAGGTCATGTCCAAGGGCATCGACCGCCTGGTCGACCCGGCTCGCTTCGAGAACGGGGTGAAGGCGATCTACAGCTCCGAGACAGCGGAGAAGCTCGACTACGTGGCGGTCGACTTCTACGATCCCTTCGCCCGCACGATGATCAAGTGGCCGACTCTTCAAGACGTGCGCGAGAAGAGGGTCAACGTCAACGCCGAGCACTGGGAGTGGGCGCTCAACCCTGTCGCGATGTATCACTTCCTCAAGGCCGACACCATCAACGCGGACGGCCTTCCCATCTTCGTCGTGGAGAACGGCATGTCCCACAAGGTGCGCGACGGTCGCGTGGAGCAGCGCCGCGATGGAGCAACGCGCGACAAGTTCCTGCAGTCTTTCGTCTTCGAGGCGATGAGGGCCCTCAAGGACGGCGTGCCGTTGATCGGATACCTGTACTGGTCGATGGTCGACAACTACGAATGGGGATCGTACGAGCCGCGCTTCGGCCTCTTCACGGTCGACCGCTCCCGCGAGCCGGTGAAGATATCGTCGGTGGACGCCTGGGGCACCAACGCCGCGGGCGCCTTCGCGGAGATCATCGGGGCGCTCAAGAGCGGGGAGCGGAGTGCGATCGCAGACGCGTTCACCAGCGACTCTTTTTAACGGACGCCCCGAAGGCGCTCTTCGCGACCGGCCGTGGTCGTTCTGATGTCCCGCAGACTGCTTGCCTGTTTTCACTCGCAGGAGTTATCAACGCCCGCCGGTCTTGTGATATCATGCAGTCGCCATTGATATGCACTAGGCGATGGTACTATGCGGCTCAACAAAACGACTGAAAACAGAGTTATTCTATTCGGCAGACTCCGGACAGGAGCCCTGGCGTGAACACCTCCCTCGCCATCGACGCGATCGACATGCTCCGGGAGCTGTTCGTCCTCGTCGGCGCGGATGGCCGCTGCAGCTTCTGGAACAAAGCTCTCAAAGAAGTCACCGGTTACGCCGACGATGAGATCAAGGCGATGGCGGTCACCAACCTGTTCCCCCACGAGGATTCGGAGCGCGTCGGCGGCGCGCTGCGTGCGATATTCAACAGCGGTGAACCCCAGCGGGTGGAGACCGAGGTGATGACCAGGGACGGCAGGCGGATCCCTTACGAGCTCTCACTCGCCGTTGTCAACGACGCCAAGGGCAAGGCTGTCGCGGTCGCCGGGCTCGGCGTGGACGTGACCGACAGGAAGCGCGGCGATGAAGTCCTGCGCAACATGGTCAAAGAGACCAACGCTCGCAGGGAGGAGATAACCGCCCTGCTGGAGAGCACCAGGCTGGTGCTCGAGCGCAAGGATTTCCTGGACACCGGGCGCGAGATCCTGCGGCTTTCCAGGAACCTGGTGGGCGCCGCCGCCGGCTACGTGGCACTGTTCGAGGACGACGAAAGCCGCCTGACGCTGGTGGACCCCGAGTCTCTGCGCGAAGGTCTTTCGCTTCACGGCCCGATGCCCGTCACCGCGCTGCACGGCAAGAATTTCGTCCTGGGGAAGGCCGTCATCGAGAACGACCTGTCCGACTCGGAACTCGCCGACCGGCTCCCGCCCGGTCACTTCGCGGTGAAGAACATCATGCTCTCCCCGCTGATAGTGGGCGGCCAGCCGGTGGGCCTGATCGGGCTGGCAAACAAGCCCGGGGGGTTCAACAGGAGAGACTCTCTTATGGCCTCGGCGTTCGGCGAGGTGGCCAGCCTGGCGCTGCAGAACGCGCGCAACCTGGAGAAGCTCTCAGAGAGCGAACGGCGATACCGCGAGATATTCGAGAACGCCAGCGAGGGCATCTTCCAGAGCGCCGGCGACAGGTTCCTGAGCGTCAATCCTTCATTTGCCAGGATGCTCGGCTTCGCCTCGCCCGAGGAGATGATGTCCGAGGTGAACGACATCACCGATATCTACGCGGACGCCGCGGAGCGGGAGAGAGTAATCAAGCTCGTCGACGAACTCGGCAGGGTAAAGGGGGTCGAAGTACGGGGCAAGCGACGCGATGGCGAGTTGATATGGTGCTTCCTGAACAGCCATGCCGTGCGGGACGAGGAGGGCAACAACCTGTACTACGAGGGCACGCTGCAGGATATCACACAGCGCAAAGAGGCCGAGCGGGCTCTCAAGTACAGCGAGGAGAAGTACCGCCTGCTGATCGACACGGCCCCCGACATCATCTACGCCATCGATGCGGGCGGCAACATCACGGCCCTGAACGAGGCCTTCGAGGTCGTCACAGGGTTCTCGCGCGATGAATGGATGGGCAAGCCCTTCGCTCCCCTGGTCCATCCCGACGACCTGCACCGCGCAATCGAGACGTTCGAGCTGGTCAGGCAGGGCGGAAGCCCGGAGCCTTACGAGCTGCGGATACTTACCAGTGGCGGCTCCTACAGGACGGGGGAGTTCATCAGCAAGCCGCTCATCAGAGACGGCGAGCCCGCCGGCGAGTTCGGGGTGGCGCGCGACGTCTCGGCCCGCAAGGAGGCCGAGAGGGCGCTGGTCGAATCGGAGCAGCTCTACAGGGCGCTGCTTGCGACATCTCCCGACGCGGTCGCCGTCACGGACCTCGAGTTCAAGGTGCAGATGGTGTCCGACAAGGCCATAGAGCAGCAGCACGCGTCGAGCGCCGACGAGCTCATCGGCATGAAGGCGCTCGATTTCATACACCCCGACGAGCGCGAGTTCGCGCTGAGCAATGCCAGTAGCACCTCCGACTCCGGGGTGTCGGAGCCGCAGGACTTCCTGATGACGCGCCTGGACGGGGCGACGTTCACCGGCGAGATCATCACATCGGTCCTGAGGGACGCGGACGGCGTCCCCAAGGCCTTCATCGCCACCGTCCGCGACATCACCGAGCGAAAGCGGGCGGAGCACGAGCTGCAGGTGCTCAACAACGAGCTCGAGGGTTACGCGCACGCGGTCTCCCACGACCTCAAGGGACCGCTCGCCTCTATCAGCGCGGCGGGCGAGACCATACAGAGCCTGCTCACGGGAGACCTCGATGAAGAAGAGATCGGGGGCGTCCGCGAGATGTCGGCGATCATCACCAACAACGTCGAGAAATCCACGGCCTTGATAGAGGGCTTGCTCGAGCTGGCGGAGGCCGGGCAGCGGCCCCACGACGCCACCGAGGTGGACGTCGCCGAGGTAGTCGACGGCATAGTCGCCGAGCGGCGAGACGCGATCAAGTCGCGGCGCATCAAGGTTCAAGCCCACCGGGACCTGGGTCGGATCAAGGCCAGCCCCACCCACATGTACCAGCTCTTCAGCAACCTCATCGACAACGCCATCAAGCACAACACCTCCAAGAAGCCTCTGATCGAGGTCACCTACAACGGCAAGGACCGCACCGGCGGACACCAGTTCGTGGTCAGGGACAACGGCCCCGGCATAGACCCCGCCGAGGCCAGGAACATCTTCCTGCCCTTCGTGTCCGGGATCGGCGGCAAGACGGGCCTGGGCCTGGCCACCGTCGAGAAGATCGTCGGCGTCTACGGCGGGACGATCGAGGTCTCCAACGATGACGGAGCGCGCTTCGATTTCGTCCTCTACGACGCGACCTGAGAACCGTATCCGGCCCCGGAAACCTGCCACTCCCCTTTGACGAGGTAAATCCTTTATCATTAACCAGTCAAAAAGAGGGGGTCGGACAGTTGCCTAGCAAGATCGACGACAGCATCATCGAGCTCTGGAAGGGCTTCCGCGACAACCGGGTTCGGGAGCGGATACTCACCTGCGCCTCCGCGCTGGCGGAACGCGACTTCACGGTGGTCCCGGTCCCGACCGCCTCCGAGGCGAACAGGTGCATCCTGGCGCAGGTCCCGCTGCATAAGACCGTGCTCTACTGGGAGGCCTCCACGCTCGAAGAGCTCGGGATAATCTCCACCCTCCAGGCGAGGGGAAACGCCACCCGCAGCGTCATGCCGCTGGCGGGCGGGCGCATGTCCAGGCGAAGGTCGCGGATACCGGCGAGGTCGATGTACCTCTCGACCGTGTGCGCGGTGACCATGGACGGGCTGCTGGTCAAGATAGAGCCCGAGCAGGTCAGGGTCTTCGGTCCTGGGCGCACGCCCGAATCCATCGTGCTGGTCGCCGGCTCCAACCACATCGTCGACAATCTCGACGAGGCGCTCAGGCGCGCCAAGGACGTGTGCGTCCCGCACTGCGCCCAGATGATGGACATCGACGTGGAGTGCGCACACACGGGTCGCTGCGTCGAGTGCGCCTCCCCACTAGCCATGTGCGCCGTCAACACTCTCGTCACGCGCAAGCCCGGCGCGATAGACATGACTGTCATCCTCATCGGCGAGCGGCTGGGGCATTAAGGCGTTGGCAGGGGCGGTCAGCATGCGCTACCTGGTGAAGGGCAAGGTCCACGAGACCGCGAGCTTCGACGGGACCGTGTTGAGGTACACCAGGCGCGGCCGGGGCCTGCCGATAGTCACTTGCAACGGGGTCGCCAACACCACCACGTTCTTTCATTACTTCGAGGACTACTTCTCGCGGATGGCCGAGGTCATCTGCTGGGACTACCGCGGGCACGGTCGCTCCGACGTCCCGGCGGACCTCGACACCTTCGACATCGCCTGCTACGCCCGCGACCTGCTGGCGGTCCTGGACGACGCAGGAATAGAGAAGGCCGTGCTGGTGGGTTTCTCCATGGGCTCGCAGGTAGTGCTGGAGTTCTGCAGGGACAACCAGGACAGGGTGCTCGCACTGGTACCGCTCAACGGGCCGGCCTCCAACCCGTTCGAGGCCTTCGGGACCGGCGCGTGGTTCGAGAAAGCCTACACCAACGTCTTCAATTACTTCATCGAACACCCGCAAGCGCTGGAGGCGGTCGGCGTTCCTCTACTGCTGAGCCCCATCACCTGGCCGGTAGCCAAGGCGGTCGAGGTCGACAGGCATCGCTGCTCGCGCCAGGAGATGGACCTCTACTTCGAGCACATCGCAAAGATGGGCTTCGCCAACGAGCTGCGCGCGCTCCTCGGCATGGCGAGGCACTCGGCAGAGGACGTCCTGCCTGCGATAGACGTTCCGACGCTGGTCATCGCCGGCGAGAAGGACGGGATGTGCCCGGCGCGCCTGGTCAAGCGCATACACCGCCAGGTCAAAGGCTCGGAGCTGTTCGTGGTGCCGCACGGCAGCCACGCCACCCTGGTCGAGCAGCCGGAGCTGGTCAACCTGAGGATCGAAGCGTTCCTCAGAAAACAAGAGCTACTCTGACGCCCGACAATGCGTGCGAGCCCGCGAAATAGCCTTTTGTGGTAGGATTCTCTACGTTGCGTTGACCCACGGAAGTGGAGGGAGGTCTGCACTAAGCGCGTATGAGTTCGGTCATCAAGAAGAGGCGCAAGAAGATGCGCAAGAAGAAGCATAAGAAACAGCTCAAGAAGAACCGTCACAAGAACAAGAAGTAGTGAGAGCGGTGAAAGTGATCTGCCTTTCTATAGATGAGCGATGTACTCGCCGGGCGCGGTGCGCCTCGCGGGTCTTCGGTTCACCTCGACCGCAAGCGCCGCTGGCCTAGCCAGCCTCACTATCACATCGACCACCGGGTCGACGTGAAACTCCACCTCCAGCTCCAGCTTTCCATCGACCTCCTCGACGCGATCCACGCGGCACCCGTTTATCCCGAAGGCCTTCATCCGCTCGACGTCGACGTATATGTCCCCGTAGTGCTTCTGCGCGTAGGCCGCCGCGTGGCAGGCGCTGCCGGCGCCCCAGTCCGAATCGAGGAACCCGGGGATGGCGTGGTCATAGCCGAAGTGCGCGTAGTTCTCGGTCACCGAGCCTGTCTCCTCGGGGACCGCCCGGCGCATGTTGCCTGGCGCCAAGGCGTTGTTCTCCTCGATGAACATGGTCGTGAAGGACGCGCGGAGCGCGCTGATCCCCCGCTCCATGTGCTCCTCTTTGCCCGTCACCCCGTAGTAGTCCATCAGCAGCGTGGCCATCAGGGCCTGGCGGGCGTCGTTCCACTCGGCGTCGGTGTTCATGCTCCCGAATCCCCCGAAGGCGTCGATGGAGAGGAACGGCGGGTCCCACGCCTGCTGGTAGAGGCAGAGGTGCTCCAGCACCTCGGTGCCGGCGCGCAGGTAGTCCTCGTCCAGTGTCGCGAGGTACACCTGCCTCATCAGCTCGGCGGTCCAGTACATGCTCATCGTGTTCTGCGCGTAATTGCCGGTGTTCTCGTCGAAGAGGCCCATCCTCTTCTTGGAGCACGAGAAGAAAGTCTCGTAGTCGAACCACTTCTGCTGTGGTATCACCTCGCGCGACATGAACTCGCAGGCCTGCATGGCCGCCTCCAGGTAGCGGGGGTCGCTCTCGATGTGGAACAGCCGCGCCAGGAACATCGCCGGGGCTGCCGTGCTAGCGCTCTCCTTCAGCTCGCTCGAGACGCGCATCGAGCCTCCGCCCGGCTGGACCCAGGTCGGGAAGGCACCCGAGGGCAGCTGGATGTCCAGCATGAACTCCGCGAGCTCCCGGCAGCGGGCCAGCAGCCGCGGATCGCCCTCGTGGTCCTTGAACCAGTTGGCCATGTAGTAGCCGGTGGTGGCGCAGTCGGGCGTGTGGTACCAGTCCAGGTGCTTGAAGCCGCGCGTGCCTCGCGACCAGAAGACGCCGGCGTCGGTCGGATAACAGACGGCGGGGAAGGCTCCGTTCTCGCGAGGAGCCAGGATCGCGAGGTTCTTGACCGCGAGCGAGTGCTCCAGTAGCTCGTGGTCGTTCCACCGGCGCGCGAACCAGTAGGCGCCGTAGGCGCTGCGCAGGTTGTTGAACCACGACTGCAGGAAGATCTGCGGGGGCACCTTGGCGCCGTAGCGATACTGCACCCGCTCGAACAGGCGTTCGAGCCACGGCTTCTCGCTCATCTGCTCGATCCCGAAGCGCATCACCGCCAGTATCACGTCCTGGTAGCGGAGGTAGCGCTGCAGCTCGCGGAGCCCCATCAGCCTGACTCCCCGCCTGTTCAGGAAATGTATGCCGATGCTGCCGCCGCAGGTCTGCCCTTCCAGGTTGAAGGTCTTGAAGATATCGGAGCGCTTGAAGATGCGGGCCAGCCCCTGCGAGGCGTACCTGTCCCAGGCGGCGGTCTGCGGCTCGCCTGAGGCGTAGTGGGGCCTGCCGAACTTATCCCAGATGAACGAGACGACGTCCGAGGGGCCCATGCCGTCGCGGTCGGCGACGAGGTAGTAGCCCAGAGTGAGCGACTGGCCGGGGCCGCACTCGAGCTCCTTCTGGAAATCGTTCTCGAAGTAGACGTGGCCTTTCACCCGGCTGCGGCCGATGCCGAAGTTCAGAGCCGGGCAGTGGTTCTCTCCGCCGGACACCACCAGGTCGAGGTAGTAGCGGATGCAGCCGGCGCCGTAGCCCTCCGCCATCAGGTCGAGGTCGGGGATGATCGCGAAGAAGACGTCGTCCTTGCGCATCATGACCGCGGGGGACCTGAAGACCTCGTCGCTTATCACCATATCGGAGCGCGGCCTCAGGTGGGGCACGGAACAGTAGTCCAGTCCGCCGTCCTCCCCCTGCGCGTAGATGAAGTCGAACCTGTCGAAGACCCTGTTGACGCCCATCGGCTCGAGCAGCCGCTCTATCTCTGAACCCTCACGGGCCGGCGTGCCCGACGAGCGCGCGGTTGGCGTCAGCCTGTGGGTGACGTGGACCATCGGGCTTTCCGGCTCCAGGGCGATCCTGCTCTCGATATCGAACCCGCCCCGCACGTCGCGGATCACCACGGCGGTCCCTCCCGCTGTGGCGTCGATGTCCACGCCCGGGCCGGTCTCCTGCTCGTTGCCGCCCACGATCAGCCTGGGGAACGAGGCCCCCTTGTGGAAATACCTGAGCTGCCTGGCTCCCAGTATCGCGGCGGGGAACCATTCGCCCCCCTGGCCCTGGAGCAGCACTGACATGACCGGGTGGACGCCAGGCTCGTTGAAGACGAGCCTGACCTTGTCGTTGCCTATGGTCCCGTGCGCCAACGGTCCTCCTCCGCTTATCTGCCCCGCGCCTGCTCGGCCTCCATTCGGGAGAGCTGCTCAGGCGTGCCTATGACTATCACCACGTCGTCCTTGCCGACCGACGTCTCCGGGGAGGGGTTCGCGTTGAACGACGCGTCGCCCTCTTTGCGTATCGCCAGTATGGTCACCCCGGTCCGCTCGCGCAGCTTGGAGTCCTTTATCTGCATGCCCTGGAGGATGGAGGACTCGTCGACCCGCAGCTCCGTGAGCTGGTACTCAGGAAGCGAGCCGGTGATGCCCACGTCCAGGAACTCGCACACCTTGGGGCGCAGCATCAGGTTGGCCATCCTCTTGCCCGCGATCTTGTGAGGCGAGATAACCCGGTCCGCCCCCACCATCTCGAGCTTCTGCTCGGAGTCGAAGTGCTCCGCCCGCGAGACGATCAGGGCCTGCGGGTTCATGACCCGCGCGGTCAGCACCACGTAGAGGTTGTCCGCGTCGGTCCCCAGCGCGCTGACCAGCCCGACCGCCTCGGAGATGCGTGCCCGCTCGAGCACCTTGTCGTCGGTGGCGCTGCCGTGGATGCAGAGGTGCCCGTCCTTCACGCATTCGCCGAAGACGTCCTCGTCGATCTCAATCACGACGAAGGGCTTGCCCTGGTCAGAGAGCTCCTGGGCCACGCTGCCTCCCACGCGGCCGTAACCGCAGACGATATGGTGACCCTGCAGTTTGGATATCTGATTCTCCATTCTTCTTCTCCCCCAAATGTTGCCGAGGTACTCGCTCAGGATGAACTCGAACAGGCCGGTCAGGAAGAACAGGACCGCGCCCAGGCCGGTGATCACGATGAACATCGTGAAGTACTGGCCGCCGGTGCCCAGGACCTTGACCTCCCTGAAGCCCACGGTGGTTATCGTTATCACGGTCATATAGAGCGCCTGGGTGAAGGTCATATCCTCGATGAGGATGTAGCCGACGACCCCTACGACCAACACACAGAAGAGTATGATCAGCGCGAGGATGAGGTTTCGCAGGCCGGCCGATTCCCGCAACTTCTCTGCGATCTTCTTCACACGGATTCACCCCTGACGAGGAGCCGCTGGACAGCTCTCCTCTCCGGCATCGAAGGTATTGCTCCCAGAACCGTCACCGCCGCGGCGCCCGCCGCGTTGGCGAAGCGCACCGCTTCGGCGTCACCGGCCCCCTCGGCGAGGGCAACGGCGAGCCCGGCGGTGAAAGCGTCACCGGCGCCGGTGGAGTCGACGCCGTCTATCTCGAAAGGCGGGACGTGGACCGCGTCGCCGTCCGCGACGAGGAGCGCGCCCTGTTCGCCCATCTTCACGACGATTCTTTTTATACCCGTGCCGGCCAACTCCTTCGCGGCCGCCATAGCGGACTTGACGCCCCTGACCACGCGGCCGCTCAGGGCGGCAAGCTCCTTCTCGTTCGGTGATACGACGTCGAAGGCTTCAAGGAACTCGATGGGCACGTCGTGGGGCGGCCCCGCGTCGAGCACCGTGACCAGCCCGCGCTCGCGGGCTCGACGGGCGCCCTCGGCCACCACGTCCAGGGGTATCTCGAGCTGGAAGAGCGCGGTCCGGGCGCGCGCGTAGTAGGGCTCCAACACGTCGAGGTCGTCGACCGCGAGCGCCATGTTCGCGCCGGGGTCGACGACGATGGTGTTCATCCCGGCGCCCTCCTCGATCGCGATCAGGGCCACTCCGGTCAAGGCGGCTGGAGCGCGCTTGACCAGCGAGGCGTCCACTCCTGCCTGCTCGACCGCGTCGAGTATAAGATCGCCGAACGTGTCGCGGCCCACGCAGCCCATGAGGAAGGCGTCCTGGCCGAGCCTGGCCGCGGCGACCGCCTGGTTGGCTCCCTTACCGCCGGCCACCATCGCGAAGCCGGCGCCGTGGACGTTCTCGCCCGGCTCCGGCAGGCGCGGAACGGTGATGACCATGTCCAGTATCATGCTGCCTGTCACGAGCACTCCGGCCATATCTCCTCCCGGCCAGAATCGTACCACAGCAAGCGGAGCGCATTGTCCCGCGCGGATTCAGCTCGAAGGCATGGGATGGCCGGCGCCGGTCGAACTAGATGGGTGAAACGGGGCGGGGGTTAGTTACAGTGGGACAGCTGATGATCGCGACGTCCGGCTGGATGTACGAGCATTTCAGAGGGGTCTTCCGCATACACGGCGGACATCATAGAGTAAGGCCGGGATATGCGTTGCAGAACGCACGGCAGCTGACGGAGTTGCCGCAGGGAAGGAAGGGTGGTACGGGTGCCGGAGCTTCCGGAGGTAGAGGCAAAGAGAAGGTACATTGAGCGGACCTCGCTGGGGCGCCGCATAACCAGGGTGAAGGTCTTCGACGAGAGGATCCTCGAGGACGTCTCGCCCCGGTCTTTGTCCAGGAGGCTTTCGGGCTCGGAGTTCGAGCAGGTGAAGCGGCGCGCGAAGTTCCTGCTGATCACTACCAGTGCGGACCGCACGCTCCTGATGCACTTCGGGATGACGGGCGACGTGCTGTTCGACGAGGAAGGCCACGAGCATCCCACCTCCGACCGCGCCGACTTCGAGTTCGCCGACAGGTCGGTGCTGCATTTCACCGACCACAGGCTGTTCGGGCGCATCGCGCTGTATGACACCATCGATGAGAACGGGGTCCCCGACATCGCCAAGCTGGGGCCCGAGCCGCTGGACAGGTCGTTCACTTTGAAAAGGTTCAAGGAAGTCCTGGCCCGCAGGAATACCACGATCCACCAGGTCCTGATGGACCAGGAACTCATCGCCGGCATCGGCAACATCTACTCTGACGAGATCTGCTACCAGGCGGGAGTGAGGCCGGACCGCAAGCCGCGCGACTTGAGCGAGGCGGAGATCGGTAAGCTTTTCGACAAGATGAAGTGGACGCTGCGCCGCGCGGTCGAGCTGGACGCGGACCTTGATGACCACGCGGACGTGTTCCTGATCCCCAACCGCGGCAAGGGCGGCATTTGTCCGCACGGACACGCCCTCGAGAGCAAGACCATCGGCGGTAGGACCAGCTGGTTCTGCCCCACCGACCAGAAGTAGGGACAGGTAGATATCGCAGTGGGGACAGGTACTTTCTACTCTATTTCTACTCACACGATTGGCTTATTGATGGGATTCAAGGACACCCGTCCGGAGTAGAAAAAGAAGTAGAAAGTACCTGTCCCCTTCTAGAGGTCTTTGCCTTCGTACTCGGCCGCCATGAACGGGACCACCTTCGGCCCGCCCACGAGGTGTGACATCAGATACACCGCCGCCGCGCGCTCGACGATCTCGGCATGCAGCAGGGCGTCCCTGATCTTGGCGCCGACGGCCACCACGCCGTGATGAGCCAGCAGGCAGGCGTTGCGGTACCCGAGAGCAGCGACGGCCTCGTCGGCAAGCTCTCTGGTGCCGGGCGGCGCGTAATCGGCGAGCTCCACCGCGCCGAGCAGCTGGAAGACCTGCTCCTCGAGGATCGGCGGGATGCCCTTGCCGGCGACAGCGACCGCAGTCGCCATCTGCTGGTGGGTGTGGACGATGCCGCCCACCTCGGGCCTCGCCTCGTAGATCGCCAGGTGCATGGATATCTCGATCGAGGGCTTGTACCTTCCCTGCACCAGCTCGCCTGCGGTGTTGAGGACGCACATGTCCTCCTGCAGCAGGAGATCGTACTCGATGGAAGTGGGCGTGATCACCATGAGGTCCGTGTTGGGGACGCGGACCGAGCAGTTGCCCGAGGAACCGGCCACCAGACCCCTGCGCGCCATCTCCTGTCCAGTCCGAAGAACTTCCTTCATGGCTTCGAGAACCATGGTCTCCATAAGTGTTACCTCCGGTATTCGCTCTCAAACGCGCTTCGAGAACGCGTTGACCGATCAGGCTGGAGTCCGGCGCGGTCCGCCCCGGGCGCCATAATGTTACCATAGTTGCCTCTACCCACTAGTTCTTCAGGAGACGGAATGGTTCCAGCAGACGGGCTGCCTCTCATGCTCGGGCTCGACCTCGGCACCACCGGCGCCAAGGCGGGCGTCGTGGACACGTCCGGCCGCGTGCTGGCCACTGGTTTTGAGGCATATGCGACCCGGACGCCCCGACCGGGATGGGCGGAGCAGGACCCCGGAGACTGGTGGGCGGCGACAGCCGCGGCCATCAGAGGAGCCATCGGCTCCAGCGGCGCGCGCGCCGATGACATCCGGGGGGTCGGCGTCTCGGGCCAGATGCACGGCTCAGTCTTCCTCGACTCGGATCTCGAAGTGGTGTCTCCCTGCATCATCTGGTGCGACCAGCGCGCCTCCGCCCAGTGCGAGCGCATCATGCGCGACGTGGGAGAAGGCGCCCTCGCGGAACTTGTAGGCAACAGGGCACTCCCCGGCTTCACCGCCCCCAAGATACTGTGGCTGCGGGAGTGCGAGCCCGCCGCGTTTGCGAGGGTGAGCCACATCATGCTGCCCAAGGATTACATCAACCTTAAGTTGTCGGGCGCGCTCGGCACCGACGCGTCCGATGCCTCCGGGACGCTGCTGTTCGACATCCGCGAGCGCGCCTGGTCTCAAGGCATGCTCGACCGGCTCGAGATCGAGCGGGAGTTGCTGCCCGAAGTGCGCGAGTCGCCCCAGCGCCTGGGCTCCATCACGGCCGAAGCGGCCGCGGCCACGGGCCTCGCGGCCGGAACGCCCCTGGCAGCCGGCGGCGCGGACAACGCCTGCGGCGCCATCGGCATGGGCGTGGTCGGCGAAAGCTTCATCGCCGTCAGCACCGGCTCATCGGGAACGGTGCTGGCGCCCACCGGAGCGCCGCGCGTCGATGAGCGGATGCTGCTCCACTCGTTCTGCCACGCCGTCCCGGACACCTGGTACCTGATGGGTGTGATGCTGAGCGCCGGGCTCTCGCTGAGATGGTTCCGCGACGAGCTGGGCGAGCCGGAGGCCGGCGAGGCCGCGCGGACCGGCCGCGACTCCTACGAGCTCCTCGACGAGACCGCCTCTCTCGCGCCCGCGGGCTGCGAGGGGCTCCTGTTCCTTCCGTACCTCACCGGGGAGCGCACCCCCTATCCCGATCCCGACGCGCGCGGCGTGCTCTTCGGCATCGACCTCACCAAGACCCGCGCCCACGTGGTGCGGGCGGTGATGGAGGGCGTGGTCTTCGGCCTTGCCGACTCGGTGTCTCTGATGCGTGAAGCGGGCGTCGACACCAGATCCGCGGTATCCGGCGGCGGGGGCTCCCGATCGGCGCTGTGGCGCGGGATGCAGGCCGACATCTTCGGCATTCCCATCGCTGCCGCCGGGGAGCCGGACTCCGCGATGCTCGGCACCGCGTTGCTCGGAGGCGTGGCCGGCGGCGTCTTCGCCGACGTCGCCGAGGCCTGCGCGTCGGCAGTCCACAACGGCGAGGCGCTCGAGCCCGATCCTTTGACCCACGATGCGTACCTCTCCTCGTACGACACCTACCGGCGGCTCTACCCCGCGCTGCGCCCGGTGTGGTCGCACGAAGAAAGGCCGGAGCGCTAAGGCCCCGGCCTTCCGTTCATCTCAGTCACCGCGTACTATTGCACGCGGCCGCTTCAAGCCTGCTGTCAGAGGTTCTTGCTGGACTTGATGTTCTGCGCGTTGGTGTAAGCCGCAGTGGCGGCGGTCGACTGCTGCTGCAGGGTGTTGATGGTCGCGGTGTTCGCCTGGAAGTACTGCGTGACCGCCGCGGTGTTGCCCGCCTGCACCAGCGGGGTGATGTCGGTGATGAGCTTCTGGCCGGCGGCAAGGGACGACTCGTCCAGACCGAGGGTCTTGATCATCGCGTTCGCGTACGACACGTAGTCGGGGACGCCGGTGAGCGCGACGATCTTCTGGTAATCCGACTTGACCGCCGGCAGCTCGCCGAGGATCTTGCTTATCTGCGCGTTTGCCGACTGCAATACCTGCGGCGTCAACTGCGAGAAGTTGCCGCTCACCGCGCCGCCGAGCACGGTGGTGAGGCTGTTGCCCAGCGCGTCCATCTGCGTCTTGACCGTGGCGTAGGCCTTGTCCGCGGTCTGCATGTCGGTCTTCGCCTGCGACGTGTTCCCGCCGCATCCCACCGCCGCGAGAACGGCCGCGCACAGCGCCACCGCCACGACCACTACCATCCATTTCTTCATGTCGCTCCCTCCCGGAAACATCCTCCAGCACCATGACCGTTATGTCAGGGCTGTTCTAAGCCCTGCTTGAATACCCTCTTTGACACATCCTGGTCGTTATCCTTGCCCGGCGGCCCCCGGCCGGAGGCTATTGGGCCTCACTTGTGAAGTCCGCGGATTTGCCGCATAATGCTGCCCATACTTCTATCAACCAAAGGGGGCCCCATGATTGGTGACGATTTCCCTGAAATCGTTGAAGTCCTTGTCGAAGTCCCAAAGGGCAGCCGCAACAAGTACGAGTGGGACCCGGACAGCGAGAGGATAAAGCTCGACCGGGTGCTCTACAGCTCCGTCCACTATCCGGCGGACTACGGCTTCATCCTGGACACGATGGCCGAGGACGGCGACGAGGTCGACATCCTGGTGCTGATCGAGGAGCCCACTTTCTCAGGCTGCATAATCTACGCGAGGCCGGTGGGGATGCTGCAGATGCGCGACGAGAAGGGCCCTGACAACAAGGTACTGGGCGTGCCCATCCACGACCCGCGGTGGAGGCACGTCGACGACATACACGAGATACCCCCGCACCTGCTCAACGAGATCGAGAACTTCTTCCTCACCTACAAGAGGCTCGAGGCCAAGGTCGTCACCAGCGAAGGCTGGGAGGACAGGAAGAAGACGACGGAATACCTCAACAGCTCCGTGGTGTGAGCCCTGCCCGCGCGGCGCGGCGTCGCGTGACGCGGTCGGCGGCACGCCGCGCTTTTCCTTCAGCAGGCTTTCGCGCGAATCCGCCGCAAGGCATACGCGCATTCGGCTCGAAATGGTAGTGGTGACGGAGAAGGGGGCCCGATTGCTGATAATCGACACTCACGCGCAGCTCTGGACGGCCGAGGCGATCATGGCGATGCCTGACGCCATGCGGGAGAACTACGTCAAGGTCTTCGCCGGCAACCTCCCCACCATCGCCGACACCATCACTGACATGGACGCCGCGGGCGTCGCCAAGTCGGTGGTCGTGGCCGTCGACGGCGAGGTCCAGTGGGGCTACCGCGTGTCCAACGAGATGGTTGCCGAGGCGGTCAGGGCCGACCCGGACCGGCTCATCGGTTTCGCGAGCGTCGACCCCAACAAAGGCGAAGCCGCGCGCAAGGAGCTGCGGCGGGCCGTGGAGTCAGACGACATGCGGGGCCTCAAGCTGGTGCCTCACCTCTGCGAGATCCAGGTCAACGAGCCGGTGATGTACCCGCTCTACGAGGAGGCACTCGACCTGGGGATACCGGTCCTGTTCCACATGGGCACGCAGTTCCACTCGGGTACCAAGCTCAAGTTCTGCAAGCCGATAGACGTGGACGAGGTGGCCGTCGACTTCCCCGAGCTCAAGTTGATAATCGCCCACTTCGGCTGGCCCTGGTACGAGGAGGCGCTGGCGGTGGTGCACCGCAAC
>PMJJ01000005.1:22358-95253 GCA_003157385.1 Actinomycetota bacterium | reverse complement strand
CTACGAGGCGCTCTGCTACAAGAACGCGCTCCAGGTGATCCCGGGCCTCAAGGATGAGTTCTCGCTCTGAGACTCTCTGGACAATTGCCCGAAACCGCGGGTAGAATACACGCCGAGCTGAAAGTGATGGCTCGAACGGTATGTATAAGGCGCCCCCGCGGGCGGCACCCAGCCGTATGGCTGGGTTTTTTTATTCCTTTTTGGAGGGATGAAATGGCCGGCAAGAGGATACTGATGGTCGATAACTACGACTCGTTCACCTACAACCTCGTGCAGTTCCTGGGCATGCTGGGAGCGGACACGGTGGTCTTCAGGAACGACCGCATCCGCCCGCGCGACGTGAAGCGCGTAAAGCCCGACGGCATCGTGATATCGCCGGGGCCCAAGACGCCGGCGGAGTCGGGCACCAGCAAGGACATCCTGCTCGAGTACGGGCCGTCGATCAAGACGCTCGGCGTCTGCCTCGGTCACCAGTGCATCGGCGAGGCGTTCGGCGGACAGGTGGTCAGGGCGGACAGCGTGATGCACGGCAAGACGTCCATGGTGCACCACGACGGCAAAGGCGTCTTCAAGGACGTGGGCGGGCCCTTCGCCGCGGCGAGGTACCATTCGCTGGTGATAGACCCCGATTCCCTGCCCGACTGCCTGGAGCTGACCAGCCGGACCGAGGACGGAGTGGTGATGGGGGTCCGGCACCGCGAGCACCCCATCGAGGGCATACAGTTCCACCCCGAGTCTTTCATGACCGAGCCGGGCATGCAGATCCTTTCGAATTTCCTGGAGGCCTGATGTCGCTGGAGAAGGTCCTGTGGCGGCGGGAGCCGGAGCCGGTCCTGCTGCGCGCGATAGAGCTCGAAGACGATCGGCGGATCGAGGACATCTTCGACGAGGTGGCGGAGAGGCCGTACTCCTGTTTCCTGGATTCGAGCCTGCGCATGGAGCGCTACGGGCGCTACTCGTTCGCTGGCTTCGACCCCTACCTGGTGCTGACCACCAGCGGCAGGACGGCGCGCTTCATCCAGCGCGAAGGAGAGGTCCTGGAGCTGGAGAGCATGGACCCGCTGGAGGCGCTGTGGATGGGGCATCGCGTGCGCGCCATCGCGCCGGGCGACTGTCCCGAGGGACTGCCGCCCTTCGTTGGCGGCGGGATCGGCTACCTGTCCTACGAGCTGGGGCGCTACATCGAGCGGCTCCCCGAGTCCGTCGAGGACGACCTGGGGTTGCCGGAGCTCGCCTATGCTTTCTTCGACAGGGTGGTAGCTTTCGACTCTCAGACCGAACGCACCTGGCTGCTGGTCTCGGCGCCCGACGAGGCGGGCCTGTCCGAGGTCGAACAGGAGGCGCGCGAACGCCTGGTACCCGGGACCCGCGCCAGAAGCGCGGCGATACTGAACCCGCGGCAGGCGGCCTCGGACTCCAAGCTGGCCTTCGAATGCGGCTTCACCCCTGAGCAGTACAAGGACTCGGTCCGCAAGGTCAAGGAGTACATCCTGGCCGGCGATATCTACCAGGCCAACCTCTCCCAGCGCTTCAGCGCACCGCTGGTCGAGAGCGCCTGGAGCCTCTACCGGAGGCTGCGCGTGCTCAACGCCGCGCCGTTCAGCGCTTTCTTGAACTTCGGCGGGTTCGCGGTCGCCTCGTCATCGCCGGAGCGCTACTTGAAGGTCGACGGCGACTACATCGAGACCCGGCCGATAAAGGGGACCAGCCGCCGCTACGACGACCCCCAGCGGGACCAACAGAGCAAGCAAGGGCTGCTTGCGTCAAAGAAGGACCGCGCGGAGCTTTCCATGATCGTCGACCTCGAGCGCAACGACCTGGGGCGCGTCTCCGAGTACGGCAGCGTGGTCGTCCAGGAGCACGCGGTGCTGGAATCTTATGCCACGGTGCACCACCTGGTCTCCACGATCGTGGGAAAGCTGCACGAGGGTCGGGACATGATCGACCTCATCCGCGCCACCTTCCCCGGCGGCTCCATCACCGGCGCGCCCAAGATCCGCTCCATAGAGATAATCGACGAGCTGGAGCCGACGGCCCGCAGCGTCTACTGTGGAGCGATCGGCTACCTGGGGATGAACGGAAAGAGCGACCTCAACATCGCCATCCGCACCATGATAATCAAGGGCGCGCGCGTCTACTTCCAGGTGGGGGGCGGCATCGTCGCCGACAGCGAGCCGGAGGCCGAGTTCCAGGAGACGCTGGACAAGGGCAAGGCCATGTTCGCCGCCATCACCGGCGCCCGCGCGGAATAGGGGTGCAAAACGCAAAAAGGGGACAGGCGCCTTTTTGCGTTATCATGAACGCACGCGTCGACCCGTGAACGACCTCAGTCTGGAGGCCTTCGATGCCCGAAGAGCTCACATTCCTGAACGGCGAGATAGTGCCCGCGTCGAATGCCCTGATCCCGGTGAGTGATCGCGCGGTCCTCTACGGTGACTCCGTGTTCGAGACGCTGCGCGCCTACTCCGGCCGCCCGTTCAGGTTCCACAGGCACGTCGAGCGCCTCTTCGAGGGGTGCCGGATAATGCGCATCGAGCCGCCGATGGAGGGCGCCGAGATCGAGGTCGCCGTCGCCGAGCTGCTCGAGGCCAACGGGCTCGACTCCGGTGTGGACGCCTACGTCCGGATCACCATCACCGGCGGGCCGACCGCCGGGCCCAAAGGGCTCACCAGGCCCGGCGAGGCCGGGATATTCATCATCGCCCACCCATACCAGGCGCCGTCGGCCGAGTCCTACGAGCGGGGGGTCTCGGTCACCATTTCCGGGATCAAGCGCAACGCGTCCTCACCTCTGGCAGGCATCAAGTCGGGCAACGGGATGGACGGGATGTTCGCCCGGCAGGAAGCATACGACCGGGGATTCGACGACGCCGTGATGCTCACCAGCGCCGGCAACGTCGCCGAAGGCCCGAGCTGGAACGTCTTCATGGTGAAGGACTCGGTGCTGCAGACGCCCAACATGGGCTGCGGTTTCCTGCCCGGGATAACGCGCGAGGCCGTCATCGAGACAGCGCTGGAGCAGGGCCTGCGCGTCGAGGAGATCATGGAAGGCACCGATGCCCTCATGTCCTGTGAGGAAGCGTTCGCGACGGCGAGCACGCTGGAGGTCATGCCGATACGGCAGTTCGGCACCCACCTGATGACTTTCTGCCCGGGGCCGGTGACGCGGCAGATCATGACGGCCTACCGCGAGCTGGTCAGGCGCGAGACCCTGGCCTAACGCGGACGCCTCACTCGGCCGCGCGGTGCACGCAGACGGCTCCCACCAGCCTGTTGCCCTCGGCGGCAAATCCTATTCTTACGAGCGCATGGTTTTCCTGCCGCGCGCGGTGGGAGGCAAGGCAGCCGCGGGCTAGAAGAAACTGGTGAGCACCGATTTGCGATAGAGAGAAGAGCTTTGGGCGTGAACGGAGTACCGAACGGAAGACCGCCTGGAAGGTCGCGGCGCCGGCGTGCGCTGACGGCGGCCTTGACCGGGTGCTTGCTGCTCATCGCGATCGGCGGGCTGTCGTGCACCAACGCGGCGAAACAGGTCTCCGCGCCCGGGATCACGGCGGGCGCCTCCACTCCCGCCACCGGCGCCAAGTCGTCCACCACCCCGGTCGACAGACTTTCGGGGCTCTGCTTCAGCCCCTACACCCAGGGGACCCCCGCGTCGGACGTTCCCCCCGACACGGCCGACCATCTCCTGGGCATAGTCGTGCCCTACACCGATTCGATACGCACGTTCGGCTCGACCGGGACGGCGGCCGACGTCGCGTCCGCGGCAAAGGCCCTGGGGCTCAAGGTCGCCCTCGGCGCCGACATCGAGAGCGACCCGGCCCGCAACGATGTTGAGGTCGCGGGCCTCATCAGTCAGGCGCGGGCAGGCAAGGTGGATCTGGCGGTGATCGGCGAGGAGAGCCTCTACTTCAACTTCGTGGACGAACAGAAGCTCATCGACTATATCAACAGGGTGAAAGCCGCCGGGGTGACGACCACCACCAGTGAGACCTGGGGCGAGCTCATAAACCATCCGCGGGTGGTCGCCGCCTGCGACCTGCTGGTGGCCAACATGTTCCCCTACTGGGAGAACGTCGGCATCGCGGGCTCGATCAAGTACCTGGAATCGAGCTACAAGAAGACGAAAGCTGCAGCGGGAAACAAGGAGGTCATCATCGAGACCGGGTGGCCGTCGGCCGGCGCCCAGCACGGCGAAGCGGTCGCGAGCCCCGAGAACGCGGCGTATTACCTGCGAGCCTTCACCGCGTGGGCGCGCGCCCACAAAGTGCGGTATTTCTACTTCGAGGCGTTCGACGAGCCCTGGAAGGCCGCGCACGAGGGCGAGGTGGGCGCCCACTGGGGCATCTGGGACACCAACGGGCAGTTGAAGCCGGGGATGGCCGCGGCGTTCTCAAAGCGCTGAGGGCAAGAAAAAGGCCCGGGCTCGAGCCCGGGCCTTGATCATTCTGTAAGCCGTTGCCTAGAGGTCCTCCGCCGGGCTGGCCTTGTAGTCGCCGTTACCGGGCTTGTACGGCCAGAACGGGAAGATGACCTTTCCGTAGATCTCCTCCAGGTTCTCCGCCGCGGCCAGGTAGATCGCAGCGGCGCCCGTGAATATCCCGACCACACCAGCGGTCTTGATGACGCCCGTCGAGCCCCATCCGAACCCGATGGCGAGCAGGACGAAGAGCACGATCAAGGTCAGGAACACGAACTGCAGGACGCGGTTTATCCTCAGCGTCCCGATGAACATCAGTATCGTGAATATACCCCAGAGCAGTAAGTACCATGCCAGGCCCTTGGCCCCCGCCTGGAACCCCGCGGCGTTGAGCACCGCCAGGAACCGGTACGATCCGGACATCACCCAGAACACCAGGCTCATCCAGAAGGTACCGTACGCTATGAACGCGGTCATGGCGAACGTGTTGCCCTTCCTGAACTCCATGATGCCCGCGATGACCTGCGCGAGCCCCCCGACGAACAACCCCAATCCCAGGATCGCCGGGTCCATCTTGATGATGCCGGCGTTGTGGATGTTCAGCATCACTGTCGTGAGGCCGAAGCAGGTCAACCCCAGCACGGCGGGATTTGCCAACTTGATGTCGTCTGTCATACCCGATCCCCCTCCTAAACCAGTCGCCGGTATTATTACCTCATGCCTATTTGGCCATCAGCTCCTTGGAGCCCGCGATCAGCTGGTCGACCACCCCGGGCTCGGCCAGCGTGCTGGTGTCTCCCAGCGAGTCCGCGGTCCCCTCGGCTATCTTCCTCAGGATCCTTCTCATGATCTTGCCGCTTCGCGTCTTCGGCAGAGCGGGCGTGAACTGGATGATGTCAGGCGTGGCGATAGGACCGATCTCCTTGCGCACGTGAAGCACCAGCTCCTTGCGGACGTCCTCCTCCTCCCTGGTCTCGTACTCGCTCTTGAGCGTTACGTAGGCGTAGATGCCCTGCCCTTTTATGTCGTGTGGCATGCCCACAACGGCCGCTTCCGAGACGAACTCGTGGCTGACCAGTGCGCTCTCCACCTCAGCGGTGCCGATCCTGTGGCCGGACACGTTGATCACGTCGTCGATGCGTCCCTGCAGCCAGTAGAAACCATCCTCGTCCACCCGGCAGCCGTCTCCGGTCAGGTACACGCCGGGGAACATCGAGTAATAGGTCTTCACGAATAGCTCGTGGTTCCCGTAGATCGTGCGCATCATGCCAGGCCACGGCTTGCGTATGCAGAGGAAGCCGCTCTCGTTGACGCCCGCCTCCGTGCCGTCTTGACGCAGGATGACCGGGTCGACGCCGGGGAACGGGAAGCTGGCGGAGCCGGGCTTCATCGCGGTCGCCCCCGCCAGCGGGGTGATGAGGATGCCGCCGGTCTCGGTCTGCCACCAGGTGTCGCAGACCGGGCAGCGCCCGCCGCCGATGTTGTCGTAGTACCACATCCACACGTCGGGGTTGATCGGCTCGCCGACCGTCCCCAGCACGCGCAGCGATGACAGGTCGCGGGTCTTGGTCCACTTGTCGCCCAGCCTCATCAGCGAGCGGATGACAGTGGGAGCGGTGTAGAAGACCGTGACTTTGTCCTTCTCGCAGACCTCCCAGAACCTGTCCGGGTTCGGGTAGGTCGGGACGCCCTCGAACATGACCCCGGTGAACCCGTTGGCCAGAGGGCCGTAGACTATGTAGCTGTGGCCGGTCACCCAGCCGATGTCGGCGGTGCACCACCAGACGTCGTCATCGTGGATGTCGAAGATCCACTTGTGTGACAGCGCGACGTGGAGAAGGTAACCCGCGGTAGTGTGCATGACTCCCTTGGGCTTGCCGGTGCTGCCGCTGGTGTAGAGGATGAACAGCGGGTCCTCGGCGTCCATCGGCTCGGGGTCGCACCAGGCATTGATGTCGTCGGCCGACATCTCCTCGTCCCACCAGAGGTCCCTGCCCTCCTTCATGTCGACCTCGATGCCCGCGCGCCTGACGACGAACGTCTGCTTCACGTTGGGGCACTCCTCGACCGCCCAGTCGACGTTCTTCTTCAGAGGGATGACCTTGCCGCTGCGGTAGGAAGCGTCGGAGGCGATGACCGTCTCGCAGTTGCAGTCCAGTATGCGGTCGCGCAGGGCGTCGGAGCTGAAGCCGCCGAACACCACGCTGTGGATGGCGCCTATCCTGGTGCAGGCGAGCATCGCGATGGGGAGTTCGGGGATCATCGGAAGGTAGATGCAGACCCTGTCGCCCTTCTTGATGCCGTGCTTCTTGAGCACGTTGGCGAAGCGGCAGACCTCGTCGAGGAGCTGCTGGTAGGTGAAGGTCTTGCTGGGGCCGGGCTCGTCGGGCTCGAAGATGATCGCGATCTTGTCGCGCTTGGCCGTCTTGCAGTGCCTGTCCAGGCAGTTGTAGGAGACGTTGAGCTTGCCGCCCGCGAACCAGGTCAGCTCGTGTTTGGACTCGTCCCAGGAGTAGACCGTGTCCCACTTGTCGAACCAGTCCAGCGTCTCGGCCATCTCGGCCCAGAAAGCGTCGGCGTCGTTTATGGAGCGGTCGTGCATCTTCTTGTACTCATCGAATGTCTTGATATAAGCGCCCTTGCTCAGCTCCTCGGGCGGGTAGATCTTCTGCACCTCCGGGGCTTTTTCCTCATCCGGCCCTGCCATCTCTATCTCCTTTCAGTCAATTCCCTGACGTTCTAGCAAAGCAGACGTGGCCGTCGTATCAGGCTCGGCCACGCCTCCGGTGTCATTATATTGAACCCGGAGAGCCCCGGTTCATCCGCAGCGTGCCGCGTAAACCGTTTGTCTGTAGGTTCTTTGCTCTAAAGGGTCGTGCCATCTGGGGGCGGGAATTCCCTGCCCTCACAAATCGGGAAGTATATAGAAATCCAGGCCAGTATGCAATCCGACCACCCGTTCGATACTGCTTTCCACCCGCCGTCCGGCGGGCCCCTCGGGCGGCCTGGCGGCCGCGGCGGTGACTTCGCCCACCAACCCCACCACCACTGCCCGGCTGATGCTCACTCTCGACTGATGCCAGACTGACAGGCTGCAGCATGAGCGTCCTGGCGGACGCAGCCGGCTGCAAGTAGAATTATCCAGGTCCGGGGAACTGGTGGGCAGAGGGGGGGACTGATGAAGAAGAGTTCATTGCTGGCGGGCGCGGCGGGCGCCGTAACGGGCGCCGTGGCCTACAGGGGATACCGGGACTATTATCGCCCCGGGCCGCTGCCGCCGGCCTCCGAGATCGATTCTTACCTCGACTCGCTCTTCGTGCGGATGGGCCTTCCCGGCCTGAGGCACCAGATCGAGGAGGACTCCATAGAGTGCAAGGGTGAGAGGCTCCACCTCGACGTCTTCCCCTCGGATTCGAGCAGGCGCGCCATAGTCTTCGTGCCCGGGACATCACTGTACGCGCTGGCCTACGCCGAGTACATGCACAAGATGAGGCTCCTGGGCTTCAACGTGGTCGGCTTCGACCCCAGAGGGCACGGCAGGAGCGGCGGGCGCCGTGGCAGCTACACGCTCGATACGCTGCTCGAGGACGCGGCGGCTGTCGTAGGCTATGCGATGGAAAGGTTTGGCGACGGCGTGGCGATATCGGGGAGCAGCCAGGGCGGGATCGTCTCATTCTACGCCGCGGCGGCCGACGAGCGGCTCGACGCGGCGGTGTGCCACAACATCGGGATCATGGACGAGCCGTCGGTGTTCTCGATCAGCCGGTGGCCGGATGTCTCGCGCTTCGCCGCCAGGCTGATGCCGCTCGCCGGGCTCGCGCCCGAACTGCGTCTGCCCATCTCGGTGTACCTGGACCTCGCCGCTGAGCCGACCCGCTTCGGGATGAACGCGCTCGAGTTCGTCAAGGACGACCCGCTGGTCGTGCTGGCCGTGGCATTGAAGGCGCTCGTGTCGCTCACCTCCAGGCCACTGCCCAGGCCGGTCGAGGAGATTCGGGTGCCGGTGATGGTGGTGCAGGCGGAGCTGGACGCGATGTTCACCGAAGCCTACACGCGCGGCATCTACGACCGCCTCACCTGCGACAAGGAGCTCCTGGTCGTGGGCGGCGCGTCCCACCTGGTGCTGACCAACGACGTGGATGCCGTCGCCCCCGAGGTTGCCGCCTTCCTCAACGAACACATGTAAGTGGCATTTGCGCCTGGTTATATGATTCACTCTCCACAGGAAACAGTCATGGGGATACTGGATGAAAAAGTATGCCGCATTCGTATCGCTTTGTAACCTGCTCGTCCTTGGCCTCCTGCTCATCGCGCCATTGGTGGTCTCAGGATGCGGCGCTGGCACCAGCTCCAAGCAGAAGACGATCAACGCGGGCGAGTTCAGGCTGCTCCAGAAAGCCCGCGGAGAGATCGGCACCATGATCCAGGAGACCTCGGAAGCGTTGAACCCGTCGCTGACGCTCGCTCAGCAGCGGGATAAAGTGACCGAGGTGTTGGAGAAGCACAAGGGAACGATGCCAGACCCTCAGTCCTTTCCAACGCAACCAAACATGCGCAGTTCGGTGGCCGCTCAGAGACTGCAGAAGACCCTGGAAGGCCAGCTCAACAAACTAGTGCGGCTCCAACTGGTTTCGCCTAATAGAGTTTCACTTGGATGCATGGTTCACGGGACAAATGGTTCACAGAACTCGGCAGAACAAGTTGGATATGCACTAGTCTCGGCCCAGCTCGATTCGTCCGCGGCCTACGTATCTCAGTTATACCAGAGAGCTATTGGCGATCTCTACGGATTGCAGGACTTCCAGAAGTATGTTGCGGAGCACACGGTCGCAGAAGGCGCGAAGATCAACCCCTCGAACCCGCCTGATCAGATGCAGCCAAATGCACAGCAGGGGTTCCAGAGCGATCTCAGTGTGAACATCACTTACGATCCGGCGACCGGGGCTATAAAGTACATCCTGGGCGAGCACGAGCCCGACTATATGCTTTCAAATTCCACTCCAGCACAGATCGGGAACCAGTTCGTCCTGGACGCCAGGTACTGGCTGACCCAGGGCGACGACTTCCTCCTGGACGACGCGAACATCTAGGCTTTCTGTCATCCCTCACAGTGTGTCCGCGTGGTCACTCATGACACGAGCGAAAGCCTTGACTCGAGGCAGCGATTCCCGCAAAATAGGAATATCAGATAATTCTGATATTTCTGATTGGAGCGTGATACGATGGCCAGGAAGCAGGAAGCCTGCTGCCCTCCCGAGACCGACGTGATCGCCTCGAAGGTCGAGTCGGTGCTCAGCGTCGACGAGCGAGGGCAGATGGTCCTCCCCAAGGACCTGAGGAAGCGCGCGGGCATCGGCCCGGGGGACAAGCTCGCGGTGGTGACCCACGAGAGGGACGGAGAGGTCTGCTGCCTGACCCTCATCAAGGTCGATTCCCTCACCGAGATGGTGAAGGGCGTGCTTGGTCCGCTCATGAAAGACATCATCCCCGAGCGAGGAGAGTGAGATGCAGGAGCAAGAGGAAATGGTCGAGACTGAGTCGTGCTGCGGAGAGCCGTCCCCGCAGGCGGAAAAGAAACTCTGCTGAGGCCCTCCCGACACTCCGGGTCCGGAGGAACTTAAGGGGATCGCGGTGACGAGCTCGAAGATCACCGGCGTCGACCGGCTGATACACGCCCTGGCGAGGGCCGGCGTGCGCCGCAACGAGTGGCGCGTCAGCCCCGGCCTGTACAAGCTGGGGGCGGCGGGGCCCGACTCGCCCGTGTTCGTGAGCGCCAACTGGAAGCTCTCGTTCGACGCGCTCCGCGAGGCGCTGGACGGGATCGACTGCTACATCATGGTCCTTGACACCAAGGGCATCAACGTCTGGNNTGGTGCGCCGCCGGCAAGGGCACGTTCGGCACGGACGAAGTGGTCTACAGGATCGAGAGGATCGGGCTCGCCGAAGTCGTCGAGCACCGCCGCCTGATACTTCCGCAGCTTTCGGCCACGGGCGTCGCCGCTCCTGAGGTGCGCGAGCGCTCCGGCTTCAGGGTCACCTACGGGCCGGTGCGGGCGAGCGACATCAGGGAGTTCCTGGATTCGGGCAAGGCCTCTGACGAGATGCGCCTGGTCAGGTTCGACCTCAAGGACCGCGCGGTCCTCATCCCCGTCGAAGCCAAGTCGGCGCTACCCATCGCGCTCGGCGCATCTCTGGTGGCGGCCCTCTCGGGTGACCCGGTGGCGGCCGCGGGCATCACCGCGGCGTCGGTCGCTGGGTTCGCGGGCGTCCCGGCCCTGCTGCCGTGGCTCCCGGGGGAGGACTTCAGCCTCAAGGGGTTCGCGCTGGGCGGGCTGGTGGCACTGGCCGCGGCGATCGCGGCGCTACGCGACAACGGCTCGAGCCTGCCCGTGCGGCTGCTGCGCGCCGCCTCCTACGCGCTCCTGCTTCCGCCGATCACTGCCTTCGCCAGCCTGAACTTCACAGGCTGTTCGACGTACACCTCCCCCACCGGGGTGCGCAAAGAGATAGACACTTACGTGCGGCTGATGGCGGGCATGGCCGCCTCCGGATTCATCATGTACGTGGCGCAGCGCGTGGCG
This sequence comes from Actinomycetota bacterium, assembly GCA_003157385.1. Taxonomy (GTDB): domain Bacteria; phylum Actinomycetota; class Geothermincolia; order Fen-727; family Anoxymicrobiaceae; genus FEN-680. The sequence continues at coordinate 84,252 of PMJJ01000005.1, read as the reverse complement.
CGCGCGGCGAAAGGATAAGCAATGGCTTACTGCAAGGAAAACACGCTGGAGTATGACGCTGATCTGTGCAACAGCTGCGGCATCTGCGCTTCTGTCTGCCCCCACGGAGTGTTCAAGGCCGACAAGGGCAAGGCGCGCCTGGTGGTGGCGGCCGAGTGCATGGAGTGCGGAGCTTGCGCGATGAACTGCTCTACCGGGGCGATAAAGGTGGACAGCGACGTGGGCTGCGCAGCCGCGATGATGAAGGCCGCTCTGATGGGTCGCGGCGCCTCGAGCTGCTGCGGCTAGAATTCAAGAAAGTGGTCTTACCCCTTTCTTGAATATCTTACTCGAGCTCTTCGATGATCCTCTTGAACGCTTTCACGCCGGCCTCGCGGCCGACCTGGTCGAGCGTCGTGAACTCGAGCGCGTCATAGGGGCAGAATTCCACGCACTTGGGCCCGCCCTCGCCCTCACAGAAGTCGCAGGCAAACACGACCTTCTTGTCCCAGTCGAGTTTCAGCGCGCCGAAGTTGCAGGCCTCTATACACCAGCCGCACCCGTTGCACTTATCCTTCTCGACCTTGACCGAGCCGTCTTCCATCGTGATTATCGCGTCCCTGGGGCAGGCCTTGATGCAGAGCGGCTCCTCGCACTTGCGGCAGGCGATGGCAATGTCGAACGTCGGCTCGATGCGCACGTGCCTGATGCGTGACTTCGACCAGTTGACCGTCTTCTCGTGGAAGATTGAGCATACGTACTCGCAAAGCTCGCAGCCCGAGCACTTGTCCGTATCGCACACGATTATCTTCTTTGCTTCCATCTTTCAAACCCCCAGGCTGACGTCGAGGCCGAGCTCCTCGAGAAGGGCCTTGGTCGGTATGCCGTCCTCGGTCCAGCGCCTCTCCTCGTAGTAGCCGGAGAGCGCCTCATCGTACTGTTCGCGCAGGATGATCGCGCCGTCGCTCACGTCGTCGTACATCTTCTCGTCGAAGGCGCGCGGCGGCGGGTAGTCGTCCGTGCGATGCGCGCCGAACTTCACGTTGAACAGCTTTGCCATGTTGTGGATGCGCTCCCCCGTCTTGATCAGCTCGTCGGAGGTCACGTCCCAGCCGGTCACCAGGTTGATCACGCGACAGAACTCGTCGTTGTCCTTATAGATGCCGCGGGTGAACTTGCAGATGATCATCGAGTCGATGACGGCGTAGAGGTTCTCGCCGTCGAACACGACCTTGCCCCTGGAGCGGTCCAGCGCGTAGCGGTCGACCGTCCCCTTGACGTCGGGCTGGTAGGAGCCAGAGCGCAGGTAGCAGGCGCCGCGCACGCTGGTCGCGAACCCCAGGGTCGCCGTCTGCAGAGAGCGGAGCGAGTACGCGCCCCACTCCAGCTTCTTGTTGACCATGGCGAACTCGGAGCCTTTGCCAAGCCTCTCGGCGGCCCTGGCGGATCCGTCGGCGAGGAGCGCCCCGAGCTTCCCCTCGCGCAGGCACATCACCCGGACCGCCTCGACCATCGCCGCGTCGTTGCCGAAGCGCAGGTCGAGCCCGTCGGTGCCCTCGCGGGTCAGCAAGCCCTTCTCGTAGGCCTCCATCGCCCAGCTCACTGTGACGCCCGCCGAGATCGTGTCGATCCCCAGCGTGTCGCAGAGCTGCACGGCCTTGGTTATCGCGCCCAGGTCGGAGACGCCGCAGTTGGGGCCCAGCAGCTCCAGCGATTCGTAGTCGACGGACGAGACCGCGCCCGCCCAGGGCCCTTCCTTGACCACGTTGATGTGGTCGCAGGCGATCGGGCACGACGGGCAGGCCATGACCTTCTTGACCATGGTCTCGAGCATCCTCTCGCCGGAGCACTCCTCGGCACGGTCGAAGGTCCCCTGCTGGAAGTTGTTGGTCGGCAGGCAGCCGAGCCGGTTGTGGACCAGGACGTTCGCCGGCGTGCCCAGGACACGGTACTTTTCCGTGGCGGGCCCGCGGCAGCGCTGGTAGAGGTCCTTGCAGAGCTCGAGCAGCTCGTCCAGGTGGGCGACCTCGATATTGCCAGTGCCCCTGATGGCGATGGCCTTGAGGTTCTTGGAGCCCATCACGCAGCCCATGCCGGAGCGCCCGACCTGGCGGTTGCGGTCGTTGGTGACGTTGGCCAGGCAGGAGAGCAGCTCGCCCGCGGGGCCGATCGAGGAGACCCTGATCTCCTCATCGGAGAGCTCCTCGCGGATCATCTCCTCGGTGTCCCAGGTGGTCTTGCCCTTGAGGTAGGAAGCGTCGCGGAGCTCGGCGTGCCCGTTCTGCACGTACAGGTACTTGAGCGAGTCGGCCTTGCCGGTGATCACGATGCCGTCCCAGCCTGCCGCCTTCAGCTCGGAGGCCGGCCCGCCCGAGGCGATGCCGAACCCTATGAAGCCGGTGGCCGGAGAGCGAGCGCCCATGATGTACTTGGATGAGACCGGCACCGGCGTGCCCGCCACGGGCCCTGTCCAGAAGCACAGGACGTTCTCCGGCGAGAGCGGGTCGGCCCCTTCCGGCACCTCGTTATAGAGCGTATGCGCCACGAAGCCGTAGCCGCCCAGGAACTTGCGCGCCGTCTCCTCGGACAGCGTGTCCGTCCGGATCTCCCCGGTGGTCATGTCCACCCTCAGGAACTTACCTGTATATCCTTTCATCGTCCACCTTCTTGTCGGCCTGTCTATCCATATATCGTTGCCGGCGGGACGCCGGTGCAACGGCTCGTCGGCGCCATTATCCTCCACCGAGCAGGAGCGCGAAGGCCACCCTGTCCCCCGGAACTATCTCCAGCGTGTCGAGGCTCCTGGGGCTCGCGATCCTGTTGTTCACGATGACCGTGGTGTTCTTCCTCCTGGCCTGCTCGGCGAACTCCTCACCGAGCTCGGCGCCCAGCCTATCCAGCAGAGCTCCGTAGCCCAGCGGTCCGTCGACCTCGAGGTCGCGCGCGTGTCCGAACTTGCGGAACGGCCCGAACAGCTCGATTATCAGCGAGCCCTGCGCGCCGCTAGCCATGGCTGTCACCGTAAGTGACCTCGCCCGGCTCCGCGCCGGCCTCGCGTGCAGTGGGCTCCAGCCCCACGGCCCTGTCGGTCTCCATCTCGCTCATCAGGCGGCTGCGGCCACCCGAGAGGAAAGCTCCGACCTTGCTCGCCGCCGCGCTCCCGTGAGTGGCGGCGTCGGGAATGTCCTTGGGCCCCTGGCAGACGCCCGCGATGAAGATGCCCTCGCGGCGGGTCTCCGCCATCCCGTCCGTGGGGTGCCTCTCGCTCAGGAAGCCGTAGCTGTCCTTGCGCAGGCCCAGCACGTCGGCGATCCTGTCGGTCCCGGCCGACGGCTCGAGCCCGCTCGCGAGCACCACCAAGTCGACCTCGTTGCGCACGATGCCGCCCGCCTGCGGGTCCTCGTATACGACAATGGGGTTGTTGGTGGTGCGGTTCACGTGCACCGACGGAATAGCCCTCACAAACTTCATGCCCTCGTCCACGGAGCGCTGGTAGAGCTCCTCGAAGCCCTTGCCGCAGGCGCGCAGGTCGTTGAAGAAGACCGTGACGTCCGCGCCCGGCGCGTGCTCCATCACCAGCCTGCCGCCCTTGACCGATGCCATGCAGCAGAAGAACGAGCACCAGGGGTTGTTGCCCAGGTCCCGCGAGCCGACGCACTGGACGAACGCGACCGACCGGATGTGGCGGCCGTCGGGCCTCACCAGCTCGCCCTCGGTCGGGCCGCCGGCGTTGCATATGCGCTCGAACTCCATGTTGGTCACCACATTCTCCAGCTCGCCGTAGCGGAACTGCTTCATCGCGGAGGGATCGAACACCCTGCCACCGGTTGCGACCACTATCGCGCCCACCTCGATCTCCTCCGTCGTGCTCTCCTGCGACAGGTCGATGGCGTCCAGCAGGCAGACCTGCATGCAGAGCCCGCACTCGACGCACCGGTCCCTGTCGATCACGTACTTCAGAGGCGCGGCCTGGGGGAACATCGCGTATATCGCCTTACGCGGCTTGAGGTTCTGCTCCCAGGCGTGCGGCACCGTTATCGGGCACACGTCCACGCAGGTCCCGCACCCGCTGCACTTCGATATGTCCACGTACCACGGCTTGCGTTCGAGGGTAACCGTGAAGTCGCCCGCATCGCCCGTCACCGCCTTGACCTCCGTGTTGGTCACCAGCTCTATCCTCTTGTGCTTAGCTGACTCCACCAGCTTTGGGCCGAGGATTCATATGGAGCAGTCCATGGTCGGGAACGTCTTGTCGAGCGCGGCCATGATGCCGCCGATCGACGGGTCGCTCTCGACCAGGACGACCTGGTAACCCTGCTCCGCGATGTCGAGCGCGGCGTACACGCCGCCCACCCCTCCGCCGACCACCATGACCTTGGGCAGCGGCGCCGCTCCCAGCACCTTGCCGGTGACCATGATGACCTCGGAGAGGATGTGGTTCGCGAGCTCCTTCGGCTCCCCCTGCATCCGGAACGAGAAGAACTGCCACTCGGGGTCGAGGACGCCCTCGAAGACCTCCCTGCCCAGCTGCCGGGGGCAGATGAGCACGACGCTGTCGTCGTCCGGCGGGCGGTCGTAGATGAACCGCTGGCCGGCCGGCGAGCAGAGGTCACGGTGGGAGTGGACGTCGTAGCCCATGCCCTCGAGGTAGTTGCCCAGCAGGCCGAGGTCCGCCAGCCTCTCGCTCTCGGTCTCGCAGATGAACGCGACAGGGCTCATGTCTTCACCCTCTCGAGTTGTTCCGCCATCTCTTTCATCACCTTCTGGAAGACGGACCCCTCGGCCGAGGATATCCACTCGAGCCTCAGACGCTCGGGGTCTATCCCCTTCTCGGGGAGCACCTTCTTCTTTATCTTCTCCAGCATCTCCTGGCACTGGATGTTGCCGTTTATATAGTGGCAATCCCCCGGCGGGTGACAGCCGCCGACGAACACCAGCCCCGCGCCCTTGTCGAAGGCGCGCGTGATCATCTCCTCGCTGATCCTGCCAGTGCACATCACCCGCACCAGTCTCGCCGAGGCTGGATACTGGAACCTGCTGACCCCTGCCTGGTCAGCTCCGCCGTAAGTTCACCAGTGGCACACGAGTGCCAGGATCTTTCCGCCGGGGTCTTCCTCGAGCGCGGCGTCGATCTGCGCCAGTATCTGCTCGTCGGTGAACCCCTGCGCCTCGATCGCTCCCTGTTTGCATCGCGCCACGCACACGCCGCAGCCCTTGCAGGACGCCTCGATCACGCGGGCCCGCTTCTTCATCTTGCCGTCTACCTCGACCTCGTCGGTGACCACCGCGGAGAACGGGCACTTCTTCACGCAGACCAGACATCCGTTGCACTTGGACTGGTCGATCCTGGAGATTATCGCGTCCAGGGTTATCCGCGGCTTGGTCAGCAGGCCCAGGCACTTTGCCGCCGCGCCGCTCGCCTGCAGCAGCGAGTCGCCGATATCCTTGGGGAACTGGCATGAGCCGGCGAGCATCACGCCGTCGATGGCGGTCTCCAGGGGCCGCAGCTTGGGGTGCGCCTCCATGAAGAACCCGTCCGCACTCGCCGGGACCTTCAGCATGTCCCCGAACTTCTGCGCGTCGTCGGGCCGCTCCATGCCGGTCGCCAGGACGACCATGTCGACGGCCTGCGTGGTTTCCTCCCCCAGGAGCTCGTCGTGCGCCCGGACCACCATACTGTCGCCTTCGGCGGTCACGCCGCTCGGCTTGGAGCGCATGAAAGAGACTCCCAGGTCGCGGGCCTTGCGGTAGAAGTCCTCGTGCTCCTTCTTATATAGACGGATGTCGTCGTGATAGACCGAGACCCGCATCTGGGGGAACCGCACCTTCAGCGTCACGGCCTCCTTCAGGGTCGTCATGCAGCAGGTGCGCGAGCACCAGGGGTGCTCCTCGTCGCGCGAGCCGACGCACTGGATGAACGCGACGCTCCGCGCCTCACGGCCGTCGCTGCGCCTGACCGCGCGCCCTCCGGTGGGCCCGTTGCCGGCGAGCATCCGCTCGACCTCCAGAGCGGTGAACACGTCACCGGCGCCATCGTAGCCCCACTTGTTGCCCTCGCCGGGAACGTACACTTTGGACCCGATCGCCAGGACGATCGCGCCGACGTCGATCTCCTCGGTGCTGTCGGGGGCCTCCAGGTCGATCAGCTCCCTGGGGCAAGCCGTCACGCAGGCCCCGCATCCGTTGCAGGCCTCGCGGTCTATGGTGTAGCGGTGAGGGAGAGCCTCGTCGTGGGGAAGCGAGATGGCCTTACAACTCGTGAAGCGCATCTGGAACGGGTCGAGTACCTCGACGGGGCAGACTTCGGCGCACTTGCCGCAGGCGTCGCACTCGTCGCCGACCGGGTGCGCATTGATCTTGAGGCGAGCCTTGAAGTTGCCCACGTAACCACTGATGTCCTCGACGTCGGTGTTGGTGTAGACCGTTATGAGCGGGTTGTTCAGCGCCATCATGATCAGCGGGGTCAGGACGCACGAGATGCGCTCGAGCCTGTCGAAGATCCTGTTGAGCTGGTTGCCCCTGCCGCCCAGGTGCGGGAGCTTCTCGACCAGGCTTACCGGGTAGCCGGAGCGCGAGATGTCCAGCGCGGCCTGCAGGCCCGCGACTCCGCTGCCGATCACCAGCGCGCGGGAAGTCACCGGGACGACCCTGTCCTGGAGCGGTCGCGCCAGCGCCACCGAGGCCACGGCCATCTTGATCTGGTCCTTTGCCTTGGCGGTCGCCCCTGCCTTGTCCTGCATGTGGACCCAGGAGCAGTGCTCCCTGATGTTGACCATCTGGAAGAGGTAGGGGTTCAGCCCGGCCTCCTCGCAGACGGTCATGAAGGTCGGCCCGTGCATCTTCACCGAGCAGGCCGCCACCACCACGCGGTTCAGCCCGAACTCCTCTATGTCGTCCTTGATCTGTATCTGCCCCGGGTCGGCGCAGGAGTACATGTTCTCGCGGGAGACCACCACGTTGGGCAGCCCCGCCGCGTACTCGGCCACGGACTTGCAGTCCACGGTCTGCGCGATGTTGAGACCGCAGTGACAGGTGTAGACCCCTATCCTTATCTCTTCGGTGCCCTGCTCGGGCTCTTCAGCTTCAGCCATCAGAGTCTCGAATCCTTGATAAGCTCAGTAAGCTTCTTCACGCTTCCCTCGCTCTGCGAGAGGTAGCGCCTGTTCTCGGTGAGCAGCCTGTCGATTGCCCTGCTCCAGACCGCCGAGTATCCGTCCGTGTCGGTCAGCACCCGCAGTCGCGTCAGGTCGATCGCCCCGTAGAAGCAGGCGACCAGGCACGCCCCGCAACATATGCAGTGCCGCGCGTCCACATCCACGCCACGCCCCGACAGCGGCGTGAAACACTTCGTCGGGCAAGACGCCACGCAGTGGTCGCACCCCACCGGGCAGTTGGCGGTGTCCACCTCGATGGTACCCTCGAACAGCGGCGTGACCTCTATGGCTCCGGGCACCGGGCAGGCGTCGCGGCAGTGCGAGCATGACAGGCACCTGGACCGGTCCAGCACCACTCCCTGCTCGCCCGGTGTGAGCGCCTCGCGGGGACAGGCCGGCACGCACTCCTCGCAGCCCGGCCGGCACAGCGACAGGTCCATCTTCATCCCCTTGGAGAAGTGCGGGACGCCTCCCACGTCGAGGATGGGCGTGATCTCGCGTTCGGTCTCGTGAAGTGAGTTCTTCGCCACCATCTTCACGGCCTTCGCCGGGCAGAACGTGGCGCAGAGCCCGCACAGCGAGCAGCGCTCGGGGTCGATGTAGGGGACCGTCCGCGGCCCTTCCTTCTTGAGGCTGATGGCCTCCTTGGGGCACACCTGCCGGCACAGCTCGCAGCCGACACAAGGCTCCAGGTCGAAGGTCAGCTCGATCGAGTCGACCCAGAGGGTCTGGCGGATGGTCACGAAGCGTCCGTCCGCCTGCTTGGACACTCTGTTTCTCATACTCCGACCCTCCTTCCCACGGCCTTCTCTATCTTTACCGCGCAGACCTTGAACTCCGGGATCTTCGATACCGGATCCCTCGCCGAGATCGTCAGAGCGTTGGCCGCGCTCTCACGGAAGTTGAAGGGGATGAAGATGGTCCCGGGCGGCACGGACGTGGTCACCCTGGCCCTGATCTTCACCTCGCCCCTCCGGCTTGACACCTTCATCATATCCCTGCTCTTGATCCCCAGCGCCTCCGCGTCCGCCGGGTTTATGTCCGCCGCGGCCGCCGCCATCTCCCTGTTGAGGGTCGGGCTCCTGCGGGTCATGGTACCGGTGTGGTAGTGGAAGTGGACACGCCCTGTGGTCAGGAAGTACGGGTAGTCCTCGTCGGGTACCTCGACCGGCGGCCTCCACTCGACCGCGGTGAAGTGGCCCGCGCCGCGGGTGAAGGAGTCGGCGTGCATGTACTTGGTGCCGGGCCCGTCCTCGGAAGGGCACGGCCACTGCACCTCCTCCGAGTCCAGCCGGAAGTAAGTTATCCCGGCGTACGACGGGGTCAGGGTCCTGATCTCCTCGAATATCTCCATCGGGGTCTCGTAATCGAAGCCCGAAGCGCCCATGATCTTCGCCAGCCTCGAGACTATGTCCCAATCCGTAAGCGCCTCGCCTATGCCATCGATCGCCTTGCGCACCCGCTGGACGCGCCTGTCGGTCGAGGTGACGGTCCCGGCTTTCTCGGCGTAGCTCTGGGCCGGGAACAGCACGTGGGCGAGCTCGGCGGTCTGGTTCATGAATATGTCCTGGACCACCAGGAGCTCGAGGTTGGAGAGCGCCTCTTTCACGTGGTTGATGTCGGGGTCGGAGAGCATGGGGTTCTCCCCCATCACGTAGAGCGCCTTGAGGTCGCCGTCCATGGCGGCGTCTATCATCTCCACCACTGTCAGGCCGGGCTCGGTAGGCAGCTCCATCCCCCAGGCGGATTCGAACTTGGCGATCGCGGTGGGGTCTGTGACCTTCTGGTAGCCGGTCAGCACGTCGGGGAGCGCACCCATGTCGCAGGCGCCCTGGACNNCCCTGGACGTTGTTCTGGCCGCGCAGAGGATTGATCCCCGTCCCGGGCCGCCCTATCTGTCCGCAGAGCATCGCCAGGTTCGCCAGCGACAGCACGTTGTCGGTGCCGGTGGTGTGCTCGGTGATGCCCATCGTGTAGACGACCGACGAGCGCTCGGAGGTGGCGTAAGCCCTGGCCGCCCGTCGCAGCAGGTCGGGCTCGATCCCGGTGATCTCCTGGACCCGCTCGGGCGTGTAGGCCGCCACGGTCTCGCGCATCTCCTCGAAGTTCTCGGTCCGGTCGCGTATGAACTCCTGGTTGTGCAGCCCCTCCGAGATGATCATGTTCATCATGCCGTTTATCCAGGCCACGTCGGTGCCCAGCCTCGGCTGAACGAACATGTCGGAGTGGTTGGCCAGGTGGATACGCCTGGGGTCTATGACCATCACGAACGCGCCCTTCTCGCGCGCCCTGATGATGCGGGACGCGATCATCGGGTGGTTCTCGGTGGTGTTGGAGCCGGTGACGAGAATGCAGGTCGCCTCCTCGAGCTCCGGGACCGAGTTGGTCATCGCGCCGCTGCCGAAGGCCTGGGCCAGACCCGTGACGGTGGGCGCGTGGCAGAGCCTGGCGCAGTGGTCGATGTTGTTGGTGCCGACGACGCCGCGCGCGAACTTCATCAGTACGTAATTCTCTTCGTTGGTGCACTTTGCGGACGAGAGGAAGCCTATCGAGTCGGGCCCGTACTCGAGCTTGATCTGGTTGAGCCGGTCGGCGACCGCGTACAGCGCGGAGTCCCAGTCGGTGGCCTCGAGGTTGGCGCCTCGCATCCACAGCGGCCGCTTCAGCCTGTCCTCGCTCTCGACGAACTCGTGGGCGGCCCACCCCTTGATGCAGAGCGACCCCTCGCTGATGGGGTGGTTCAACACCGGCATGGTGCCCACCAGGTGGCCGTCCACTATCTCCAGGTAGATGCCGCAGCCGCATCCGCAGTAAGGGCAGGTGGACTGGATGGTCTTGTAGTTCATCCACGCCCTCCCTTNNGACTTGAGGTCCTCCTTGATCAGCTGGTGCAGCCTGGCCAGCGGTATTCCCATGGGGCACGCCTTCTGGCACGCGAAGCAGCCGACGCACTTGTCCGCCATGTGGAACGCGCGTATCAGGTGGAATGTCGGATACTCGGGGGGGATCTCACCGACCCGTATCCAGCGAGTCTCCTCCAGCCTGCAGTCCTCGCAGTTGCACAGCGGGCAGACGTTGCGGCATCCGTAGCACTTGATGCAGCGGTCGAGTATCTTGGTCCAGAACTCGCGGCGCTCGTGGATGTCCATGTTGATGAGCTCGGAGAGCGCCTCGTGGTCGCGGTAGTTCACGTTGCCGACGCTCCTGCCCACCTCGACCTCGGTCGGGTAGGGCCGCACGCAGTGGCACTCCTTGGCCTCCGCGATCGTGCAGGCCAGGCCGATGATCCTGATGCGGTCGAGGTCGACGCTCTTCTTCTTGCCGAGCTCTATGAGGTGCCGCTCGTCGCAGCCCCTGGCGATGACGGCTATCCTGCCGTCCTCCCAGCGGTGCAGCAGCCGCTCGGCCACTCCCGCGACTGGGTACCTGCCCGATACGCTCAGGCCCTCGAGCTCCTTCTCCTCGGTGAACAGGTGCGGCACCACGTGGTCCCTGATCTCGAGCAGCGCGAGCACGCCGTCGACCTTTCCGCCGGCGATCAGCTCGCGGCATATCTTCCTCGCCTGCTCTTCCTTTGAGACCTGTTCCTCGTCCATCTCAGTCACTATCCTTGAACGGACCGATGCTTCGTATCGTCTCGACGTAGTCGGCGATGGCCCGCCTGGTCGAGTCCTCGTCGAACGGGCTGGCCCAGAAGACTCCCAGCCTCTCGGGATAAATGCCCGCGAGCGCGAGTATCTCCTTGAGCAGTGTCAGCCTTCTTTCCGCCTGAATGTTGCCCACCCTGTAGTGGCACTCCCCCATCTCGCACCCGATGACGACCACGCCGTCGTAGCCCTCGCCGAAAGCCTTGATGCCGAACTCGGCCTCCATCCTGGCGCTGCAGTTCAAGCGCCCCACGATAGAGCGGTCGGAGACCTTCTCGGGCAGCATGCCTCGCACGTGCTCCGAATCCGGCTGGCACCAGCGACAGTGGAAGACCGCCAGTGAAGGGGTGAACTCGTCCGCCTCCGGCGCGCTCTCCTCGGAGAGCTTCTCGTCGGTGATCATCGCCTGCCCTCCCCTGACCGCGCGCCCCTGGCGAACAGGGTCAGCACCTCGATGTCGTGGAAGGCACCCTGCTGTATCGCTGCGTTGGAGCAGACCGACGAGCAGGCGCCGCAGCCGCGGCACTCCGCCGGGTCGACCCTGGCAACCAGGCCGCGCGGGCCCGCCTCGACGATGGTGATGGCATCGTTGGGGCACACGCTGGCACAGGCGCCGCAGTGCATGCAGACCCGCTCGTTCACGCGGGCCGCGTAGGGGTTGACGATGCCGGAGTCCACCGCCAGGCGGCGGATCAGGGTCACCGCCTCCGAGACCTTGACGTCCTGGGGGCAGGCCTCGTCGCACCGTCGGCATCCCGAGCAGTACCAGATGAACTCGGACCGCAGGAGCTCCGAAGGGTCGCCGACGACCGCCTTGTAGAGGAACGATCGCGGGGTGATCCCGTCGGCCGCGCCGGAGAAGATGGCGGCTTTGCATACCGAGCTGCAGCGGGCGCACCCGAAGCAGCACGAGAGTTCGAGGTCTATATTGGAAGCGGCCGCCAGTTCCTTGGCGAAGTCATTGATCTCCAGAACCACGCTGTCGTCTGCCATCATTCCGACTTCCCAACCTGATGCCGCCCGGTGAGACCGCCGGACGCGGAGGCCCCCGGCCGCCGTACTTGTTCGTCAGACATACCCAGGTTTGCTTCAGACTCGATGTTTACAGGCTATTTCCTACTTCGATTTATCTCATAGCTGAGCCCTGCACTCCATGAGAATGGACAACCATCGAGGCGGGCCGTCGCGGCAGGCGAGCGAGCTTAACCAAGCCCGCCGCAGCGATACTATCACTTAGTGACACCCGTAGCCAATTCCCATTGACATGCTATGGATTCAATGTTAACTTGGTATCAGAATGTTAGGCTTGCCTAATATTATTGGAATCGCAGACCCGCCTCGGAAGGGTGTAAGACTTGAGAAACAGAGCGCGCAAAGGCCGGAAAAAGCAAGCACCGCTGGATCCCGGAGGGTCGATATGCAGAATGCGCCTGGGCGACCTGGAACCGGGCGCGACCGGCACTATTGAAAAGATGGAGTGCAGGCGCCAGCTCAGGCGCCGGCTGATGGACATGGGCGTCGTCTGCGGCACCAGCTTCAGCGTGGAGCGGGTCGCTCCCCTGGGCGACCCCATGGAGCTCAAGCTCAACGGCTTCAACCTGTCCCTCCGCAAGGAGGAGGCGGGCGATATCTGGGTCGAGGTACCGTGTGAGTGACGGCGGCCTCATGCCCCTGAGCTTCATGGGCCCCGGCGAGTCCGGGGTGCTGGCCCAGGTTCACGGGCTGCGCCACCACTATCACGAGGGCGATGAGACCGAGCACGCCGGGCCGGTAAAGACCTATCGCCGGGCCCACATGCACCACGCCGACCGGGGCCACCGGCTGGAGCACCGCCTCAAGCACATGGGCCTCGTCCCCGGGGCCACCGTCGAGATCGTCAAGAACTCCCTGTCCGGGCCGGTGATCGTGCGCGTCGGCGAGACCAGGCTGGGCCTGGCCCGCGGCGTGGCGTCGAGGATCATGGTTGACACCGGGGCCGGGCGGCCCGGCGCCGGGGGCTGATCGCAATGGCGGCAAAGGACAAGGACAGGTTCGTCGTCGCCCTGGCCGGCAACCCCAACGCCGGCAAGACCACCGTCTTCAACAACCTCACCGGCGGACGCCAGCACGTGGGCAACTGGCCCGGCGTCACCGTCGAGAAGAAAGAGGGCACCAGCAAGGGCGGCAGCCTGGAGTTCGCCCTCGTCGACCTCCCGGGCACCTACAGCCTGACCGCCTACTCCCTGGAGGAGGTCATCGTCCGGGACTTCATCGCCGGCAACAAGCCGGACGCGGTAGTCAACGTCGTCGACGCCAGCAACGTCGAGCGCAACCTCTATCTCACCACCCAGCTGCTCGAGCTGGGGGTCCCCCTCATCGTCGCGCTCAACATGATGGACGTGGCCGAGACCCGCGGGGTCAAGATCGACGTCGAGCTCCTCTCCGAGCTGCTGGGCGTCCCGGTGGTCCCGGTAGTCGCGCTGCGCAACCGCGGCATGGACGAGCTTACCGAGACCATCGCGATGGCGCTGCGCGGCGAGGCGAAGTTCCGCGGCATCCAGGTGCTCTACGGGCGAGAAGTCGAGGAGGAGATCGCCAAGCTGGAGGAGGCCATCGCCTCGGACGAGGCCCTGGAGAAGGCCTTCCTGGGGAAGTACTCGGCACGCTGGCTCGCGGTGAAGCTGCTGGAGGAGGACGAGCGCGTCGAGGAGGACATCGACCGCGTGGAGGGCCCGGACGCGCCGGTCATGAAACGACTGGAGGAGAGCCGCCGCCACCTGTTCACCATATTCGGCGAGGACATCGAGACTGTAATCGTGGACAACCGCTACGGGTTCGTGGCCGGCATCGTCCGCGAGGCCGTGCAGCGTCAGAGGGAGGGTTACGCCTCACGGTCCGACCGCATCGACAACATTCTCACCAACCGCATCCTCGGCTTCCCCATCTTCGCCTTCTTCATGTGGCTGATGTTCTTCCTGACCTTCTACCTCGGCAAGTTCCCCATGCGCTGGATCGAGGCCCTGGTGAAGGGCTTCAGCAACCTGGTCTCGACCAACATCACCTCGCCGGTGTGGCTGCACTCGCTGCTGGTGAACGGCGTCATCGGCGGCGTGGGGTCCGTGCTCATCTTCCTGCCGCAGATCTTTATCATCTTCATCTGCATCTCGATACTGGAGGACACCGGCTACATGGCGCGGGCCGCCTTCATCATGGACCGCATCATGCACTGGCTGGGCCTGCACGGCAAATCGTTCATACCGCTGGTGATGGGCTTCGGCTGCAACGTCCCCGCGGTGATGGCGACCCGCACGCTCGAGAGCGAGAAAGACCGCATGATCACGATACTGGTCAACCCGCTGATGTCGTGCACGGCCAGGCTGCCTGTCTACGCCCTGTTCACCGCGGCCTTCTTCGCGGCGAACCAGGGGACCATCACCTTTTCGCTGTACCTGATGGGAATAATACTCGCCATCGCGATGGCCAAGCTCTTCCGCAAGACGCTGTTCCGCGGCGAGAGCGAGCCCTTCGTCATGGAGCTGCCTCCCTACCGCTGGCCGACAGCCAAAGGCACCGTGATCCACATGTGGGAGCGCGGCTCGCTGTTCCTGCGCAAGGCCGGGACGGTCATACTGGCGGGTTCGGTCATCATATGGCTGCTGGCCTATCTGCCCTGGGGAGTGGCCTACGGCAGCTCGGCCAGCATCGCGGGCAAGATAGGCCACTTCTTCGAGCCGCTGGTGAAGCCGCTCGGCTTCGACTGGCGCGCGGTGGTGGCGCTCCTGTTCGGCTTCGTGGCGAAAGAGATCGTGGTGAGCACCTTCGGCGCGCTGCTCGGCGGCGGGACTCGCGCGACCATCTCGACCAAGCTGCAGGCGATATTCACGCCGCTGACCGCCTACACGTTCATGGCGTTCACCCTGCTGTACACGCCGTGCCTGGCGACGGTCGCGGTGATACGGAAAGAGACCGGCTCGTGGAAGTGGGCCGCCTTCGCCGTCGGCTACTCGCTGGTGCTCGCCTGGCTGGTGGCCTTCTTCATATACAGGGTAGGGCTCCTTTTCGGGGGTAAATGACATGTTCGACGAAATAATGAAAGAGGTCGAGAACGCCGACGGACCAATCTCGGTCAAGGACCTCGCCGGCAGGCTGGGCGTCGACGAGAGCGCGCTCGAGAAGATGCTCGAGTTCCTGGAGAAGAAAGGGAAGCTCTCGGTCTACCGGCCGGGTGAGTGCGACGGCTGCGGTGTGGTATCGTGCAAGGCGTGCGTCTTCGGCGGCGGCTGCCCCGAGGCGAAAAAGGGAGGCGGGCAGTGATGTCCGGTGCTTTCGAGAGATACCTTGAAGCCATATACGAGGCCGGCGAGTGCGCCGGGGGCGAGGTGCGGGTCAAGGACATCGCCGCGTCCCTGGGCGTGTCCAAGCCCAGCGTGTCGGAGATGGTGGACCGCATGGTGGAGAACCAGCTGGTGACGCACGACAAGTACCAGCACATCAAGCTCACCGCCAAGGGGCGGCGCATCGCCAAGGGCCTGGACCGCAAGCACGAGACCATCAAGCACTTCTTCATCGACATGCTGGGGGTCGACCCCGACGTGGCCGACAAGGACGCCTGCGAGATCGAACACGTGATAAGCGACGTCACGCTGGACAAGCTGGTGGAGTATCTCTCCAGCAATAAGCAATAGGAGCACTACGAAGCTCCCTGGCGAATGATGTGAGGTTGATGGGTGGCGGCTGGGGTGGCTTTTTCGCTTGTCCGTCCTCGCGTGCCGACTCAGCAGACTCTCTTTTCGTGGCGGACGCTGCGGAACTGCGCGAAAAACCCACCCCGAACCGCCTGTGACTCTACTCAAAACCCCCCCGGAAACGTTCGCAGATGGAGCGCCGGGGTATTGGCAACACCCGCCGGATAATCAGTAATCGATAATCCCCGTCGGAGAAGTTGTGTAGCGCCGGCTTTACAATGTAAGGCGGGCAGGGACCGGAGCGAGCATAGAGAATGAAGCAGACGAAGCGCGGGATCACGGGAAAATAACCATTCTCCTGAGCGGAGAAAGCATATATAATTCCGGTAATGTCGCCGGTTGACGCAGGCGCAAGGTTCAACGTAGAGAGGTTTGCCATATGAAAACAAGGCTGTCTTCCCGCCGTTCCCGCACGCTCGTTCCCCTGGTCTCAACCGCTCTCCTGGTATCTCTCGTTCTATCGGTATGCCTGACGGCGGGAACCGCCAGCGCTGCGCCGGTGCTGGGAGTCAGCAAGATCGGCGGCAAGGTGCTGCTGGGGGGGCAGGCGACCATCCACGTCACGGTGAGCAACACCGGGACCGACCGCGGCTACAACCTCTCGCTCGCCGACACTTTCACCTCCATCCCCTTGCGGGGTGACGGAAAGAACAAGACCGTGACGTTCGTGTCCGCAAGCTCGTCGGACGGCGCGCTGACCCCGACGTCCGTGACCACGAACCCCACGACCAACTCGCTGACGGTGCAGTTCGACGACATACGCGACCTGGTGCCGACAGAGGCGGTCGGCATTGACATCGTCGTGTCGCCGTCCGATCCCACCTGGGCGGTGGGTAACCAGATCCACGACCAGGTGAACGCGCAGGTCAACACGCGCGCCGACGGCGGCGGGTCCTGGGTCAGTGGAAGCGCCACGGGTGACAGCGACATCGTCCCCATCAAGATGATCGAGAAGAACGCCAACCAGTCCACCGGCGTCGAGCAGGCTACGGGCTGCGGGGAGACGATCGGCGGCCGCTGGCCCTTCTCCTACACGATACAGGTCCAGAACAACTACACCACCACCACCAACGCGGTAGTGATCACCGACAATATCCCTGACGGGATCGAGTACATGGGGATGCTGTCGGGGCCCGCTCCCGGGGTCAGCCGCGACAACACCACCGGCATCACCACCCTCACCTGGAACCTGGGAGACATGGCGCCCTCGGCCACCTGGACGGCGCAGTACGGCGCCGGCATCCGCTACGACTATTTCGGCACCGCCAACGGCGGGACCAACAGGCCGTACAACGACTGGCCCGGAAACCCGGGTACGCCCATCGGCAACAAGACGTCCCTGCAGAACACGGCGACCCTGACCGGCACATTCCTCGGCCAGCCCGTGAGCGACAGCGACACGGCTGCGGTCACGGCCGCTTACGCCACGGTCAGCAAGGGCGTCTCGCCGGGGACCGCGGGCAACGGGACGACGGTGCACTTCACCGTCACGCGCACCGCCTCGGAATATTACTCCGCCGACAACATCTCGCTGGTCGACACCATCCCCGACGGCCTAACCTATGTACCCGGCAGCGCCAGCGTCTTGCCGAACTCTATCGACACCCCCGGGCCGGGCCAGACCCGCCTTACCTGGAACACGCTGCCGACGCTGGCGGCCGGCGGGCAGACGTCGATCACATTTGACGCAACTGTCGACCAGACATGGTCGGACCCCGTCGGCGGCTGGGTAGTCGCCGGTGATTGGGTGGTGAACGGCGTCACGTTCAACGCCGACTGGCACGACACTGTCTCCTCGCGCTCGGGTACCACAGCAAGCGCCGCGGCGGCCACGGTGAACATCGGTCCCAAGCCCGGTGTCATCAAGGAAGCCGCGCCCGACGTCGGCGGCTCACACGGCACCTACTCCCACGCGATCAACGCCACCGTCGGCGACACCGTCTGGTTCAGGGTGAGGATGAACACCACCGACGGCACCAGCCCGACTGTGAGCAACGTGCGGTTCGGCAACGTTGACATCATCGACTGGATACCGCAGGGGACGCAGTACGTCCCGGGCTCCGCCACCATGGCCTACTCCAACGCCGCTGACTTCAACTACGACCCGCCCGCCGTGAAGTTCAGCTCGAGGTACGGCGACCAGCCGCAGAACATCTCCTCGGGCTCCCTCCAGGGCTACGCCTGGTCGCTCGGCAACGTCGAGGCGGGCGGATGGTGGGAAGTGCAGTTCAAGGTCGTGGTGCAGAACGACACCGCGGTCGCGAGCGGCGCGACCGTCTACGACTACGGGAAACTCTCGGCGCAGACCTCGGACCACGGCACCGTGACGGCGACGCAATACTCCGGCCGCGACGTGGCGAGCCTGGCCTATACCGAGCCGAACCTCACGGCCGGCAAGATGAGGACCAGCACGCCTTCGCCGCTCGGCGCCGACTCAGACATCGGCTACAAGATCACCCTGGCCAACACCGGGACAGGTCCCGCCCGCAACGTGCAGGTCGCGGACACTCTTCCGTCGGGGATGCGCGCCTACGATCCCACCAGCGGCATCGTGACGGTCAAGCGCGGCTCGACCACGCTCGCCGCCGGCACCGACTACACGCTGTCATACACCGCCGGGAGCGGCCTGTTCGCGATCTCCTTTGACAACGGAAGCACCATCAACACCGAGATACCGGCGCCGCCGTCGGCCGACGACGTGGTGACCATCGAGTACACCTCGCGCGTCGACCACGGGACCGGCGCGGGCGCGGTGCTGACCGATAACGTGGCCGCGACCTGGAGCGCCCAGAAAAGCGGGACAGTCCCCAACAGGAACTACGGGCCGGCGAACGCGTCCGACACCCTCACCCTGCCGGCGGCCACCATCGGCAAGGCCATCGTCAGCGGCGGCACCGTTCCGATCGGCAACGGCTCGGGCAGCGAGACGGTATACGACCTGACAGTGACCGTGCCGGCGCGCAACATAGCCAACACCGCCAACTCGGTGCGCGACGTCCTCTCCCAGGACGGGATCGAGTACAAAGCGGGCAGCACCGCGTTGAGCCGCGTCAGCGGCACGCCGGCGCCGCCCACGTTCTCCGACGGCTCGACCACCAGAAACCCGGATATCAACTGGACCTCTCCCAACCCGGGCTGCACCCTCAGCTGGCCGATGCAGGACAACCTCGACAACCGCGGCAACGACACCGATTTCGTCTTCAAGGTCGAGTTCACCGCCGTCGCCACCGGCCTGATCACGCCAGTCAGCCAGGGCGGCAGCGCCACCAACCCGTCCAACTGGCGCTTCTGGCCGAACACGTCCGGCAACCCCAAGGCCGACAACACGGTGGGCGACACCGCCAACTTCCTCTGGAACGACAGCCTGTCCGCCCACACCTCGAACAACGCGACCGGCACCACGCATGTGTGGCAGCCCTACATCGAGCTGTCCAAGAGCAACGACCATCCCACCGCCAAAGCCGGCGACACCGTGACCTACACCCTGACCGCGACCAACACGGGCAGGACGACCTCCTACGACAACACCGTGGTCGACCAGCTGCCCGCCGGCATGCGGACGGCGACTCCCTCGGTGGTGAGCGTCAAGTACGACAGCACCTTGCTGGCGGAGCCGAATGACTACACCCATACCTATGCCAGCGGCACCGGCCTTATGACCTTCAACTTCAACGGGTCCGTCACGCATACCGATATCGCAGCGACTCACCTGGTCGAGATCAAGTACAGCGCCCAGGTCGACGGCGACGTGGGCTCGGGAGCGTCGCTGGTCAACCACGCCTACGTCGAGTACTACTCGGAGAACGGCGCGTCCGGCAGGCACGTCCAGAACGGCTCGGACTCTGCCAACAAGAACAAGGCGAGCTCCACGGTGCAGACGCCGCTCGCCACGATCGGCAAGGCGATCGTCAGCGGCAGCCCCGTCATCATCGCCGGCAATGCGGGCAACCAGGTCGTCTACCAGCTCAGCGTGACGGTGCCAGAAGGGACCGACCTCTACAACAGCCCCACATTAGTCGACGTCATCAACAAGGACGGCATCGAGTACGTGGCCGGGTCGTCGAGCATCATCCAGGGCACCGGCAGCCCCACGCAGCCGGCAAGCTTCTCGGGGAGCTCAGACCCCGCGATCAACTGGACCACCCCCAACCCCGGCTGCACCATGACCTGGACGCTCAACAACGTCCTCAACCCCAGCGGGGGCGGGGACTACCATTTCAAGCTCCAGTTCTCCTGCAGGGCGACGGGCCTTATCACGCCGGTCAGCCAGGGCGGCAGCGCCACAGACCAGAACAACTGGACCTGGTGGTGGACGCACAGCGGCAACCCCACGGGGACCAACACCGCCGGAGACGAGGGCACCCTCAACTGGTATGACGGAGCGACGAACAGGAGCGCCAACAACGGCTCCTTCCTGAACACCACCGTCCAGCAGCCGAACCTCGAGCTCGACAAGGTCAACAACGGAGGCGGCGGGGTCAAAGGCGGGGACGTCGTCCAGTTCACGTCCACCGCCATCAACGACGGCACGTCAACCTCCTACAAGAACGTCTACGAGGACACCCTGCCGGTAGGGATGCGCAACGCGACTCCGACGGTGACGCAGGTGACCCTGGCCGGCGTGACGCTGACATTGAACACCAACTACTGGGTGAGCTGGGACGGCTCCAAGCTTACGGTCGACCTCGATCACGGCGGCTCGGTGACCAATATCATCACCGGGGCGCCCAACGCGCTGGTGATCCACTACAACGCGACTGTGGACGACGACATCGGAGCGGGAGCCAGCCTGCAAAACATCGCGTCGATCGCGTTCTCGTCGCAGGCCGACGGGACGGGTCGCAACGTGCCGACAAACTCGGACGTGTCCCAGCACAACACCGACGACTCGATCGTGACCGTGCCCTCGACCGACATCGCCAAGAGCCAGAACGCGGCGGGGAACGCCGACAACATCGGCCAGCCCTACACTTACACCGTCAACGTGACGGTCCCCGCGCACAGCACCTCCTACAACACGGTCGTCACCGACACTGTCCCCGACGGCCTGGCGGTGGACGCGAACTCGACCTACCTGGACGGCAGCCCGCAGGCGATCGGCACCGTCACGGTGACTCCGCAGGGCGACGGGACCACCAGCGTCTCCTGGGACATCGGCGACTGGCCCAACGGCAGCCTGGCCACCCAGACCCTGGGCCTCCACCTGGACGTCCACGTGAAGGACAAGTTCCACGACGACACGCCCGTCAGGGGCTTGCCGACGCAGTCGACCTTCGGAAACAGGGCCAACCTGGCCTGGGATGACGCCAACAGCGGCGGCACACACCACACTGATTTCGCTGACGCGGCCATCGTGACCGCGACCGAGCCTCACCTGGTCATGACCCACTCCAACGACGCGGGCGGGCCGGTGGTTGGCAACCAGCCGGTGCACTACACGGTCAGCGTGACCAACACCGGCACCGGGACCTCCTTCAAGAACGATATGGTCGTCACGCTGCCACCCGAGATGAAGGCCAACACGCCCAGCGTCACCAGCGTGACCCTTGCGGGGGTTGTCCTTACCGAGAACACCGACTACTGGGTGAGCTACGACCCGCTCACCGGGGCCCTGCGCATCGACCTCGACCACGGCTCATCCAAGACCAACATCCTCACCGGCGCGGGCAACAGGCTCATTGTGAGCTACACGGCAAGCGCGACTCAACAGGCCGGAGCAGGTCGACTCGTCACCGACATCGCCTCGATCGCCTATAACTCCTGGTCCGGCTCCAACGGCCGCCAGACCGACAGGACCGACACTGACGCCGACAACACCAAGACCTCTTCCATCACGATGCAGAGCGCCTACATGGACAAGTCGGAAAACACGGCCGGCGACATCACCACCATCGGCGCCACCTACGACTACGAGCTCGAGGTGACCGTGCCGGCGCGCGCCACCATCTANNGAGAACCCCTCGACCGGCGAGTGGCTGGTGACCTGGGACATCGGCGACTACACCAACTCCAGCGATCTTCCCTCGGAGATCGGCCTGGAGATCCACGTGCGGGTGGACGGCGCCTACCACGACTCGACCCAGGTCAAGGCGGGCGACCAGTTCGCCAACTCCGCCACGCTGGCATGGGACGACGCAGAGACGAGCGGCGGGCACCATACAGCCGGCGCGGCGGCCGGCCTGGTAACGGTCATGGAGCCCGACCTGGCGGTGACCAAGACGGTGGACAACCCCACGCCCGCGGCGGGAGACGTGCTCACCTATATCATCGCGGTCAAGAACAACGGAGGATGGGCCGCCGACGGTTTTACCCTGAACGATGCTCTCGATAGCCACCTTACATACATTCACCCATCGATAACGGGACCCGGCGCGGATGATTCGGGCGCCCCGACGCTCACCTGGAACATCCAGGGTGCTCACGGCCCGATCGCCGCGGGCGAGACGGTCACCCTCTCTTACCAGGCCAGGGTCAACGGGGGCATCACCAGCGGCCTCATCATCAACAACACGGCGGCCGGCTCGGGCTACAACGGCGGGCANNCCGATCCTTGGGCTGACCAAGGAGGTCGCGGCCAACCCGAACCCCGACTGGGGCCAGACCGTCACTTACAGGGTGACGGTGACCAACAACGGCGACGCCACGGCCAGTGCGGTCGCCGTGACCGACACCATACCCTCGCCCCACTTCAGCTACGTACCCGGGACGAGCAGCGCGACCTGGCCCGGCGGCTCTTCGACCGCCGACCCGACGGGGACAAGCCCGAACTTCTCGTGGGCGCTGGGCGCCTCCCTGAACGCGGGCCAGCAACTGGTCCTGACCTTCAACATGACGGTCGACCAGTGGGCCGCCTGGGGAACCGCGACCAACAGCGCGCACGCGGCGGGCACCGATGCCGCCGGCACGGCCCTGCCGACCGCGACCGGCTCCGCGGACATAAACGTCAAGGAGCACCCCAAGATGTCCGTGGTCAAGACCCTCAACGACCCGGACCACTACGTACCGGTGGGTGAGAACTTCAGTTACACCATCACGGTCACCAACACCGGCAACACCAACCTGCCGCAGGTGCCGCTGACCGACACCTTCAACGCCGCCTTCCTCCAGTTCGAGAGCGCCAGCCAGACCCCGACCACCGGCCCCGGCAGCCTCGCCTGGAGCAATATCGCGACGGCCCCGCTGGCGCCGCAGGCCTCCGCTCAGGTGACCGTGACCTTCAAGGCCCTTCAGGCGGGCGTGACGTCCAACACGGACGACACCGCAGCCTCCAGCACGACCGACGACCGGGGCAACGCCGTCTCGGGCACCGACACCAACACGCTGCTGATCATCACCAACCCGGGCCTGGCCGTGACCAAGACGCTCGATCACCCTGACGGTTTCGTGCCGGTGGGCGCGGGCTTCTCATACACGATCCACGTCACCAATACCGGGGACACCGACATAGTCCAGCCGGTCCGGCTCACCGACACCTACGACCCCGCCTACATGGCGTTCGTCGGGGCGACACCGGTCCAGTCGGCGGCGACGGCAGGCACCGTCACCTGGAACGACATCACCGGTGGCGCGGGTCTGGCCTCCGGCAACAGCGTCGACGTGACCGTTAACTTCCACGCGCTCAAGGCGGGCAAGACGCCTCAGACCGACGACAAAGCGGATGCCCTGGCAACCGACGTCCACGGCGTCCCCGTTGCGGGAGGCGACACCAACACGGCACTCACCATCACCGACCCCAGGCTGACCGTCTACAAGGCGCTCACCCCGCAGCAGCCCGCGACCATCAAGGTCGGCGAGAACTGCACCTTCCGCATCAAGGTGGCCAACGAGGGCACCACTAAAATCGAGGCGCCCGTGGCCCTGGGCGACAGCTTCGACAGGACCTACATGACCTATGTCGGGGCAAGCGCACAGCCGACCGCCTTCGGGCCGGGTACGGTGCGCTGGAGCGACGTGAGCGGCGGGGCGGGGCTCAACCCCGGCCAGTACAAGGTCATCGATGTGACCTACAAAGCCCTGAAACAGGGCGGGCCTCCCGAGACGACCGACACCGCCTCGGCTCCCGCCACGGTCGACGAGCACGGCGACCCGGTCGCGCCCGCCTCGGCCAGCGCGTACGTCAACGTGGGGTCGTCCAGCAAGGTGCTCGGCTCAACGAAGTGGTTCCTGGCCGAAGGGTCCACCGGTGGAGGCTTCGATACCTGGATACTGCTGCAGAACCCGGGCAAGCAGGTTGCGAACGCCAGCGTCACCTTCACGACCGCGAGTGGACCGCGCGCGCCGTTCAAGGTCGTTCTGAACCCCCAGAGCAGATCCACAATCAGGATACAGGACTATGTCCCGAACGATTTCCACATCTCCACGATAGTGCAGTCCGACGTGCCGATAGTGGCTGAGCGGTCCATGTACTGGAACAAGAATTACTGGGGAATGACCACCGTGCCGGGCAACCCGCAACCGTACGAGATGAAGGCGGGGAACGCGGACCTGGGCGAGCCGATGGCGTCACTGGCCCGAGCAACCAGCGACGTGCCCCAGTCCAGGTTCCAGAGGTGGTTCCCCGAAGGCTCGACGGCCCCGGGGTTCGACACCTGGATCCTCATCTGCAACCCCGGTACCAAGAATGCAAACGTGGACGTCCATCTCATGACCCCCAGGGGGGAGACGGACGCTGGCATCGTGGTCGTAAGCGCCCAGAGCCGCCAGACCGTTCGCCTGCGTGACCTGATGCCCAACGAGCCCGAGATCTCGACCGAGCTCAACTCCGACGTTCCGATCGTCGCCGAGCGCTCAATGTACTGGGACCCGAACGCGGCGAACCTCCAGCCCTACGACATGAAGGGCGGGACCTCGAGCCGGGGCTCGGCCGCGCTGGCTAAGCAATGGTACATGTCCGAGGGTTCAACGGCCGGCGGGTTCGAGACCTTCATCCTGGTGCAGAACCCCCAGACCACGGCTACGACTGTGACGGCGACGTTCCTTTCCGCCAAGGGCATCGCGGCCACCAAGACCATAAACATGAAGGCCAACTCGCGAGCGACGTTCAAGGTGGACGACTACGTGCCCGGTAACTGGCACGTCGCAACCAAGATAACCGCCAGCCAGCCGGTGGTCGCTGAACGTTCCATGTACTGGGACAAGAGGATCGCGTCGGACGTACCGCACATGCTGGAAGGCACTTCCGCCACGGGCGTCCTCACTACCGGCTCGCTCTGGACCGTGCCGGAGGGTTCGACCGGCGGAGGGTTCGACTCGTGGATACTGATCTCCAACCCGACCGACTCGAACACCACTGCCCAGGTGACGTTCATGACCGCCAGCGGACCGGCCAAGCCGTTCAGCGTCGACGTCCCCGCAAACACCAGGTACACGCTGAGGGTAAGCGACTACGTGCCGAACGACTTCCACGTGTCGACCCTGGTGAGCTCCCCGGGGCAGATAGTGGTGGAGCGCTCCATGTACTGGGACAAGCGGGTGAGACCTGGGATACAGCCGTACGAGATGATGGGCGGCCACTCCGGCGTCGGCGTCGACCCGTAGGCTCCAACCCGCAGGCGTCGCGCCTGCTGGCGCAATAGGATCGCATCAAGCTGGTAAGCATAATGGTGTGGGGTCGCGGCTGGGGTGGCTTTTTCGCTTGTCCGTCCTCGCGTGCCGACTCCGCGGACTTTCTTTTCATGACGGACGCTGCGGAACTGCTCGAAAGACCCACCCCGGGCCGCTCGTGCCCGAGTCAAGATAGCGGGTCACGAATCTGAAAACGTCGGATAGAACCCGCCCTACAACATTCGGCGAGCCCGCCCCAGTGTCTCGACAAACAGTGCCGGCAATGTGCCGCTATCTCATTGCGGCAAGTAATCACTTACAATAGGGTGTCACTCTTTGCAGCAGATAAAGTTTCGGCATTCAGTAGTGGAAGCCAACGGAAAAAGGGGCCGGTTGATGAAGAAGTTTGCGGGAATTGCCATCCTTTTAATCGCGATTGCCTCTCTAGTCGGGCTGGTAGCCGGCTGTGGAAGCAGCTCGAGTAGCGGTAAGACCACCACCCCGGCTACGTCGAAAAGCGGGAACCCCAACTATGCTAATTCCTCTAACTGGCTGGCGTTGCCTTCGACGACCGCGCCCAAGAAGAAGGTGGATGTCTTCTACCTCAGCGACACCACCTACCAGAAGCCCAATGCGAACTCCCCGAACATCGGACCTATCGACGATCCCGCCATGCAGACGGGCGCGAAGAACGCATTGACTCGAACGGCCACCGCTTTTGAGAACGTGGCGGACATCTACGCGCCATACAACAGGCAGGTCGATGCCATGTACAAGAGCAGCCTGCCTATCCCGCAGCAGCTCAAGCTCGAGGCCGGCATACCGACCTCGGACGCGATGTCGGCGTTCGATTACTACATCAAGAACTACAACAAGGGCCGCCCGTTCATCCTGGCGGGACACTCGCAGGGCTCCAACCTCATCGCAAACATACTGGCCGACTACATGAAGAAGAACCCCAAGGTCTACAAGCGGATGGTCGCGGCCTACGTCATAGGCTTTTCGATAACCCCGCAGTACCTCAAGCAGAATCCCAACCTGAAATTCGCAACAGGCCCCTCCGACACCGGGGTCATAGTCTCGTACAACACTGAGGCGCCCGTGCTCGGTGGGGTGAACCCGGTCACCATGCCGGGCGGCATAGCCATAAACCCGATCACCTGGACTTTGGGCGAAGAGATCGCGCCGGCCGAGCTGAGCGCGGGGTCGCTGCTGTTGAACAAGGATGGGTCCGCGCAGCTGGACAAGGACGGAAACCCCGTGCGCGTGCCGCACTATGCCGATGCCCAGGTCAACAAGGCCAGGGGCGTGGTGATCTGCAGCACCGCCGACGTGAACCTGCTGTCGCCTGGGAACGCGCTGCTCCCCAAGGGGGTCTACCACTCCTTNNCGGGGGGCCTTGTCTTCAGTCCGACTCGAACAGCTTTTGCGCCAGCCTGTAGCTGGGGCAGGTGTCCCGCTTCCAGGGGTCTGTCGAGTACTGGATGCAGCGGCGGCAGCAGATCTGCAGCTGCGCGGCCTGGTTGATGCCCAGCAGCGCGAGGAACGTGAAGAACATCCTCCACTTCCCCAGGGCCGCGATCGCGGGCAGGAATTGCAGGACCGCGACCGAGCCACCTTCGGCGACTATTCCCACGGTGTCGAGCGTGCGGTCGGGCTGGCGCTCGAACATCTTGGCGGCGAACTTGCCCAGGTAATAGAAGTCGCACGCCTCGCCGTAGTACTCGCAGCGCGCGCAGATCAGGTACTTGCAGAGCGTGAACCAGGTCACCAGCGCGGCCAGCCACAGCGGCAGCCACTTCGGTCGCCGCCTGGCGACCACCGAGCCGCCGTATGCGAGCATGGCCACGCCGCTGCCGATGAGGAAGCGCATCGCGTCTTTGTCCTGCTCGGGCTTGCCTTCGGCGTTGCCGCAGGCGCAGCCGCAGGGGCTCGCGTTTTCTTCCACGTGTCCTCCGTTCGATCCAAAACGCAAGTTTTGGGGTCAGACCCCTTAACTTGCGTTTTACGACTTTGTCTTCTTCGCCGCGGGCTTCTTTGCCGGCTTCGGCATGAAGCCGGGCGACGTCACCGTGCGCTGCATCAGCGGTATCGGTATGTACTCCGGCCCGTACAGTATCGCCTGGATCTTCGGCATGTACAGGCTCGCGATCGCGCGGTTTCCGACGACGACGCCGGAGAGCTCGCGCCCGATGTCGCTTCCCCGGCTGAACGACCAGGAGACGTCGTTGGGAAGCCACCTCATGCTGCCCTCGAGCACGTTCAGCTTGAACTCCGCGCGCTGCGGCTGCCTGTACTGGTAAAGATTGCAGAACATCTTCATCTCCCCCATCGCGGCGCCGGGCACCTTGCCGGTGGCGATGGTCATGATGTGGGAACCTTCACGCGACAGGTCGCAGGTGATGGTGTCGTCCGTGTCGCTGAACTCGATGCCGCCGATGAACTTGGGATAGTTGTAGAAGTCGCGACCGGCGCGCAGCGCGATCTCGGTGGTCACCGGCAGGTGGTGGATATAGACGTCGAAGAAGTCCGCGAAGTACTGGCGGAGCAGGTTATAGCACGGCACCCCCGCGAAGTACGGGGTGTTGAGCACTGCGCCGATGGCGAACTCGTTGTAGGGCGCGATGTCAGTGTCGGAATACTCGAATGCCGCCAGGTACAGCGCCCCGACGCCCGGAAGCACCTGCGCCGGCGCGAACCGCGCGTCCGGCATCAGCCTCCTCAGCGCCAGCAGGTTCGCGGGCAGCAGCAGCGCGAACATGCGCGCTTCCCGATAGAAAATGGGGAACCTGGCCTGGCCGCCGTCCACCTTCAACTCGACCTGGTCGATCCCCGCGAAGAACTCGTCCCCCATGCCGGTCACCTCCAGCCGTTCGTGTCGTCAGGAGACCCGATTATATCAAGCCGCCCGCGGGCCGGTCAGGTATAATCGCGCCAGGGAGGGGATGCGCATGCTGCCAAAAGTCTACTTCGCCCCCGCCGGCGGCCAGCCGGGCAGGGGCAACGTCGAGAAGATCCACATGCTGTTCAAGGAAGCGGGCTTCGCCGAGGTGATTCACGAGCGCGACCTCACGGCCGTTAAATGCCACTTCGGGGAGCGGGGCTGCACCTCGTTCGTCTCGCCGGCGCTCCTGCGCCCGCTCGTGGCCGACATCATCGAGCAAGGCGCGCGGCCTTTCCTCACCGACACCGGCTGCCTGTACTTCTCCGGGCGCACCAACGCCCGCGACCACCTCATCATCGCCGCTGAGCACGGCTTCTCGCCGGAGGCTGTGCTTGCTCCCATAGTGATCGCCGATGGACTGCGCGGCTCGGACGTCAAGGCCGTCCGCCTGGACTGCAAGCACTTCGAGACGGTCGACGTCGCCGCGGCGATCTATGACGCCGACAGCCTGGTCGTCTCCACTCACGTCACCGGGCACGGGCTCACGGGCTTCGCCGGCACAATTAAAAACCTGGGCATGGGCGCTGGCGGGCGCAGGATGAAGCTCGCGGTGCACGACCAGGTCCGGCCGCGCATCGACGCCGAAGCCTGCGACATGTGCCAGGGCTGCCTGGAGAACTGCCCCGCGCAGGCCATCTCGGAGCGCGATGGCAAGATGTTCGTCGACACGGACGTCTGCATCGGCTGCGGCGAGTGCCTGGCCATGTGCCCATCGCGCGCCGTGCGTATCGAGTGGCGCGGAAACCCGTCGGAGGCGCAGGAAAAGCTCGCCGAGATCACCGCTGCGGTGCTCGCGAACAAGAAGGGCCGGGTCGCGTTCTTCTCGTTCCTGGTCAACGTCACGCCGTCCTGCGACTGCTGGAACTACAGCGCCGCACCCAGCGTCCCGGACATCGGCTTCATGGCGTCAAAGGACCCGGTGGCCATCGACCAGGCCGCCTCCGACATGGTGATGCGCTACCTGGCCGAGGAGTCGCAGGCCCGCGAGCCGAGCGCACAGACCAAGAGCACCTTCCTCGCCGGGGCCGGGACCGCCTCGGTGCGCCAGCTGGTGCACGCGCAGGAGCTTGGCCTGGGCTCGAGGGAGTACGAGCTCGTCCGCGTCGGCGATTAGGGCGAAATCGCAGATGGCCCGCGCCGCCTTCCTCATGTAGACTCGGGGGCAACCGATTGGAGGCCCGGTGAGGGAATTCTTTGCGATCGCATGCGCGATTGTCGCGGCGCTCGCGTTCAATTACGCCATATACCTCGAGAAGAAGGCCGTCGGCGCCCTGCCCGAAGTACAGTTCAAGCACCTCTGGTCGACCACCAAGGCGTTCATCACCAACTGGCCCTGGATGTGGGCGCAGATCGTGAACGTCGTCGGCTTTGCCCTCTACTCACTCGCTCTCACGCTCGCCCCCGTCTCCATCGTCGAGCCCATCATCGCCTCGGGCGTGGCGTTCCTCGCCTACCTGGCTATCAAACACCTGGGAGAGAAGCCGCGCCGCATCGACATCGCCGCTATCGGGATGAGCGTGCTGGGAGTCATCCTCATCGCCGTCAGCCTCGCGCAAGGCCTGCCCAGGGACAAGCTGAGCCACGGATGGGAGATCCCGATCTTCTCGGCGGTCGTGATCGGGCTCGCGGTGCTCATCCCGCTGCTGATGAGGGGCAGCCCGGGCCGGCTCTCGGTCGGGCTGGGCATATCGGTCGGGCTCTTCTTCGGCATCGCGGCGGTGTACCAGCGCCTGGTGATGCTATACCTGGTCCACATCAACACGCACATCGAGCTGTTCGTCATCTTTCTGGTCGCGTGCATCATCACCTACGTGATCGCTTTCGTGCTCTTGCAGGCGGCGCTGCAGAAGGGCATGGCCATCATCGTCGCGCCTATCTACAACGGCCTGATGGAGCTGGTGCCGATCATGATCGGAACCCTCGCGCTGGGCGAGGTGTTTCCCGCGTCCAACCTCTTGAAAGCCGTGCGGGTCCTGGCGTTCGCGCTGATCATGACCGGCACCATCATACTGTCCATGAGAGCCGAGGCCGGGGACATATCGGTCGTTCATCCGGCAAGTGAAGCGGCTCCGCAAGGGATGTCCACCTAGGAAGTGATATGGGAACAGTGGTAGCCGTAGCGTGCGCCGTCGTGGCGTCACTCGCCTTCTACTACGCGCTGTACATGCAGAAGAAGGCGGTCGACACGCTGCCCGAGGTCAAGCTCCAGCTCTCGTGGCCGGTGCTGAAGGCGTTCCTGACCAACCGGCGCTGGGTCGCCAGCATCGTCGTCATCGTGCTGGGGAGCGTCGCCTACGCGTACGCGCTGGCCAACGCGCCGATCTCCATAGTCCAGCCGTTGATGGCCTCGGGCGTGGCGCTCCTCGCTTACCTCGCGGTCAAGAACCTGGGGGAGAAGCCGCGCCGCGCCGACCTCATCGCCATCGGCATGGTCATCCTCGGGGTGATACTCATTAGCGTCAGCCTGGTCGAGCCGGTGAAGACCAAGCACACGGTCTACTCTGCCACGGCGCTGTGGATCTTCACCGCGGTGCTGGTGACCCTCGCTATCGTCGTTCCCCTAGCCGTCCGTCACGGCTCGCAGGCGCGCCTGGCCGCGGCCATGGGCTTCTCGGTCGGGCTCATGTACGGCATCTCGGCGGTCTTCGCCAAGCTGATGCTGGAGGACTGGGGGTCCCGCTGGGCGCACCAGGGGCTCGGGGCGCTGTTCTCGAGCGTCTTCCTCCTCGCGTGGGCCCTGACGCTGTTTCCCTCCTTCATCGTCCTGCAGTCCGCGCTGCAGAAGGGGATGGCCATCGTGGTGGTGCCGATCATGGCGGGCCTGTCGCAGCTCGTGCCCATCGCGGTCGGGATGATCGCCCTCAACGAGAGGTTCCCACACAACGTGGAGCTCACAGTGCTACGGATCGTCGCCTTCTGTCTCATACTTGTAGCGACGGTAATACTATCGAGGAGGGCGGAGTCCGTCACGGCGCCGCTGCCGGCGGAAGCGGAACTGGACCTCGAGCGCGGCACCGGCGTCTCGCCGGCCGTCGACTAAAAACGCAAGTTGAAGGGTCTGACCCCAAAACTTGCATGCTGGCAAGGGAGGCTGACATGCGGATGAACGGCTCAGCAGGCAAAGGTTTTCTCGCGATGACGGCCCTGCTGGCGTGCGCCGTAGTGGCGCTTGCGACCTGTGGGGCGGCCGTCGCCAGCACGCACAGCGCCGGCGTGGCGCCTCCCAAGGTCAACAGGAGCTGGTACTTCGCGGAAGGCTCGACCGACTGGGGCTTCGAGGAGTTCGTGTGCGTCCAGAACCCGACGCCCAGCAACGGGGTGGTCCAGGCGCGCTACATGCTTTCGAACGGCGGCGGCCAGATAATCAGTGTACCCTTCACGCTGCCGGCCTACTCGCGGGCGACCATCAACGTCGCCGACGTGGTCCCCGGGGCCGACGTCGCGGTCAGGGTCGACTCGAACGTGGACGTCGTCTGCGAGCGCTCCATGTACTGGAACAACCGCATCGAGGGCAGCGACTCCATCGGCGTGACCGCGCCCTCGAACACCTGGTACCTCGCCGAGGGGTGCACGAACTACGGCTTCGAGGAGTTCGTCTGCATCCAGAACACGGGGGCCAAGAGCTCGACCGTCAACATCACCTACAACACGCCCGCGGGGCCGCGCAAGAGGGCGCCCATCGCGGTCGCTGCCCTCTCACGAAAAACGATCAAGGTGAACGACGACATCCCGCCGTCGGACGTCAGCGTGACCCTCAACGCGACGCAGCCGGTCGTGGCCGAGCGCAGCATGTACTGGGACAACCGCCGCGGCGGGCACGACAGCATCGGCACGACGGCCCCGGCGAAGAGCTGGTTCATGGCGGAGGGCAGCACCAAGTGGGGCTTCGACACGTACGTGCTGGTGCAGAACCCGTCGNNGTCGACACCCGCACCCTCGTCGGCGACGCCGACTTTTCGACCAGCGTGACCGCCAACCAGGGAGTGATCTGCGAGCGCTCGATGTACTGGAACAACGGGACCGGCAAGGCCGGGCACGACACCATCGGGGTCACCGCCCCAGCGGACAACTGCTACATGGCGGAGGGCACCACCCTCTACGGGTTTGAGACTTATGTGCTCATCGCCAACCCCAATGGAGAGGAGAACATCGTCAACGTTTTTTACGCGACGCCGCATGGGCAGGAAATAGGACCTCAGGTCATCATCCCGCCCTGGTCCCGTGCGACGGTGAACGTGAACAACGACCTGCCCAACTCCGACGTGTCAATTCAAGTGAGCGGCAACTTGAAGATCGTCGCGGAGCGGGCGATGTACTGGCACAACCGCGGGGGCGGGACCGACTCGATCGGGTATATGGAGAACAGCAACGAGCCCTGATAAATCCTAGAAGCCGCCGTGGCCGCCGCCCTTGTGCTCGAGCACTCCGGCGATCGCCGCCATGAACTCATCGTCGTTGAACGGCTTGCGGAAGAACCCCACAGCCCCCAGCTTGCGGCCCTCCTCCCTCATCTCCTCGTCGTCGAAGGCGGTGAGAAAGATCACGGGGATGTTGCGCGTGTTGAGCGAATGCTTCATCCGGTCGATGGACGAGAAGCCACCGCCGGAGGGCATCCGCACGTCGAGTATTATGAGGTCGGGCTTGTTCTGGCTGGCCTGCTCGTAGGCGCCCTCGCCGTCGTGGGCGGTGATGATGTCGTAGCCCGCGGCCTTGAGGCGGATCGACATGGCCATGACCAGGTCCTTGTCGTCGTCGGCCACCAGTATGAGGCTGCGTTCGCCGTCAGCCAATCGTCCCTCCCGGGTTCATCGTACGGCCGCCTGACCCTGGTAGGACGGGATGGAGAAGTGGAAGGCACTGCCCATCCCCTCCATGCTCTCGGCCCACAGGGTGCCGCCGTGCGCGCGTATTATCTCGCGGGAGATCGCGAGCCCCAGCCCCGCGCCCTCCTCGACGTAGACCTTGTCTTTCTCGACCCGGTAGAAGAGGTCGAATATCTTGCCCAGGTCCTCCTTGGGGACGCCGATCCCGGTGTCCTCGACCGAGACGATGACCCTGCCCTCGTCGCGGGGCATGAACCCCGCCCTGATCTGCAGCATTCCCTGCTCGGTGAACTTGATGCTGTTGCCGGCCAGGTTGGCGACGACCTGCGCGATGCGCGACTTGTCAGCGTACACCGGCGGCAGTCCGTCGGCTACCTGGACCTGCATCGTGATCCCCTTGTCGGCCGCCTGTGACTGCAGCCGGTCGTGCACCACCGCGACGATGTCGCTGACCTCCACTACCTCCATCGTCAGCTTGTAGTCGCCGGACAGGATCTTGTTCGCGTCGATGAGGTTCTCNNGCGAGCCCGTCGAGCAGGATGCTTACGTACTGATCGATCGCGGCCAGCGGCGTGCGGAGGTCGTGGCTCACGTTCGCGATGAACGTCTTGTGTATCTTGCTGACCTCCTGGTCGGGGGTGATGTCGGTCCCGACGGCCAGCTTCTCGACCTCGCCCCTGGAGTTGCGCATGACAGCCGAGATGAAGCGGTAGCTCTTGCCGTTCTTGAGGGTGGCCCTCCAGCGGGCCGAGCCCCTGGTCTTGGCGCAAACCTCGCAGGGCTCGGTGCGGTCGTAGAAGATGTGGTGGCACGCGCCGCCGCGCTGACCCTCGCCGAAGATCTCCTCAGCCGCCCGGTTCATCCAGAGTATCTGGTACTCNNCTGCTTGGCGCCGGTGTTGAGGGCGGCGATGATGCGGGGAAGCGGGTCCTCGCGCAAGGGCTTGAACATGAAGTCGGCGGCGCCGCCTGCCAGGCTCTTCACGGCCCCCTCGATGTCGTCGGCCGCCAGAACGACAACGATGGGCTGCCTGGACAGCCCCGCCTTCCTGAGCTCCTCGACCGGGATCGCGGCGTCGGGCGGCAGGTTCTCTTTGTCCCAGAGCAGTACGTCGGCGTTGAAATCAACGGCCCGTTGCATACCCTGGTAATCCGCGCCGGCGCTCATGAACCGAAGGCCGTCTCCCTTGAGCGCCGTCTCGAGCCCCAGCACTGCTTCGTTGTCGCTTCCGAGATAGGCGATGCTGTAAACCTTCATTTCATCAGTATAAGAGAAAGTGGTGGGGACAGGTACTTTCTACTCTATTTTCTACTTTTGGAGCCTCTTTTCATGAAACGTTCTCGAAAGCAGAAAGTACCTGTCCTAGACCGGGTGCTTGTCGCGCCAGGGGTGTGCGCGCTCGAACGCCGCGGCGAGCCTGAGCACGGTCGACTCGTCGAACCGCCTGCCCACTATCTGCAGGCCCACCGGCAGTCCGGTGGCCGTTAAGCCGCAGGGGATCGACATCGCGGGCTGGCCCGTGAAGTTGAAGGGGAACGTGTAGGCGATCCAGTTTGCCGGCCCGACCTCAACGCCGTTCACTACCTCCGGCGAGATCATCCCCCCGGGCTTCAAGTCGAAGGCCGGGCATATCGTGGTCGGGGTCAGCAGCGCGTCGTAGGTCTCGAAGAACGGCCAGAGCTTCTCCCAGATGTCCTCCCGGTGGAAGCCCACGCGCGCCAGGTCGCGGGCGGTGAAGACGCTCGAGAGCTCCAGGAAAGGCCTGTAGGGCGGGAACATCTTCTCCGCGGCCTCCTCCAGGTGGTGCTCGTGGGCCGCGCCGGTCTCGGCGATGACCAGCGTCGCCAGGTCGCCGGACATGTCGAGGATGCCCGGGTCGTCCAGCTCGACGTCGCACCCGATCTCCGAGAAGGACAGCGCCGCGCGCTTGGCGATGTCCGCGACCTCGGGGTCGACCGTCACCGCCGCCAGGTCGGAGGTGAACGCCACGCGAAGCCCCTGGACGTTCCCCTCGACCACCCTCAGGTAGTTGGTGGGGCTGTCCTGCAGGGAGAACCGGTCGCGCTCGTCCCGGCCCGCCATGACGTTGAGCAGCAGCGCCGCGTCGGACACCGTGCGCGCCATCGGCCCCTCGTGGTTCATCGTCTCCCAGCCGTGCACCGCGTGGGGCCAGGAGGGCACGCGCCCGAACTGGGGCTTTAGGCCCGCGACGCCGCAGAGGGCCGCGGGAATCCTTATCGAGCCGCCTCCGTCATTGCCCACCGCCAGTGGGGACAGCCCCGCCGCCAGCCCCGCGGCCGCCCCACCGCTCGAGCCGCCCACGGTCTTCTTCTTGTCCCAGGGGTTCCAGGTCGGGCCGAACACCGAGTTGTCCGTGACCGCGACTAGCCCGAACTCGGGCACGTTGGTCTTGCCGAGTATCACGCCGCCCGCTTCCTTGATCCGCTCCACCAGGACCGCGTCAGCCTCGGGAACGTAGTCCTCGAATAGCTTGGAACCGAAGGTGGTGCGAACGCCTTTGACCGGGATCAGGTCCTTGATGGTTATGGGGACGCCCTCGAGCCGGCCGGCCTTCCCTTCCGCGTAGGCGCGCTCCGAAGTCCTGGCCTGTTCCCTGGCGGCGTCGGCCGTGAGGGTGACGATGGCGTTGATATCGGGGTTGATCCGCTCGATGCGCTCGAGGAGCGCGTCGGTGACCTCAACCGGGGAAAGTTGCTTGCTGACGTAAGCGTCGATGAGCTCGAGCGCGCTCATCCATTGGATCTCGTTGCCACCCATGACCGGACCTCCCCAAACGCAAGTCTCAGGGTTGGACCCTTGGACTTGCATTTCCGTCCTACAGACGACTCGCTATTCAAAAACGCAAGTAAAAGGGTCTGACCCCGAACCTTGCGCTTCAGTGCTTCTCGGCCTGGGCCTTCTCCCAGGGGAAGCCGACCTTGCGGGTGACCCTGGTGCGCTTGTCCTTGAGCTTGGGCTCCTGGTATATGGAGAGCGTGAGGATCGCGCGGGCCTCCTCGGGGTACATTGCCACGAACTTCAGCTCGTCCTCGGTGAGGGGCTTTCCGGTGGTGACGTTTGCCAGCCTGACGAGGTCGAGGATCTCGCGCGCTTCCTCGTCGGAGTTGAACTCGACCTCCAGGCGGTCGTAGACATTGCGGAAGCCCTTGACCCCGCCGTACGCGCCGGTCGTGATCATGCGGCCTGTCTCGACGATCTCCGGCTCGCCGCGTCCGAGCTCCTCGCAGTCGTAGAGCTCGTAGTTGCGGCGGTCTTTGAGCGCCCCGTCCGCGTGGATGCCCGACTCGTGCGCGAACGCGTTGCGCCCCACCCCGACCTGGTTCACCGGGATCGGGACCCCGAACGCGTAGGACGCGTACTTCGCCAGGCGCCAGGAGTTGGTCAGGTCTATGTTGGGATCGACGTGGTAGCGCCCCTCGAGCCCGCTCGACTTCTTGATCGCCAGCAGGCAGGAGATGAGGTCGGCGTTGCCGGCCCGCTCCCCGATTCCGTTGACGGTGGTGTTGACGTAGGCGTCCACCCCGCCGTCGATAGCGCCCTTTGCGCCGGCCACCGAGCACGCCACCGCCATGCCCAGGTCGTTGTGGCAATGGAGCTCGATGTCGAGCTTGACCTCTTCGGCCAGGGTCTTCATGCGGTCGTACACCGTGAACGGGTCATCGTAGCCCAGGGTATCGCAGTAGCGGATACGCACCGCTCCGCCTTCCTTGGCCGCCCGCGTGAACTTGATCAGGTCCTCCATCGAGGTCCGCGAGCCGTCCTCTGCGTTCACCGCGATGGTCTTGTAGTCGAGCTCGTAGGCGCGGGCAAGCGCCTCGCGCATCATCTCGATCACGTCGTCGAACGTCCGCTCACCCTTCCACTTCCCGTTGATCATCTGCGGCGAGGTGGAGATGGAGATGTTGGCGTGCTCTATCCCCGGGACCATCTCCTTGGCCAGCTCGATGTCGGCCTTGATGGCGCGCAGCCACCCGGCTATCCTGAGCCGCTTGATCGCCCCTGTCTCCACCAGCTCCAGGTTCCCCGTGAGGTAGTTGGTCTCGTGGTTGGTGGTGGGGAAGCCGGCCTCGCTCTGGAAGACGCCCATCTGGTCGAGATACATGTTGATGATGGTCTTCTCGATCTTCGCAAGGCCAAGCTGCGAGGTCTGCACCCCGTCGCGGTTGGTCACGTCAATGATGTATATGCTGTTCTGGGACATTTCGGTCGCTCCTTTGTCCGCGGGATGGACCCGCCGGGACCGGCTGATTCATGGCGCCTGGGTTCTTATTCCTTCATCTCTCCGGCGCAACGATACATTATATCAAACAGGTCGGCGATCTCGTCCACTTCCAGGCACGAGAACGCGATTCGAATATCGGACGAACCCTCCGCGATGACCCCGACCCCGTAGGAATCGAGCAGGCGGAGCCGGAACTGCTCGGCGTCGATGCCCTTGAGTGCGATGCTCATGAAGTAGCCCGCGTTGAACGGGTAGGGCTCCCACACCTCGGCGTAGGCCGGGTTTGCCAGCACCTCGGCGACGCGCGTGGCCCGCTGCTTCATCTCCTCGAACTTCTCCTCTTTCTGGGCCGCGTACGCGGGGTCCTCGAGCACGGACAGGACCAGTGACTGCGAGAGTTGCGAGCAGTTGCTGATGTTGCCCCGCACCGTGCCGCCGACCTTCTTCTCCAGCGCGGTGTGCACCTCGTCCTCGCGCCCCTGCGCCGCGACCGAGAAGGTCACGAACCCTACCCGGAGCCCCCACGCGTACTCTTCCTTGGTGGCCCCGTCGAGCTTCACAGGGAAGACGTGCTTGCTCGCGCCGGCGAACCTTCCGAACAGCGACTCGGTCAGGGCGTCCTCTGTGTAGAAGAGCCCGAAGTAGGCGTCGTCCAGGACGACTATGACGTCTCGTCCCGGCCCCGCCGCCGCAAGCACGGCCTCGACAATGCCGTCGGCCTCGTCGCGCCGGATCGAATAGCCGGTGGGGTTGTTGGGGAAGTTGAGGAGCAGCAGCGCCTTGCCCTTGTCGTCGAGCGCCTTTCCCAGCGCCTCGGCCATGGCCGCCGTGTTGAAGCTGCCGCCGTCGAAGAGTTTGAACCTGCGTATGCCGGCCTCGCGCCGCACCCCGTAGATCATGTTGTAGTTGCCCCACGCCTTATCTGGCATGACCACCAGGTCGCCGGGGTCGAGAAACATCTCGCCTGCCACGGTCAGCCCGTGGGTTATGCCACTGGTGACGACCGGCAGGCTCGTCTTCCTGCCGGCAAGCGACGGGTTCTTGGCGAGCATGTCGGCGAGCCATGCCTTGCGCAGACGCATGTTGCCGTAGGACGGCGCGTAGTCGACCGTCTCGTCGGGGCTCAAGCCCTTGACATGCTTCATCATCGCCGGCAGGTGCATGGCTTCGCCGTCCTGGCGGGCGATGCCGATCGTGGCGTTGTACTTTCCCGCCCTCTCGCGCGCCTCGGCGGTCTGCGTAAGTATGCCCCTGGGGAAAAAGAGCTCCCTGCCCAGTCTCGAGAGCGCCCCGAACAGCTCGGGGCTCGCCTCTCTCAGCGTAACGTTCAACTCTTCTGCAAGTGGATTCATGCCAACCGTCCCGGTCGTGGACCTGCCCTGTGAAAGCCCCTAATTCTACCCGATTTGGGGTCCGCCAGACCAGATAAATAAAGTCTGTTTTCGCCAGGCAGGTTTACCGGGGAGCGAACGGGTCAAATACGGGTGCAGCTCCGGCGTCTCGTCGGCGTTGCCGGCAGGGAATCGTGAAGAACTGATGGTTTCTTCAGCCGGGGAGCAGCGCTTTCCCCCGGGCTGCTACAACCCCGCGCAGGCGGCCTTGACCTGGGCGATTATCTGCTCGGATTTGTAACCGGCCAGGCGGTTGGCTCCGGAGCTGCACGCGGCGCTGCAGGCCCCGCAGCCCTTGCAGAGCGAGCGGTTCACGACGGCCACCCCGGCCTCCTCGTCGAACGAGATAGCCTCGTAGCTGCAGACCGCGACGCACTTGCGGCAGCCGGAGCACATCGACGCGTCAACGCTGGCAACGATCCCCTCGGTGACCACGTCGGGCTTGGACAGCACGGACTCCGCGCGCGTCGCCGCGGCGCTGGCCTGGGTCATGCTCTCGGAGAGGTGCTTGGGGAAGTGCGCCAGCCCCGCCAGGAATACTCCGCCGGTGGAGAAGTCCACCGGGCGCAGCTTCACGTGCGCCTCCAGGAAAAACCCGTCGGCGGTCAGCGGGACCTTGAGCCTGGGCGCCAGCGTCCGCGCGTCCGGGTTGGACACCACGCCGCAGGAGAGCACCACCAGGTCGGGGTTGAGGACGACCTCCTCGCCTCGCAGGTTGGCGTCCGCCACGCGCACCTGCACGTTGCCGAACACGTCCTTGACCTCGGGGAGCGAGTCTTCCTCGAAGCGGATGAAGTTGACACCCGCGTCGCGCGCCTCCAGGTACTTGTCCTCGGCAAGGCCGTAGGTCCGCATATCCCGGTAGCACACGTTCATCCTGGCATCGGGCGCCGCTTTGGCCAGCGTAAGCGCGTTCTTCACCGCGACCCCGCAGCAGATCTTGCTGCAGTAGGGGTGCTCCTCGTTGCGCGAGCCCACACACTGGACCATCACCACGTCTCGCACGCCCTCGAGCGAGGACGGCTCTTCATCGATGCGCCTCTCCAGCTCGGTCTGGGTGATGACGCGCGGGTCTCCCCACCCGTACTCGCCCGCGGCGGGCTCGTACTCGAGACCTCCTGTGGCCACAACGACTATACCGTGGTCGACCTCGACGTCGCCCTCGGGGGTCCCGATGGTCGAGTGGAACTTGCCCACGAAGCCGTCCACCGACTCCACCTCGGAGCCGAGGTAGAGCCCGATGTTGCGGTGCGCCAGCACGCACCTGGTCAGCTCGTCCAGCTTGGCGGCGACGTCGGCGCCCTCGAGCGTCGTCGTGATGTGGCGCATGTTGCCGCCCAGCTCGCGCTCTTTCTCAACGAGGTAGGTCGTGAAGCCCGCGTCGGCCAGTTGCAGGGCGGCGGTCATCCCCGCGGCGCCGCCACCGATGACCAGCGCACGAGGCGTCACCGGCGAGACGCCGTCGGCGAGCGGCTCCAGCAGGGCGGCTTTCTGGATGCCCATCTTCACCAGCATCTTGGCCTTGTCGGTGGCGAGCTCCGGCATGTCCATGTGCACCCAGGAGCAGTGCTCGCGGATGNNATGTTGGCCATCTCGAAGAGGTACTTGTTGAGTCCGGCGCTGCGCATCGTCTCCCTGAACAGGGGCTGGTGCGTGCGGGGGGTGCAGGAGGCAACCAGCAGGCGGTTCAAGCGGTTCTCGCGGACCGTCTCGCGGATCCACTCCTGCGCGTCCTGGCTGCAGGCGTACAGACGCTCCTCGGCGAAGACGACGCCCGGCAGGCTGCGCGCGTACTCGACCACGGCCGGCACGTCGACCACGCCGCCGATGTTGGTCCCGCAGCGGCAGATCACCGCTCCGACGCGCGGCTCCTCGCCGGACACGTCGCGCTCGACCGGGTAGGAGACCTTCTCCATCAAGTCGCCCCTGCCGGCGGTGAGCTTAGCGCTGGCCATGCCCGCCGAGGCGCTGGCCTGCACCACGCTGTCCGGGATGTCCTTGGGGCTCTCGACCGCGCCGCAGGCGAACACGCCCTCCCGCGACGTCTCGACGGTCAGGAAGTCGCCGGTGTCGATGAAACCGTGTTCGTTGAGGTCCACGCCGACCGCGCTCGCAAGCTCCCTGGCGCGGGGCTCGATGCCCACGCAGAGCACGACCAGGTCGAAGACCTCCTCGACCGCGGCGCCATTCTCGTCGACGTAGCCGATCAGCATGCTCTTGTCCGGCTGCAGCTCCTTGGCATAAGAGGCGAGGCATCGCACGTACCTGATCCCCTGCTCGTTCTTCGCCTTCTGGTAGTACTCCTCGAAGCCCTTGCCGGCCGCGCGCATGTCTATGAAGAATATCGTCGGCTCGATCGACCGCTCGTGCTCTCTAGCGATGATCGACTGCTTGGTCGCGTACATGCAGCATACGGACGAGCAGTAGCTGTTGCCGGTGGTGGAGTCGCGCGAGCCCACGCACTGGATGAAGGCGATCTTTTTGGCGGGCTCGCCGTCGGAGCGCCGCAGGACGTGTCCGCCGGTGGGCCCGTTGGCCGCAAGGATCCGCTCGAACTCGACGCTGGTCACGACGTTGTCGTAGACGCCGTAGCCGTACTCGGCCCTGGCGCTGGCGTCGAACGGCTCGTAGCCCGCGGCGAGGACTATCGAGCCGACCTCGACGACCTCGGTCCTCTCCTCCTGCTCGTAGTCGACCGCGCCCGCCGGGCACTCCTGGAGGCAGTTGCCGCACTTGTCCGCCAGGAAGTGGAGGCACTTGGTGGGGTCGATGAAAGCCGCTCCGGGAACGGCCTGCGGGAACGGGACCCGGATGAGGGGGGCGCGTGACAGGCCCGCGTTGTAGGGGTCCTTGATCTTGACCCGGCACTTCTCGCTGCAGATGC
Source organism: Actinomycetota bacterium (assembly GCA_003157385.1). Taxonomy (GTDB): domain Bacteria; phylum Actinomycetota; class Geothermincolia; order Fen-727; family Anoxymicrobiaceae; genus FEN-680. The sequence continues at coordinate 42,920 of PMJJ01000005.1, read as the reverse complement.
CGCAGCCGGTGCACTTTTCGATGTCCACGAAGCGCGGGTGCACTTTCAGCGTCACCTTGAAATCGCCGGGTGCTCCCTCGACGCCCATGACGTCGGTGAGCATGAGGAGCTCGATGTTCTTGTTCGAGCCGACCTCGACCAGCTTGGGCGACAGGATGCACATGGAGCAGTCGTTGGTCGGGAAAGTCTTGTCGAGCTGGCCCATGAACCCGCCGATCGAGGGTCCGGAGTCGACCAGGTAGACGCGGTAGCCCATGTCCACCAGGTCGAGCGAGGCCTGCACGCCGCTGATGCCTCCGCCCACGACCATGACCGCGCCGACAGGCTTGGGCTCGGCGGGAGCGGCGGTCTTGGCGGGAGCGGTAGCGGCTTTCTTCGCAGTGGGTTTCTTCGCCGACTTCGTAGCTGAGGGTCTCTTGGCCGCCTTCTTGGAAGCGGGCTTCTTGGCTGCGGCCTTCTTGCCCGCTGGCTTCTTGGCGGTTGGTTTCTTATTCGTCTTATTCCTGGGCGTGTCTTCGTTCATCTCAGCCTTATCGGATTGTTCCTCCGAACGCGATTTGTCCGTCACTCTCTAGGCGGCTTAATCGCGTTCTCCGTCACCGCCCCTTCGCCGTAACCTTTCGATGTAACCCGTTTCTAATTGACTAAGTCCAACTGTTTCAGCAAAGGCAGAGGGCTTATCAGGTGGCTCTTGAACCAACTTTGAGCGTCCAGCCCCATCGCCAGCCCCAGCAGCTCGGTGAAATACAGCACCGGCATCCGGTGCACCACGGTGAAAGTAAACTTTCCCGGCTGCTGCCGCATCTCCAGGTTCGCCGCGCACATCGGGCACGCCGTCACGATGCAGTTCGCGCCCGCGTGCTCGGCCTGCACGTAGAGGCGGTTCACCAGATTCTCTACTATGTCCGTGCGCGACAGCGACAGGCTGCCCCCGCAACAGTCGGTCTTGAACGACCACGGCCGGACCTCCACGCCCAGCCCCTTCAGGAAACGGTCCAGGTCGGTGGGGTTCTCGACCGAGTCGCAGCAGCAGACCTCGGGCGGGCGCACCAGCAGGCAGCCGTAGTAGGGGACCGCCTTCAAGCCAGCGAGGTCGGCGCGAAGCCATTTCTTGATGTCCCGCATGCCGATGTCGTTGGCCACCACGTCGAGCAGGTGCCTGATGCGCCCGGTGAACCTGGGGTCCATGCCGACCGCGGCCTCGACCTCCGCCGCCAGCGCCTCGTCCGACAGGATGCGGTTCTGCGCGACCTTCATCCTCGAGTAGCACGCCGCGCACACCACCAGCAGGTCCTTGCCGATCTTCTTCGCCAGCGCCAGGTCACGCCCGGGCAGGGCGATGGAAAGCAGGTCGTTGGTCATGTGGGCCGAGGACGCGCCGCAGCAGCTCCAGTCGGGCAGCTCCTCGAGGTCTATCCCCAGCGCGGCGCAGACCGCCTCGGTCGACAGCCCGAACTCCTCGGCCGAGCCCGTCTGCGAGCACCCCGGGAAGTAGGAGAAGTCAATGCGGCTCATTTCGGTCCCCCCTCGGTGCGGTCGAATATGCGCCTCATGCCCGCGCGGTCCTTGACCACTCGAGGCAGTATCTTGATCTTGCGCCTGGCCAGCATCACGGCCCCCAGCCCCAGGTCGTCGAACAGCCGCCTGCTCAGCGTCTTGTAGGCGCCGATCAGGATCGGCTCGTTGGTCTTGCCCGTGTACTTGATGCCGCCCAGGAACGACTTGTGGAACATGCCCACCTCGGGCTCGCCCAGGCTCTCGCCGGCCTCAAGGGCCATCTGCCGCAGCCCGTCCATGACGGCGGCGATGTCGATCTCATTGGGGCAGCGGGTGGTGCAGGTCTCGCAGGAGGCGCAGAGCCATATGGTCGAGGACCGCATCAGCCTGCGCTCCTGGCCGTACTGGACCATCTTCATCACCTCGTGGGGGACGAGGTCCATGGCGAAGGCGATGGGGCAGCCGGCGGAGCATTTCTTGCACTGGTAGCAGTCGCGGACCTTCTGTCCCGTGCGCTGCTCCAGCGCCTTCTCAAGCTCCCGGTTGACAGTGTTTATCATCGTTTCTCAGCTTCCGGTAAAGCGGTTCAATGTCCCAAGGTGATGTCGAGCGACTATCAGCCTCGCAGGCGAAAAGCGTACCACAAACCGTCGGCGCCTTGATTGAAGAAAATCAACAGAACGCACCTCTGGGGTCAGGCGCTCTGGTGCGTTTTTTCAGCCGCCCAGCTCATCCCTCTCGACCAGCGAGGAGTCTCCCCCGGCGACGTAGCGGGCACGGAGCTCTTTCTTGAGGATCTTGCCCGTGGGCGTCCGGGGAAGCTCGTCCACGAAGATGACCTTCCTGGGAGTCTTGAAGCCGGCGAGCCTGCTCCTGCAGAACTCGATGACCTCGCCCTCGGTGAGCTCGCTCCCGGGCGCGACCACGACCAGCGCCAGCGGCGCCTCTCCCCACTTGACGTCGCGCATCCCGATGACGCCCACGTCCGCCACGGCCGGATGCGCGTGGATGCAGTCCTCGACCTCCGCGGGGTAGATGTTCTCCCCGCCCGAGATGATCATGTCCTTCTTGCGATCGACTATGTAGAGGTAGCCCTCCTCGTCGAAGCGCCCCATGTCCCCGGTGTGGAACCACCCGCCGCGCAGCGCCTGCGCCGTCTCCTCGGGCATGTTCCAGTACTCCTTGAAGACGTTGGGCCCCCGCACCACGATCTCGCCCATCTCGCCCCGCNNATCAGGGGGACCGGGCACGGGGCGCCCCCCGCGATCATCGCCTCGATTGAGGACATGTCCGCCGATGCGAACTTGTCGCTCATCGACATCAGCAGGAACATGATCGGGATCCCGAACATCGCGGTGATCTTGTACTTCTCTATGAACTCGAGCACCTGGTCCGGGACGAAGAACCGCGTAAGCACGACATGCCCGCCCCCGTAGATGATCGGCGTGGCCGCCGCCGACAGGCCTCCTATGTGGAAGAGCGGCGCGGCCACCAGGATGATGTCGTCGCCGGACAGCGAGTACATCAGTATCGCGTTGACGCCGTTCCAGAGCGTGTTGCCGTGCGTGAGGACGGCGCCCTTGGGCCTGCCGGTGGTCCCGGACGTGTACATTATGAAGTGGGGGTCCTCCAGGGTGACCTCCCGCTCGACCACGGGCTCTGTGTCAGGGGCCGAGGATATCCACTCCTCGTAGTCCACGTCCCCCTCGTTGCCGCCCCCCACCGCGATGAAGTGCTCCACCCCACCGGCCAGGCCCTTCAGCTCGGCTGCCTGCGCCGCGAACTCGGGAGTGTAGAGCAGCACGCGCGAGCCGCTGTCCTCGAGTATGTAGGCGAGCTCGGGCGGGGCCAGGCGGAAGTTCAACGGCACCATGATAGCCCCGATCTTCCCGGCCGCGAACAGCAGCTCGAGGAACTCGGGGTTGTTGGGGAACAGCGCGGCCACACGGTCTCCGCGCTTCACGCCCACGCCGGGCAGCGAGTTGGCCAGCTTGTTGACCCGCCGGTTGAACTCGAGGTTGTTGTACGAGCGGCCGTCGTCGCATGAGACCATCGGCTTGCCCGGGTCGAGCCGCGCGCGGATGGTCGTCCATTCTCCCACGTTCACCTCAGACCTCCTGACCCCGGGGATGCGGCTGCTGCGCCAGATGATATCACCACAGGGCGCACGTGAGGCACCCGGCCAGGCGTGCCCGGCAAGGACCGCAATGCTATATTGTCGCCAGGGGTCATGGTTCCGCCCCGACCGATCCAGAGGGGAGCCCGGAGGCAAGGCGAAGGTCAGCGTCGAAGACGAAACACTGAAGGTAAGCCAGGAATAGAGACAAGGAGAACGCTCACTATGGCTCAGAAGCTCGATATCACCTGGTACGGTCAGTCCATGTTCGCCGTGGCAGGCAAGGACGTGAAAGTAGTGGTCGACCCGACGCCGCCCCAGACCGGATATTCGTACGACCCGGTTCGCGCGGACGTGGTGCTGATGACACACCAGCATTATGACCACGGCTACCTCGACGGCGTGGCCGGCGATGCGAAGGTCATCAAGGCGAGCGGCACGTTCGAGCTGGGCAAGCTCAAGGTGCGCGGCTTCGACTCCTGGCACGACGCGAAGCGCGGCAAGGAGCGCGGGCCCAACGTGATCTACACCTGGGAGCAGGAAGGCTTCAGGATAGGCCACTTCGGCGACCTGGGCGACGAGCCCGGCCACGACGTGATGAAGAAGCTCCTCCGGCTCGACATCGCCATGATGCCGGTGGGCGGCGTCTTCACGATCGACGGGGAACAGGCGGTGCGGCTCATCCGCGACCTGGAGCCGGGCATCGTGCTCCCGATGCACTACGGGACCGCGGACGGGACGGTCCCGCTCCAGCCGGTCGACGAGTTCACCAGGCGCTTCAAAGGCGTGGTGCGGGAGATAGGCTCCAGGCCGGTCGAGATCACGCGGGACTCGATCCCGACCGCCAGCGAGGTCTGGGTCCTGCCATACAAATAGCGCGCTGCCGCGGGCGCTGCCACCCGTAATATCTCCTGTTGCTCCGCGGGCCCCGGGACTATAATCGTTGCTGTCACTTTGACGAAGCGGTTAGGAGATCACATGGCCCTTCAGGCTCTCGACACCTCGCACCTCCTGGCGGAGGACAGCCCCCGGATCGAACGGCTCAAGAGCCGCCTGCTGGGCGCCTCCTACGAGATCTGTCTCGAGCGCGCCAGGCAGTTCACGCGCGTCTACAAGGAGACCGAGGGGATGGACCCGGCGATGCGCAACGCTCTCGCGCTCAAGGCCACCTGCGAGAACCAGCCGGTGCACATCTACGCCGACGAGTGGATAGTCGGCAACAAGACCGACTCCTACATCTCGCCCGTCATAGCGCCCGAGCGGGGCGACTCCATGCGGGTGCTACAGCTGGAGATGGAGATACTCGACGAGAAAGGCCACCCGTTCAAGATAAGCCCCGCCGACAGGAACGAGTTCCTGACCGAGATCCTGCCCTACTGGGAGGGACGCTCTCTCCGCGACCGCAAGGCGCGCAACTGGATCGAGTCGGGCATCATCGAGCCGGTCCACGGCAACCCGCTGCGCACGGCGAAGCAAGTCGGCAACATGCTGCGGTTCGCGCGCACCGCAGGGCGGGACAACCTGCGGATCATGGCCGGGATCAAGGAAGGCCAGAAGCAGCACCCCGGCCGGGCACTCACCGCCTGGAAGACCCGCGACGAGCTGTCCAAGAACAACCCCAACATGGGCGTGTACTGCTACGACGTGCAGGGGCACCTTCACCTGCCGGTGGAGAAAGTGGTCCAGGAGGGCTTTCTCGGGATAAAGGAGCGCGCGAAGGCCAGGCTCGACTCGCTCGGTCAGGGTGATGAGGACCACGAGGCGAAGAAGGCCTTCCTCGAGGCCGCCATGGTGAGCATGGACGCGGCCTGTATCTACGCCGAGCGGCTTCGAGAACTTGCGCTGGGCGCGGCTGCCGACGCCGACGATGCCGAAGAGCGCAAGCGGCTGGAGGGCATCGCGAAGGGCCTCGAGCACGCCCCGGCGCGACCCGCGAGGAACTTCCGCGAGGCGGTGCAGGCGACCTGGTTCGCGCTGGTGATCGGCGAGATCCAGTACGGGATGCACGACGTGCTTGGCATCGGGCGTGCCGACCAGTACCTCTACCCTCTCTTCCGCAAGGACATGGACGAGGGCAACATCACGGTGGAAGAGGTGCTCGACCTGCTGGAGGAGCTGAACCTCAAGCTGACCGCCAACGTGTCGCTGGTGCCCGAGATCGGCGCCGAGGCCAACGGCACCCTGGGCGTCAGCCAGCACTGCCTCATCATCGGGGGCACCGACGCGGAGGGCAACGACGCCACCAACGAGCTCTCCTTCCTGATGATCGACGCGTATGAGCGGATGCGCGGGGCCATCAACCAGCTCTCGCTGCGGGTGCACGCGGGCTCGCCGCCCGACTACCTGCGCAGGGGCGTGGAGGTCTTCAGGACCGCGAGCGGGCACGCGTTCTTCAACGACGAGGTCATCGTCCCGGCGCTCATCCGCAACGGGATCGAGCCGGCGGACGCGCGCGACTACAACATCGTCGGCTGCATCGAGACGAGCGCCGGCGGCAACTGCTTCGCCTGCCCGGGGGGCCACGAGATCGTGCTGCCGATGGTCCTCTACATGACGATGACCAACGGGCGCCTTCCCATCCCCATCTTCGGCCAGAAGCCCGGGCTGAAGACGGGCGACCCCGATACTTTCCGGACCTTCGACGACTTCATGGCCGCCTTCAGGCGGCAGCTGGCGCACAACGTAGACGTTCTGGTGACCGCCGTCGAAGGCAAGGACCGGGCCTACATGCAGTTCCTGCCCTCGCCTTACGTCTCGGCGATGATGGACGGATGTATCGAGAGCGCCACGGACATGACCCGCGGCGGGGCGGTCTACGACTTCACCTCGCTCATCGGCCGGGGGCTCGCGACCTGCGTAGACTCCCTGCTGGCGATAAAAGAGTTCGTGTACGCGCGCCGCGAGCTGAGCATGTCCGAGCTGGTGGCCGCGTGCAAGGCGAACTTCAAGGGAGCCGAGGACCTGCGGCAGAGGCTGGTGAACCTGGCGCCCAAGTACGGCAGGGACGATGAGGATGCCGACGCCGTCGCCCGCGAGTTGGTGAGGACGTTCACCGAGGAGGCCGAGAAGCACACCAACGTCCGCGGCGGCGGATTCCGCGCCGGGATGTACTCCTACGGCAACCACGTCATCGACGGATTCTACATCGGGGCGACCCCTGACGGGAGGCGCCGCGGGGAGCCGATCTCCAACGGCATCTCCCCCTCCAACCGCATCGGCGAGGGCAACGGGCTCACGGCGTACATGAAGTCCGTGGCGGCGATCGACCACGGGCAGCTGAGCGGCGGCGTGTCGCTCAACGTGAAGCTGCACCCCTCCTACATCGAGAGCGACGAGGGCGTAGACAAGATGGCGGCGCTGCTGTCGACCTACTTCGACCTGGGCGGCATGCACGTGCAGCCGAACGTCATCTCAAACGAGACGCTCCACGCGGCCCAGAACGACCCTGAGTCCTACCGCGACCTGGTGGTGAAGGTCGCCGGCTACAGCGCCTACTTCACCGACCTGGGCCGCTCGATCCAGGACGACATCATCGACCGCTACCAGTTCGAGTGACGGACGTTGCTCGCGGAAGGCGAGCAACGGGAGGAACCAGAATCGTCAGCGAACTGTGCTTGGCGCCGCGGTACTGACCGATGTCACGACTGCAGGAACATTAGAAGCAGAAAAAAAGGCCGAAAAGTGCCTGACCCCTCTTTTTCACCTTATTATTGAGCCATGGCACATGAACCCGAGACGCGCATCGAGCTCCCCCAGCAGGTTGAGGCGGTCGCGCGCCGCTTCGCCGGGGCCGGCGGCGAGCTCTACGTGGTCGGCGGATGGCTGAGGGACCGACTGCGCGGCGCCGCGTGCAAGGACGTGGACATGGCCAGCGACCTTCCGCCCGCCCGGGTCAAGGAGCTGATCGACGACCTCGGCCCTGTCTACACCATCGGCGAGAAGTTCGGCACCATCGGCCTGCGGCTCGACGACTACGCGATAGAGATCACCAGCTTCCGCAGCGACACCTATACTCCGGGCTCACGCCACCCCGAGGTCGAGCCCGCGGGGGACATCGCCCGGGACCTGGCCCGCAGGGACTTCACCATCAACGCCATGGCCATGCGGATCGCGCCGGAGTTCGGGCCGCTGGTCGATCCCTTCGACGGCGCCGCCGACCTCGACCGCGGGCTCATCAGGACACCGGGCGCTCCCGACCGGACGATGGCGGAAGACCCTCTGCGAATGATGCGTGCCGTGCGCTTCGCCGCTCAACTGGGGTTCTCCATCGACGCGGACCTGCTGGCCGTCCTCGCCGCCAGACCGGAGATGCTCCAGGACATATCGCAGGAGCGCCGGCGCGACGAGCTGGAGAAGATCCTGGCCTCACCCCATCCCGACGAGGGGGTGCGCCTGCTGGTGGACACCGGCCTGATGCGGTTCGTGGTGCCGGAGGTCGCGGCCATGAAAGAGGTCGACCAGCCGCTCGCCTATCACCGCGCCGACGTGCTCGAGCACACGCTTCTCACCATGACCTACGTCGAGCCCGACCCGCTGCTGCGCCGCTCCGCCCTCTTCCACGACGTGGGCAAGCCGCCCGCGAAGGTCACCGAGCCCAGGGTGATGTTCCCCGAGCACGACAAGGTCGGCGCCGAGCTGACCCGCGCGGCGATGAAGCGCCTCCGCTACGGCAACGAGGACATCTCCAGGACGGTCTTCATGGTCAGGCGCCACATGCGGCCGATCCACTACGAGCGCGACTGGAGCGACAGCGCGGTCAGACGGCTGGTGCGGGACTGCACGCTTCGCAAGGACGACACCGTCCTGGTGCCGCTGGCCGATGTCATCGCTCTGGCGCGCGCCGACATCAAGGCCGGCAACCAGGAGAAGGCCGTTATCTTCGAGGCGATGGTGAACGAGCTCGAGCAGCGCATCGAGGCGCTGGGCGCGCACGAGGAAGTGGTCAGGGCCCACTCGCCCCTGGACGGCCGGGAGCTCTCCGAGATGTTCGGGCGCGAGCCGGGTCCGTGGATACGTCCCCTCAAGGAGAACCTGACTCAGATGGTCGTCGACGGCAGCCTGGCCCAGGACGACAAGACAGCCGCCGCCGGGATGGCCCGCGAGTTCATGCGGCGTCCAACTTCTCTGTGAGCAGCCCCTCCATCCACTCGGCGATGAGCGGGTAGACCTCGTCGGCTACGCGCCTTCCCATCACCAGGTCTGTGTGCCCGTACCCGGGGAGCATCACGAACTTCTTTTCCTCGCTGGAGATGCGGTCGTAGCCGTAGCGCTTGATGCCCTCCCAGTTGGCGAAGTCCATGTCGCCCGTGATGTAGAGCATCGGCGCGGTGATGAGCCCCATGTTGAGTGTGTAGTCGTAGGGGTCGCGCCTGAAGATGAACGGGAAGTACTGCCTGAAGTTGATGTTCCAGATGCCGTCGACGAGCTGAATATACATGTGCGCCGAGACGTCGTCCGCGCCCCACTTGACCAGCGACGTGGACGTCTCGCTGTCGGTGTTGCGCCTGTTGTAGAGCATGATGCCTATCGGGCTGCGCGAGAGGGCCTTGATGCCGCGCGGCCTGTTGAGCACCATCGCCTTGGCGTTGCTCCCCAGGCGCACCTTGGGCGCTATCCTGTGGCGCAGCCGGTAGAACAGGATGCTCGTCCCCAGCATGCCGCGTCCTATCGAAGACTCCGTGACTATCTGGAACGGGTGGTGCCGCGGCCACCAGAACGCCGGCGGGCTCGCGATGGCGATGCCGCCCTTGAGCTTCGCCTGGCGCTCCGCCAGCACCTCGGGGTCGGAGACCACGTGGCAGTCGGCCGGGTCGCCCTCGAACCGCACGCCCTGCAGGTACATGTAGAGGACCATGCCCCCCATGCTGTGGCCTATCCAGAACGGCTGCTTGCCGGTCTCGGCGATGATGCCGTCCACCAGAGTGGGCGCGTCGAGTATCGCCAGCGTATCGATGCTATGGCTCCAGTCACCGCCGTCGCAGAGGTACGGCTCCACCCCGCAGCCCCTGAACGACGATATCCACACGTCGAAGCCGCGCCTCGCCAGGTACACGGCCATGTTGTACCCCTCGCGGGGCAGGTCGAACTCGAACCCGTTGCCGTTGAACCCGTGGCAGAACAGAACGGGCTGGCCGCCGGGGTTGGCGTAGCGTTTCACGCGCAGCGTCACACCGTCCGGCGTCACGAACTCGTGCTTCTCTTCGGTGAGCCCACCCGCGACCTCCTGGTCCTGGCCGGGCTCGGGCGTCTTCAGGCCCATGTAGATGTAGGTGCCGGCGACGGCGGTCGCGGCGGCTACCATGCCCGCGAATATCCTGTCCTTTTGCGGGTCGTCCATTTCGCCTCCTGGTCTCGATTCAGCGGTCGCAGGGCTTGATGTCGATGACCGGAGTCCCGTCGACCGCATCCAGCCCCCGCACCGTGAGCACCTCGCCTTCGACCCCCAGCAGCTCCACCACGGTCAGCCCCACCGGGTTCGGCCGCCTGGGCGAGTGCGTCGCGAAGACCCCTCGCTCGGGCCTGGTCACATCCCCCCGCGGGTGGATGATCATCTCGAACCCCTGCGACCTGTCGAACACGTAGATGATATAGAGGCGCTCGAAGCCCTCTATCCTGAACAGTCCATCCGCGAACCTCGGCAGGACGCGGATGTGCGAGACCGTCCCGGCGAAGACGTCGGGGTCGCTCCGCGTCTCGGCAAAATCGTTCTCCACGAAACCGACAGGCTCAAGCGTGTAACTGTCTTTGGACACGATGTCTTTTCCTTCGGTCGGGCGTCTAATATATGATATCAACACGCGGCAGCAAGGATATTGGAGAAGCCATATGCAATCCGGTTTCGGCCAGATGGAGAGATGTCCGGCATGCGGCAGGGAGTACCCCGGCCAGCTCCCGCGGGTGTGCATGAACTGCGGTTGGCAGTTCGAGGCGCAGCCAGCGCCGCCATCGGGGTCCTCGCCCGGAGGCGGAGGCCTCAACCAGTACGTCGCGCAGCCCGGGCCGCCAGGGCCGCCGCCTGTCGGCGCCGCGCCGCCACTGCCATATTACGTGACACCCCCGCCGGTCATCCCGGCGAAGCAGCGCAGAATCCCCTCCCTCAACAACAGGAAGACGCGGATCGTCGTCGCGGCCGCGCTCGTCCTGCTGCTCGTCGCGGGAGCGGCAACCGGCGCGGTGGTGGCGATATCCTCGATCAAGCATCCGTCTCCCGCGCCCACCAGCGAGGCGGCCATTCGGGATTCCGTGGCCGGGGCCCGCGGCTACCTCAACGGCGCGGGCGTGCAGCTCCTCGCCGACAAGGACAAGGGCGCCCCGATCTACTCCGCCACCGCGAAGCTCGACGTCCAGGCCAACACCGTGTCGGGCACCGAGCGGGTCCTCTACACCAACAACACCGGCGTCACGCTTCCCGACCTGGTCTTCCGCGTCTACGCCAACAGCCCCCCGGTCAGCCCCAACGGCAACGGCGCCTCCGTCACCGGGGTGTCAACGGGCGGCGGTCCGGCGACCGCGACGCTCACGGGGTCGCTCCTGCGCGTCTCTCTACCGGCTCCGCTGGCGCCGGGAAAGACGACCCTCCTCACCATGACCTTCGGCGAAGCCATCCCCGAGGTATCGGGCGGCATCGACGTCAGCCAGCTAATGGGAGGCACGACGACGTCGGGCTACGGCGTCTTCGGTCACAGCACCGACACCTACGACCTGGGCTTCTTCCTTCCCACCGTCGCGACCTACGGCCCGGCGGGCTGGGAGAGCCGCGAGGCGCCGGCCTTCGGCGACATCAGCGACTTCGACTGCGCGTACTACTCGGTCTCCCTGGACGTGCCCGAAAGCTACGTCGTGGCCGCGGCCGGCATGCCGGTGGGCGAAAGCGGCTCGGGCGGCAGGAAGACCTACGACTTCAGGGGCGGCCCGATGCGCGACTTCAGCGTCATGGCCTCGCCCAATTACCAGACGGCCTCGGCCAGCGTAGGCGACACGGCCGTCACCTCCTACTTCCTGAAGAGCGCGGCCGACTCCGGGAGCAAGGTCCTGGGCTTCGCCTCCGACGCGCTCAATCAGTACAACAAGCACTTCGGCCCTTACCCCTACAAGAAGTTCAACGTCTGCGAAGCCCCGCTGGGGGGCGGCGCCGGCGGCATGGAGCTCGCGGGCCAGGTGCAGATCGCCCAGATGCTCTACTCGACCGCGGGCGGCTTGAACCTGGGGCAGGCGAGCTCTCTGCTGGGCAGCCTCGCCGGCGGCCTGGGAGACATGCTCGAGTTCACCGTCGCGCATGAGGTCTGCCACCAGTGGTGGGGCCTGGTCGTCGGGAGCGACTCGATCGGTCACCCCTGGCAGGACGAGGCACTGACCAACTACTCCTCCGTCCTCTACTTCGGCTGGCAGCACGGGCCGGACGCGGCCAAGCAGCAGGTGGACGCGGAGCTGATGCTCTCTTACTCGACCGCGAAGATGATGGGCACGCCGGACATGATAGTCGACCAGCCGGTATACGCGTTCAAGGACCAGAACGCTTACTCGGCTACCGTCTACTCAAAGGGTGCTCTCTTCTTCCAGGCGCTGGAGAAGAACATGGGCGAGCAGGCCTTCGACAAGAGCCTGTCCGAGTACTACACGCAGTACTCCTTCCTCAACGCGACGCCCGACGACCTGATGGCGGTCTTCGAGTCCAACGGCAACGCCGCCACCATCGCCGCGCTGGACACCCGCTGGCTGCACGAGCTCCACGCCAGCGAGGACATCGCCGCCACCGGCACCGCCAACGACCTGATCAACAACCTGATGAAGAGCCTGGGCGACAGCGGCATCGACATGAACCAGCTCAACGACATGATGAAGCAGTACCTGCCCCAGGGGACCGACCTGAACGACCTCCTCCAGCAGTTCATGCAGAACGGCTCGACGCCCCAGGTCCCCGGACTGCAGCAGCCCGACCAGCAGCAGCCCCTCCCGTTTTAGGAATTCAATAAAGGGGCCAGACCACTTTCTTGAATAAATGTAAAAAGGTGACTGTCGCCTTTTTTGCATTTTCGTGCTTGCGTGCCCAGTCTGTAATATAATCCCAACCCGTGGTTTCCATCTAAGGAGGTACATGGCCGTGGAGAAGAAATATCCGTATTTCACTGAAGAGCACGAGATGCTGCGCCAGTCGGTCCGTGAGTTCGTCGATAAGGAGATAACCCCGGTAGTCGAAGAGTGGGAAGAGGCGGAAGCCTACTCGATGGACACCTTCAAGAAGATGGGAGAGATGGGGTTCCTGGGGCTGCGAGTGCCCGAGGAGTACGGCGGCGGCGGCGCTGACTACTGGTCGGTGGTTGCGCTGTTCGAGGAGATCATCAGGTCGGGCGCCAGTGGGTTCCTCACCGCGGTGGGGGTCCACACCGAGGTAGCGATTCCCGCAATCGTGCACCACGCCACGGAGGAGCAGAAGCAGAAGTACCTGGTCTCCGCCGCCAAGGGCGAGACCCTGGGCGCGCTCGCGGTCACCGAGCCCGAGGCCGGCAGCGACGTAGCCGCGATTCTGACCACGGCGGTAGAGGACGGCGACTCCTACGTGATCAACGGCAACAAGATCTTCATATCCAACGGGGCGCGCGCCGACTGGATAATAGTCGCGGCCAAGACCGACAAGGACGCCGGCTACGGCGGCATCACCGAGTTCATAGTCGACAACGACACCCCCGGGTTCGAGGTCAGCCGCAAGCTCGACAAGGTCGGCCTCAAGAGCAGCGACACCGCCGAGCTCTTCTTCACCGACATGCGGGTGCCCAAGAGCCAGATCCTGGGCGAGGTCGGCAAGGGCTTCTTCCAGATCATGGGCAACTTCGTTCCCGAGCGCCTGCTGATCGCGGTCGGCGCCTACGGCGGAGCCGAGCAGGCGCTGAACATGGCGATCGAGTACGCCAAGCAGCGGGTGCAGTTCGGCAAGACGGTGGCGCGCCACCAGCACAACGCGTTCAAGATCGCCGAGCTCGCGACCAAGGTCGAGGCGTCCAAGGAGTTGACCTACCGCGCGGCCGACATGTACAACCGCGGCCTCGATGCGCTCAAGGAAGTCTCGATGGCCAAGTGGTACACCACAGAGGTCGCCAACGAGGTCACCTACGCGGCCATGCAGTTGATGGGCGGATACGGCTACATGATGGAGTACCCGATCCAGCGCGCCTGGCGCGACATGCGGGTCCAGACCATAGTCGGCGGCACCACCGAGATCCAGAAGCTGATCATCACCAGGTGCCTGGGGCTGTAAGAGGACTGCTGCCGGGTCGGACCGCGCCGGCCGGCGCTCCGGTCAGGCTTTCTCGTCGATGATCCGCAGCATCTCGATCGTCGCCTGGAGCGCGACGGCCAGCGAGTGCGGCTTGATATTGTCGATGGTGTCGAGCCTGGTGTGATAGTGGGGCACGAGCCTCTTGGTCTCCGAGAGGCAGAGGCTTGCCGCGGGTATGCCCGCGAGGGCGAAGGCGCTGGCGTCGGTGGCGCCCAGGGGCAGGTTGCCGACCTCCAGCTTTACTCCCATCTCTTTGGCGGCATCCTTCGCGATCGTAACCATCTCGGGGTCCATGACGGCCCCGGGCCAGAGCTCCTTCTCGAACACCGTGAAGAAATCCTCGTCGTAGATGCCGTCCAGGAAGATGCCGCAGGCCGGAAGCGCGTCTCCCTTGTGGCTCGCCGCGAAACGCTTGGCGCCCCTCAGGCCGGCTTCCTCCGAGGAGAGCGCCAGCAGCACGACCTCGGTCGTTTCCGGGTAGAAGCCCTCCGTGACCCTGGCTTCCTTGAAGTACCTGCCCAGACCGGCCAGCACCGCGACGGCCGCCATGTCGTCCATGGCGCCGGGCACGACGTCGTCTGTGTGGAAGAACCAGAACAGCCCGATCAGGGGCGTGAGGCCGACGAGGATGAAGCCGAACGCCCAGTACACCGTCGAGCTCGGCAGCCCGACCGGCTTGGCGATGCTGGCCGCGAGGCTGAAGCCGAACAGCAGCACCAGCACGAACGCTCCCGCACCCATCACGGCCGCGGAGGCGCCCTTGAACCAGTACCAGATCTTGAACTCGTAGGCCGAGTCGAGGTGGCCTGACACGTACACGCGCCTGGTCGCATCCTTGCGCGGCTCGATGAAGCCGAGGACGTTCTCCCCGTCCCTCTTGGGCCAGATCGGGTCGATGAGCTCCTTATAGCGCACCACCTCGGCGATGATGACGACGAAGGCGACGACGGCGATGAGGCACGAGATGGGCGGGACGAAGAAGAAGAGCACCACCGCGGCGATATACATGATGACAAGGAAGGGGAAGAAGCCGACGAAGGCGGTCGGGCTGCAGGTGAAGGTCTCCGACTCCACCCGGTCGCAGCAGTCGGCGACCTCGTCGGCGAACATGCGGCCGAGCCGCTTCTCCTGGTCGCTGCACGACTCCCTGGGCCCTATCGTCTTCATCACCTTGTCGATGAGGTTGTACATGTAGTCGGTGTATTTCTCAGCGATCATTGACCCTCCCAATAGCGTTCTCTTCCATCGTCATCCGGCGCGGCCGTTTTTCACGATGACCATTATGCACTTAAGGTGGCCACGCGTCCTAGTCTTCTGGCTACAGCGGGTCGGTCCGGGCTCGGTCCCCGAGGCGCAAACGCGTCGAGGACCCCGCCCACGTGTGCTCGAGTCTCCGGAACAGGTCTGGAACCCGCCTCAATTAACATCTTCAACAACCGTTAACATTAGTTTTTTTTAGGCAACAGTGATGTGTTTTATTCCCACTTCGCGGTTACATCCTTAAACTCTGAACCTCAGGTTTACCATGGTCCCCTCCACATCATGCTGAACCCGCAAGTTGGCCCACGTCCTCGAAAAAGCCCGATCTGACGGGCTTTTTCAGCCCTCCAGGAGTCAGGGCCGCCCCGGCTGGACAGCCATATTATGGCTATGTCAAGGCATTCGTCGGATACCGCTGCCGGGCAGCTGGCGCGGGGTGCCTCTATCTCGTTACGGCATCCGAGGCGCCGGGCCGGAAAAACCAGAAATAGCAAAAGAAGGAAAAAACAGGGCCGCAAATTAACTATTAAGTTGAGATGACAGTTAGAGCTGGTGTACACGAAAACCCATGGGGTCACATAGATTACGCCGAAGCGGTAAGGCCGCTGGCTGCTTTCATGCGCAAGATCACTCCGTTTGTCCTGGTGGCGATGCTGGTGGGCTCGGCGATCTTCTTCGCGATCAGCTGCAAGGGGTCCACGGTCGCTTTCAACAACGACGGGCAGGTCGCTTCCTTGAACGTCGAGGTGGCCGGCACGCCCAGCGCGCGCGCCACCGGCCTGATGGAGCGCAAGTCGCTCGGCAAGGACAGCGGGATGCTCTTTGATTTCGGCGGCAACACCAACGTCGCTTTCTACATGAAAAACACTTCGATACCGCTGTCAATCGCCTTCATCGACTCCTCGGGCAAAGTGCTGGGGATAAGAGACATGAAGCCGTTCGACCTGACGCCGATCGAGCCCCCCGGCACCTACCGCTACGCCATCGAGGTGAACCAGGGCTGGTTCGCCGAGCATGGCATCAAGCCCGGCGTCACCGCAACGATAGACACCTAGGGAACGGACGAGCCCCCCTTAAAAAACGGGCCCGGCGCAAGCCGGGCCCGTTGCCTTTGTCTATCGAGCGTGCGAACGCTTATGCGTTGAGCTCCACCGCCGCGTTCGATATCGCGATGTTGTCGGGGCGCTCTGCGGTCTTCGCCTGGAAGATCACCTTGTTCCCCTCTTTCCACATCTCGGTCACCATCGTCTCACCCGGGAACACCGGCCGCGAGAACCTGACGAACACCGATTTGAAATTCGCCGGGTCGTCATCGCAGTACTCGTGCAGGACGGCGCGGCATGCGAAGCCGAAGGAGCACAGACCGTGCAGTATCGGCTTATCGAAACCGGCCATGCTCGCGAAGTTGGGGTCGGCGTGCAGCGGGTTGGGATCGCCCGAGAGCCTGTAGAGCAGCGCCTGCTGTGGAAGCGTGGCCTGCTCGAAGACCTTGTCGGGAGCCCTGTCGGGGACCGAGTTGTCGATGACCGGTCCCTTCTCGCCGCCGAAGCCGCCCTCGCCGCGAACCAGAACGCCGAACCTGTTGAAGTAGACCACGTCTCCGGCCTCGTCGACCGTCTCGGCCTCGAGCTCGATGAGCGCCATCTTACCCTTGTCGTAGATGTTGCCCACCTTGGGCCTGGTGGTCAGGTTGCCTCCCGCCGCGGCGGGCTGCTTGCGTATCTCGAGGTACTGCTCCCCATGCAGGATCATCATCGGGTTTATCTCCAGCCCCTCGACGCCGAAGATGCTCATCAGCGCGGGGAACGGAGGGACGACCCCGAAGGTCGGCAGCACGGACAGCCCGGGCGGGTTCTCGTAGCAGAACTTGAGGTCCGCCGCCTCAGCACCGGCGCCCACGCCCAGCGCGTAGAGGATGACCGTCTTGTGGTCGTAAGTAAACGGAAGCGCGGGCATCTCCGCGCCCGAGGCTTTCGCCACGTCTATCGGCATCTTCGTACCTCCGATCAGTCGAGCTTGATGTGGCTGAGGGCATGCCCTGTCTGGGCCGGCGCCGAGTCGTACTCCGCCGCGCCCTCCAGGTTCGTGATCTCAGCGAGCTTCGCCGCGATGTCGTCGGGTGTGACCTTCTCCGGCTCGTCGAAGAAGTAGCCCGGGCCCTCGACGACCGCCGCGCGGCTGAAGTAGCCGGCGCCGGCGACCATCATCGCGCCCGACAGCTGGCAATCCTCGCTGACGAGGTATGCCGCCAACGGCGACACGAACTCAGGCTTGAGCTTCTCTACGACCTGCGGAGGCATGACCGTCGCGGTCAACCTGGTGCCCGCCACCGGGACCAGCGTGTTCGCCTTGATGTTGTACTTCGCGCCCTCGAGCTTTGCCGAGTTCATCATGCCGGCGATGCCGAGCTTGGCGGCGCCGTAGTTGGTCTGGCCGAAGTTGCCGTACAGGCCCGCGGCTGAAGCTGTCGAGAGGATGCGGCCGTAGCCCGCGTCCCTCATCAGCGGGAACGCCGCCTTGGTGCAGAAGAACGTGCCCGAGAGGTGCACCGCGATGATCAGGTTCCAGTCATCGATCTCCATCTTCATCATGCTCTTGTCCCTGAGGATGCCCGCGTTGTTGATTAGGATGTCGATCCTGCCGAAGCTGTCGATGGCCGTCTGGATTATCTTCTGGGCGCTGTCCCACTCCGAGACGCTCTCGTAGTTCGGCACAGCCTCTCCGCCCATGGCCTTTATCTCGTCGCACACCTTCTGCGCGGGTGTCGCGTCCGCGCCGGCCCCGTCCATGGAGCCTCCCAGGTCGTTAACGACCACCTTGGCGCCGCGGCTGGCGAGCAAAAGGGCGTGCGCCCTGCCGAGGCCTCCGCCTGCTCCAGTGATGACCGCAACCCGGTCGTCAAACCTTACCTCTGCCATATTCCATCTCCTTTCATCGAACCACTGTTTCAGTGCCGTACGGATTCGTATTCTATAACTTTGCAAGCCCGCTTGCACCTTCTCCGGGGGGTCCCGGGACCGGGCGCCTCACACCGCCACCGACCGTGGCAATGCGGTCGTTCACTGGTATCATAAGATGGACTCGAACGGAACAAGGAGGGTGCTCGAAAATGTACAAAGAGATGTTCGACCTGACCGGCAGGGTGGCCATAGTGACCGGAGGCAGCAGGGGCATAGGCGAGGCGATAGCCATGGCGCTGTCGGAGTTCGGCGTCAAGATAGTCCTCTGCAGCCGCAAGATCGAGGGGCTGACCGCGGTCAAGGAAAAGATCGAGGCCGCGGGCGGAGAAGCGGTCTGCATTCCCGCCCACATGGGCAAGATAGAGTCGGTGAAGTCGATAATCGACGGAGCGCTCGAGGCGTACGGCACGATCGACATCCTGGTCAACAACGCGGCGACCAACCCCATCTTCGGGCCGATGATGATGACGGCGGACGAGGCGGCCTGGGACAAGATACTCGACGTCAACCTCAAGGGGATCTTCTTCCTCATCAAGGCGGCCGCGGAAGTGATGGCGCCCAAGGGCAAGGGCTCGATCATCAACGTGAGCTCAGAGGCGGCGGTGAGGCCCGCCCCGGGGCTCGGTATTTACAGCATCAGCAAGGCCGGCCTGGACATGGTGACCAAAGCGTTCGCACAGGAGCTGGGGTGCCAGGGCATCCGCGTCAACGGCATCGCGCCGGGGCTGGTGCAGACGAAGTTCTCCCAGGCGCTCTGGTCCAACGATGACATCAAGCAGGCCGTCGAGGGAAAGATACCGCTGGGCCGCATGGCTCAGCCGCCGGAGATGGCCGGCTTGGCCGTATTCCTGGCCTCGGACGCCGCCGGCTTCATAACCGGGCAGACGATCCTGGCCGACGGCGGATCGATGCTCTGTTGAGGCTGGCATGCAGATGATCGCCGCGAAGTTGCTGCCTCTGACAGGGTTCGCCTTCCTCCTCGGGCACGTGGTGTACGGAGAGCACAGCCCGCTGCGCATGTTCCTGATGCGCATCTTCGCGCGCTACATCGAGGTGCCCCTGCTGCACCTGGTATACCTGGCGTGCGTGGGCAGGCTCAAGTTCCTCTCCAAGTTCTTCCTGACCCGCTGGCTCATCATGTACCCCATCGCCTACCCGTTCGGCCACTACGGCGACACCGGGCGCCCGGTCCCGACGGCGCAGCTGCTGGAGATGATAGATTCGCTCGAGGGACCGATCGCGGTGGGGCCCTGCCGCTGCCGGATGGGGCACCGCGCCTGCGGGCACCCGCTGGAGACTGACATCGTCATCAGGACCGGCACGCAGGTCTGGCTGGACGCGTTCCCATACGCGTACAGGACCATCGGCAAGGATGAGGCCAGGGCGATCGTGAGCGAGTGCGCTTCGCAGGGCATGTTCCACATGGTCTTCCTGCATTGCCTGGTCGCCGGCGCCATGAACGAGTACGTGATCTGCAACTGCTGCACCGACGGCTGCGTCCCTTACATCCTCAACCGCAGCCTCGGCCAGGACATCTACCCGCTGGTCGCCGGCGCCTGGGAAGCGACGGTCGACGCCGACGCGTGCGAGCGCTGCGGCAACTGCGTGGAGGTGTGTCCGTTCTCGGCTCGCGTACTCTACGATTCGGGGCCGCGGGTGCTGGAGTGTTTCGGCTGCGGGCTGTGCGCATCAAACTGCAGGGGTGGCGCGTCCGTCATGGAGAGGCGTAGCTCGTAGGCGTGGTATCTGTTGGCGTGGATGGGAGAAGCAGACATGAGGTACCCTAACCTCTTTGCCGGGGGCAGGATCGGCGAACTCGCCATCAGGAACAGGATTGTGCTCGCGCCCATGGGCACCGGGCTGGCCAACTACGACGGCACGGCATCGGAGCAGCAGATCGCCTACTACGA
This sequence comes from Actinomycetota bacterium, assembly GCA_003157385.1. GTDB lineage: Bacteria > Actinomycetota > Geothermincolia > Fen-727 > Anoxymicrobiaceae > FEN-680. The sequence goes on along the minus strand of PMJJ01000005.1, from coordinate 22,904 downwards.
GGAGCGGGCGAAGAACGGCGTCGGCCTCGTCATAACCGAGCTCACCCGCGTCAACTTCAAGACAGGCGCGGCCATCCCCAGGCACCTCTCGCTCACCAGCGACAGGCACGTGGCCCCGTTCGCGGCGCTGGTCGACCGAGTCCACGAGCACGGCGCGAAGATCTTCTCCCAGCTGCATCACCCGGGAGGGCAGAACCTTTCCGCCATGATCGTCGCGGGGCCGGCCATTGAGTACATGGGTCGCGCGATCCCCGGCTTCTACCGCGCGCTGCCATCGGTCTTCAAGGCGGCGGGCAAGGCACCGAGATTCCCGCAGGTGTCGGAGTGGATGATCGAACACCAGCGCTGGCCCGCCGTGGTCGGGCCGTCCGACGTGCCAAGCCTCCTCTTCGACCAGAAGGTGCGTCCGCTTCGCAGGTCGGAGATTAGAAGCATCATCGACGACTTCGTCAAGTCCGCGAAGCGCGCGCAGCTTGCGGGGGCCGACGGGGTGGAGCTCCACGCGACCCACGGCTACCTCATCCAGCAGTTCCTCAGCGCTCACAC
>PMJJ01000005.1:0-22349 GCA_003157385.1 Actinomycetota bacterium | reverse complement strand
GTCGGCATGCCCGGCGAAGGCATCGAGCTGGAAGAAGGTGTGGAGATGGCGCGCCGCCTCGAGCGCGCGGGCGTCGACGCCATCGACGTGTCGTCGGCCGCCTACGAGAACTCGAACTACTGGCTAGAGCCGATGTCGTTCGAACAGGGGTGGCGCAAGCACCTCGCGGCCGCGGTGAAGCAGGTGGTCTCCATCCCCGTCATCGCGGTCAACGGCGTGCGTACCCCCGAGCAGGGCGAGGCGCTGCTGGCGGAAGGGACACAGGACTTCGTCTCCCTCGGGCGCGCGCTGCTGGCCGACCCGGAGTGGGTCACGAAGGCGGCGGAAGGACGCGAGACCGAGATCAGGCGATGCATCTCGTGCCTCTGGTGCATCGAGGCGCTCGAGGCCAACGCGCAGAAGGGCGAGCCGGTCGAGTGCGCGGTCAACCCCAGGACGGGACGTGAGACCGGGCGGGTCGCGCCTCGCGACGATGGGGCCGGCAGGACGGTCGTCGTCGTTGGCGCGGGGCCCGCCGGCCTTTCCGCGGCGGAGATACTGGGCAGGCGCGGCTTCAGGGCCATCCTCCTCGAGAGGGACTCCAGGTCGGGCGGTCAGCTCAGGCTCGCGTCCGTGCCGCCGGGCAAGGACAAGATCGACTGGTGCGTCGAGGACCTCGAGGCCGCCGCCCTGCGCGAGGGCGCGGAGATCAGGTACGGGTGCGAGGCGACGCCCGCGCTGATCGAGAGCCTCGACCCGTGCACGGTGATAGTCGCGACGGGCGGGCTGCCCGTCGTCCCCCGCGTGCCCGGCGTGGAGCTCGAGAACATCTGCACGGTCAACGACGTGCTGGGCGGCGCGGTCAGGGTCGAGGGCGAGCGCGTCGCGGTCATCGGGGCCGGCATGACCGGTCTCGAGACCGCGGAGAAACTCGCCGCGGATGGCAACCGCGTCATCGTGGTAGAGATGGCGGACAAGCTCGGTCCCGGCGTCTACTTTCAGAACCTCGAGGACGTGCTCTCGAGGCTCGCGCAACACGACCCCGAATACATGACCTCTCACCGGCTGGTGCGGATCGAGCGCGGCACCATCACGCTGGAGGACATCAAGACGCGCGCGAGGCTCGAGCGGATGGTGGATCGGGTCGTCCTCGCCGTCGGGGTGAGGAGCGACGACGGGCTGGCCTCAGAGCTGAAGTCTTATCCCCCGCCGGTCAAGATCGTCGGGGACGCGCGGCGCCCGGGGCGGATCGCCGGCGCGGTCCGCGACGGCTTCGACGCGGCATGGGACCTGTAACCGCCGCGAAACGCAAGAAACAGAGTCAGACCCCTTGTGTTGCATTTCCGCAGCGCCGGCATCCCGCTGGCACTGGAGTTCGCTTTCTGTACCAAATACGTACTCCATGGAAGGGCAAGCGGTCAATAGTTTGGGGAAAGGCTAAAGCGAACCCGGTTAGACCTGAGACGATTGTGGCGTAACAGGATTGTGGGGGAGCTTAACTCTTACCTGGGAATTCAACCTCGGCCAGTATCGCGTCGAGCATCCGGCCGGGAAACCCGGAAGTCATGTGCGACGGCGAGTTGCCTCCCCAGGAGACTCCACCTGTGCAGAAGAAGCTGATGTTGCCGGCGTCCTCGATCAGCGGCAGGACGACGGAGTTGCGGCACACTGACATGTCTGCAACGGCGTTCTTTGCTATCCTCTCGAAGACGTAGTTGACCTTGTCGTTATTGAACGCGACCTTTACGGCCCGGTCGAAGTTCCTCGACCGACGCATGTATGCCAGCGCGCGGTTGGACGCCCGGCTCAGCATCACGCGCCCGCTGGGGCCGCGCTGCCCCACTCCGAGGGCCGACCATCCGATCCTGCCCTTGAACCTCTCGGTGAGCGACCCCGGCCCCAGGCGCGAGGCGAGTTCGCGGAGCTGACCCTGCCTTCCCCTGACGATCAGAACGTCCGGCGTCCCCCGATCGAAGCGCCACAGCGGGGCGACGTACACTCCCGCGGTGGGCCCCTCGAGCCGCGGCTCCAAGCTCTTTTCGAATGTCGTCTCCGGCACCTTGAGGCCAAGGACCACCGGCGACCACTTGCAGATATCTATCGAGCCCGGCGTGACCAGTAACTCTTCACCGAAGGTGGCCCGCCTTACCGCGTCGCACCAGGAAACACCGCTGTAGCGCGGCGCCTCGCAGCCTTCCACGGATTGTTCGAGGACCTTCACTCCGAGCACGGGCAGCTCGAGCACTATAGTGTCCATATTCCCCTCTCTAGCGATCCCGGACCGTGGCAGCGACCAGGCGGCGGTTCGCCGTGCTCGCGCCTCGCGCGACCGCTATTCCATCTTCTTGAACTTCGACTTCGGCCTGCCGCAGATCGGGCACTGGTCGGGGGCTTCGTTCTCTACCGTGTTACCGCAGTGCTGGCAGACGTAGTAGGTTACCTCTTCGTTCTTGCCGAGGTCATCGAGAGCTTTCTGGTAGAGGCTCGCGTGAATCTTCTCCACGGCATTCGCGTTCCAGAAGGTCTCCACCGCCGGCCTGTTGCCGTCCTCCTTGGCCTCCTCGACCATGGGCGGGTACATCTCCATGAACTCGTGGGTCTCTCCGCCGATGGCCTCCTTCAGGTTCTCCTCGGTGGAGCCGACCCCGCCGAGCACACCCAGGTGCGCGAGAGCGTGGACGGTCTCGGCGTCCGCGGCCGCCCGGAACAGCCTGGCGACCTGCGCGAACCCGTCCTCGTCGGCCTTTCTGGCGAAGGCCAGGTACTTGCGGTTCGCCTGGGATTCTCCGGCGAAGGCTTCCTTGAGGTTGTCCTCTGTCGACATCTCCTCCTCCTTCCCGCCAGGCTCCCCCGGCAGGGCCCGACAACGATGTTCCTGCAAGATAAGTGGACACAATTATATCAGGGGTTGGGGCAGCTTAAAGAAAGTCCATCGCCACGGGCCGCGGGCCGTCGCGCCTAGCTGAACTCCACGAACTCGCCGGTCACCATGTACATGACGTTCTCGCCTATGTCCACGGCGTGGTCGGCTATCCGCTCGATGAAGCGGGCGATCATGACGACTCGGATGATGAGCTCGAGCTCCTCTTCGCTCTCCTTGTTATATGAGGTGAGGAACGTGCGGTTGATTCGGTCCACCGTGTCGTCCATCTTGGAGAGCTCCTCGGCCTTGGCCACGTCGCGCTCCCTGAAGGCCTCCATCGCACGCACGGTCATCTTGACGGAGCGCTGGAACATCTGTTCCATGTTCTCCTGGATCCAGGGAGACACCGTGTAGCCGTCGAGGTTCACGATGGCTTTGCTGATGTTCACGCAGAGGTCGCCGACGCGCTCCAGGTGCTGGGCGACCCGCATGATCACGATGATGGTGCGCAGGTCGATGGCGACGGGGGCCTGCCTCGCCAGCAGCTCTATCCCGGTCTCCTCGATCTTCATCACGAAGTCGTCGAGGACGTCGTCGTCATCGATGATGCTGCTCGCCCTGGAGGCGTCCATGGAGGCGAACGCCGCCCTGGTCCGCTCGATCGTCTCGACGGACGTGTTGGCCATCTTGAGCAGGTCGCGGTACAGCTCGTCGAGCTGCTCGTGAAACGTCTTCCTGACTTCCATGCCTCAATCGCCTTTCGCTGCTCGAGCGGCTTAGCCGAACCGCCCCGTGATGTACCGCTCGGTCCTCTCGTCTTCCGGGTTAGTGAATATAGTGTTCGTTTCGCCGTATTCTATCAACCTTCCGGGCTCGCCCTGCTCCTGCACCAGCAGGAAAGCGGTGTAGTCGCTCACGCGCGCGGCCTGCTGCATGTTATGGGTCACGATCACCATTGTGTAGTTCCTCTTGAGCTCCGCCATCAGGTCCTCGATAAGCTGGGTCGCCACGGGGTCGATGGCCGAACAGGGCTCGTCGAACAGTATCACCTCGGGCTCGACCGCGATGACGCGCGCGATGCACAGCCTCTGCTGCTGCCCGCCCGAGAGCCGCTGCCCCGACTCCTGCAGGTTCTGCTTGACCTCCGACCAGAGGGCGGCTTTCTTGAGGCTGTCCTCCACTATCGCGTCCAGCTCGCCTTTCTTCTTGATGCCGCCGAGCTTCGGCCCGTAGGCGACGTTCTCGTAGATGCTCTTGGGAAACGGGTTGGGCCTCTGGAACACCATCCCCACCCGCCTGCGCAGGGCTATCGTGTCGTACCCCGGGGCGTACATGTTCTCGCCGTCGAGGATCACTTCCCCCTCGACGCGCACACCGTTTATCAGGTCGTTCATCCGGTTGAGGCAGCGAACCAGCGTGCTCTTGCCGCATCCGGACGGCCCGATGAGCGCCGTTATACGCTGCGCGGGTATGTCCAGGCTGATATCCTCGATGGCTTTGAAGTCGCCGTAGAACATCGAGAGGTTATTGATATCCATCTTGTTGTCGTTCGCGCTCATCATCCTCCTAGAAGGCGTTTCTCCTGGTACTTCCGTCCCAGGTATCTTGCCAGAAAATAGATCACCAGCACCATGATCAGCAACAGTGCGGCCCCGCCGTTCACGACCCGCAGGTAGTCGCCCTGGCCCTCGGTCTGTGCGTACCAGACGTAGCCGGCAAGCGGAGCGGCGGTGTCGAACGGGTTGACCGGGATGTTCCTGATGAAGAGGCCGGTCGTGTATATGATGGCGGCGGACTCGCCGACTATCCTGCCAATAGGAAGTATCGTCGCGGTTATGATCCCCGGCATCGCGCTCGGCACCACCACCTGCCGGATCGTGGTCCACTTGCTGGCTCCAAGGCTCATGGAGGCCTCACGGTAGGTGTCCGGAACCAGGTTCATCGCCTGCTCGGTCCCCCGCAGCAGTATCGGCAGGTTCAGTATCGCCAGCGTAAAGGCGCCCGCCATCAGGCAGTAGCTCCACTGGAAATAGACGACGAAGAGCGCCAGGCCGAACAGGCCGAAGACGATCGACGGCAGCGTGGCCAGCGTGTCCAGGCAGAACCGGATGAAGCCAGTCACCTTGCCTTTCCTGGCGTACTCGGAGAGGTAGATAGCCGCGCCGATGGATATCGGCAGCGAGATGATCAGGCTCAGGGCGACCAGGTACAGGGTGGACACGATCATGGGGAAGACTCCCCCGCCGTTCTTGATGGCCTCGGGCTTGCCGAAGATGAACTTGGGGTTGAGAGCGGTCAAGAGCCCGCGCGCGAAGATCTCGATGATGATGAAGCCGAGGATCACCACCACGGTGATCCCCAGTATCCAGAAGACGGCGCTGGCCGTCTTATCAGCCCGCCTGCCTTTCATGCGTGCTTCCTTTCGCGGGAGATGAGCCTGATGGAGATGATCAGGAAGACCGACAGCAGCAGCAGCATCAGCGCCTGAGCAAACAGTGCCGAGCGGAAGACGCCCGAGGCCTCACCCATATCCTGGACTATCCTGGTGGTCAGCGTGCTGCCGGGCTGCAGCAAGGATGCGGTCGCCTGGCTGGCGTTGCCTATCACCATCTGCACCGCCATCGTCTCTCCTATCGCCCGGCCCATCCCGAGTACGACCGCTATGATGAGCCCCTCCCTCGCCGACGGCATCAGTATCTTGTAGATCGATTGCCAGCGCGTCGCGCCCATCGCGGCCGACGCCTCCTTGAGCTCGACGGGCACAGCCCGCAGCGACTCCGCGCTCAGCGTCGTGATGGTCGGCAGCGACATCACAACGAGCACCAGCGACGCTGCGAGCATGCCGAACCCCGAGGAGCCGGTCACGCTCCTGATGAACGGCACCAGCAGCGTCAGGGCGAACCAGCCTATGACCACCGAGGGGATGCCGGCCAGCAACTCGATGACCCTGCGCACTCCCCTGCCGACCTTCTCGGGAGCGACCTGGTCGATGAAGACCGCCGCTCCGATGCCGAGCGGCGCCGCGATTATCATCGCGGCCACTGTCGTGAAGAGGGTCCCGAACGTGAAGGCGAGCATCCCGTAGTGCCCGCTAGCGGGGCGCCAGTCTGTCGAAAGGAACAGCTTGGGTATGCCGACCTTGGTTATCGCGGGAAGGCTCTCCCGGAAGATGAAGAGGAAGATCAACAGCACGCCCAGGAACGAGACCGACGCGCAGCAGAACATCAACAGTTTCACCCAGCGGTCGCGGTCGCCGGTCACCATTGCGCGCATCGTCGCTGCAGGGGATATCCCCGGACCCTCACTCATTTGATGTTAACGTCCTTGATCTTCACGTATTCCCTTGCCACGATATCGTTCTGGAACTTGTCCGAGAGCATGAAGTCGATGTATCCCTTCACGGCGCCCTTGGCCTCCCCCTTGGTGAAGAGGTGCAGGTACCGCGCGATGGGATAGAGGCCGGTGGCCGCGTTCTTGACCGTGGGAGCGACATCGTTGAAGGAGATGGCCTTTATATTCTTGTTCACGTATCCGAAAGAGATGTAGCCGATGGCGTTGGAGGTGCTCCCGACTATCTCGCGCATGACGCCGTTGCTGGAGCACTGGATCGCCGACCCGGCGCTCTCCACGACCTTTGTGTCCGTCGCGCCCAGCGCCTTCTTGTCGAAGATCTCGCGCGTCCCGGAGGCCTGGTCGCGTATCACGACGACGATCTGCTTGTCCGGGCCGCCAAACGCTTTCCAGTTCTTGGCCTTGCCGGTGAAGATGGCTTTGATCTGAGCGTCGGAGAGGTTGGTTATCGGCATGCTGGGGTTGACGACTATCGCGATCACATCGAAGGCGATGTCGTGGTCGACCAGNNACGCCGGGGTTGGCGTCGGAGTACTCCGCCGCCGCCTCCTGCGCGATCGGGAGGACGGTCGTCGAGCCGGAGACCTTTACCCTGCCCCTGGCTGCCTGCTTCTGGGCCTGCCCGCCGCACCCGCTGGCCAGCGTGGCCACCGCGACCGCGAGTGCGATGCAGATGGCGGCAATAAGCCTTTTCTTCCCGGGCCTGGAGTCCATGGCCAGAATCTAACATGGTGCCGTTTCAGATAGGGTTAAGGATAGTTTAAGAATTGGTTAAGGAACGGGGAGCCGCTCAGAACAGGCTGGGGGTCGAGGGCAGGACCAGCCTGAAGGTCGAACCCTCGCCGGGCCTGCTCTCCAGCAGGACCGTCCCCCCGTGGAACTCCGCAGCGTGCTTGACGATCGACAGGCCCAGCCCGGTGCCGCCGGTCTCGCGCGACCTGGCCTTGTCGACCCGGTAGAAACGCTCGAACACCTTCCCCTGCTCGGCGATCGAGATCCCTATGCCGGTGTCGCTCACGACCACCGCGAGCTCGTCGGGCGCCGCCTCGATGGACAGCTCGACCCGCCCGCCGGGCCGGTTGTANNACCTCGTTTCTGGCGGCGAGCTCCGCCTTCTCCCCGGCGATCTCGGCGAGCACCTGCCGAATGTCGAAGAGCTCCTCCGCCTCTTCGCGCTTCTCCGACTCGAGCCGGGACAGGGTCAGCAGGTCCTCGATGATGTCGGCGAGCCTGATGGACTCCCGGTCCAGGTCGCGGACGAAGCGGTCGGCGACCTCGGGGTCGTGTGCGGCGCCGGCGACGAGCGCCTCTACCACCGCCCTCATGTTCGCCACCGGCGTACGGAGCTCGTGCGAGACGTTGGCGACGAAGTCGCTCCTCACTCGCTCCAGCTCGCGCTTGGATGTGACGTCCTCGAGGATACAGACCACGCCGCCGACCTTGCCGGACCTGGTGGTGATCGGGCTGACCTGGACCTTCAGGGACCGCCGGCGCGGCAGCGTTATCCTGACTTCCTTCTCGATGACCTCCCCGCGCCTGGCCTTCTCGATCGCCCTGTCGATCGTCGGCGTGTGGTGTATCTCGGTGAACGTCCTGCCCACCGCGTAATCGCTGGTGGTCCCCAGCAGCTTCTCGGCGACCGGGTTTATCATCCGCGTCCTCTGGTCGCGGCCCAGCACGATTATCCCGACGTTGATGTTCTCCAGGACCGCCTCGAACCTGTTGCGCTCCTGGGTCAGGAGCCTGTAGTTCTCGCGCACCTTGTCGGCCACCGCATCGAGGTCCTGCGCCAGGTCGTTGAGCTCCGCCAGCCTCGGTTGCGGCATCCGGTCGAGGTCGTTCTCCACCAGGATCTTCTCGGTCGCCCTGCCTATCTCTTTCAGGTCCGACGCCAGGGTGCGCTGCGTCCAGATGGTGATCGCGCCCAGCAGGCCGGCGAGCACCGCGATGCCGACCAGGAATACCACTGTCTCCGACAGCTGGGCGTTGATGCCGAACACCAGGATGAGCACGACCATCAGCACGATGAGCCCCAGCACCGCGGCGTACCTGAACAAAAGCGTCCTGCGCAGGCTACGCAACCGGCCCACCGCCTTCGGGTGCGGCAAGCTTGTAGCCGGCCCCGCGGACGGTCAGGAGGAACTCGGGTCTTGCCGGCTCCTGTTCGATCTTCTCTCTCAGGTGTCGCACGTGCACGTCCAGCGTCTTACCGGACCCGTAGTAGTCCCCCCAGACGCCGTCGAGGATCTGATGGCGGGACACTACCTTGCCCGGCCTCTTCATCAGAAGCTCCAGCAGGTTGTACTCGGTCGGCGTCAGCTGCACCGGCCTGCCGCGCACGGTGACCTCGTGGCGGCCGTTGTCCATCACGATGTCCCCGCAGGAGAGCCGTTCGCTGACGTGCGTCTCGGGTTTCTCCTGGCGGCGGAGAACGGCCTTGACCCTGGTGATCAGCGTCCTCATGTTGAAGGGCTTGGTCACGTAGTCGTCCGCGCCTATCTCGAGACCGACGATCTCGTCCATCTCCGAGTCCTTGGCGGTGACCATGATTATCGGCACCGATGAGGCCGCCCGGACGCGCCTGCAGATTTCGAGCCCATCCAGTGATGGCAGCATCAGGTCGAGTATCAGCAGGTCGGCGCCGTCGCGCCGAAACATCTCCAGCCCCGCCGCGCCGTCGTGGGCGACCTCCACGCCGTAGCCTTCCTGGCCCAGTGTGTACTTCAGGGCCTCGGCGAGGGGCACCTCGTCCTCGATGATGAGTATCTTTTTCATGGCTCTATGATAGCGGAAGTGGCCGCTTCGGGGGTGCCTGGCGGGCGGCCGCTGAAGGCAAGCCGAGCTGGCCCCCATTTACACGGATGCGCGCCGGTTATAGAATCTACTGGCTTTGACGGCTAACAGTATAGCCTTGGTGGTCAAAGTGTTAAGCAATGGGAATCCAATGGTGGAGGTGAGGCAATGTCGGCGCAGCAGGAAAGGATTGTCGCCACCGCGGTCGTCCCGCTCGATTTCACGTACAACTACCGTGTGGGTCAGTACGTCGAGCGGTACATCAAAGGCCTCGGGCAGAAGAAGATCATGGGGGTCAAGTGCCCCGGCGACGCGAGCGTGATCGTTCCGCCCAGGAAGTACTGCGGCAGGTGCAACGAGATCATGAACGAGTGGGTTGAGGTCGGACCCGAGGGGACCATCGAGAACTTCACGATCGCTCACGTCAACCTCAACAAGGGTGTGGTGGAGAAGGCCGACACGGAGTATATCGTCGCGCTGGTGAAGCTCGACGGCGCTACCTCGCTGCTGCCGGCCAAGGTCCTGGGCGTCAGCCCGGTCGACGTCGAGGTCGGCATGCGGGTCAAGGCGGTCTTCAAGGATCCGGTGGAGGACAGCCTCGAGGACCTGAGCCATTTCGAGCCGGCGGGTTAGGGGGGTGACGACATGCAGAGAGACATAGCGATAGTTGCACAGGCCCAGGTGATGACCGACTCACTCGACATCCCGCGCGAGAGGATGCTGTTCGACCTGGTCAAGGGCCTTTTCGACAAGGTTGGCATCACCAGGCACGACATCGACGGGTTCGTGCTCAATTCCAACGATTTCGAGGTCGGGCACACGATTGCGAATGTGTTCGAGGACACGCCCTGCGGCGCGTACATGAAGGACGAGACGCACGTGGAGGCCGACGGCATGTGGGCCGCGCAGTACACGACCATGCGCCTTCTCTCGGGCAACTACGACACGGCCCTGGTGGTGGGCAACAGCTCCGGCGCCTCGACATTCCGGCCCTACCTCGTGATGGACTACCAGCTGAACCCGACGTACGACAGGCAGCTGGGGATCCTCAACGAGCTGTCGACCGCGGCGCTTCAGGCGAGAGCCTACATGGCCAAGTACGGCGCCGAGGAGGACGATTTCAACGAGATAGCCGCGAGGCTGCTTCGCAACGCGGCCCTTAACCCGTACGCCGTCAGGTCCAAGGCTGACGCGACGGCGGGCGACGTGCTGGCCAGCGACTACCTCTACGAGCCGCTCCGCCAGCTCGCGTGCTACCCGTTCACGGACGGCGCCTGCGCGATGATCCTGGCCTCGGGCAAGCGAGCCAAAGAGCTCACCGACAAGCCCGTGTGGATCAAGGGCATGGGCAACTCGGTGGACACCTACTACGTGGGCGAGCGCGACCTGGCGACCTCCAAGTCCGCCAGGATGGCTGGCGAGAGGGCCTACAAGCTGGCCGGGATATCAAATCCCGCCAAGCAGATCGACGTGGCCGAGGTGAGCGCGAAGTTCGCCTACCAGGAACCGATCATCAGCGAGGCGCTGGGGCTGTTCAAAGAGGGCAGCGCAGGCAAGGTGGCAAGCAAGGGCCTGGCCGACCTGGGCGGCTCGATGCCTGTCTGTCCATCGGGCGGCGGGCTCGGCGCGTACGTGTTCACCGCCAACGGGCTGGTGAGGGTGGCCGAGTGCGTGCGTCAGTTGAAGGGCGAAGCGGGCGAGGCGCAGGTGTCCGGCGCAAAGACGGCTCTGGCACACAGCCAGGACGGCTTCTGCGCGCAGCACAACGGCGTCATGGTCCTGAGCACCGAGGAGGGATGATAGATGCGAAACGTCGGAATAATCGGTGTCGGGTACACCCCGGTCTTCGTCAGCAAGCGTAAGGACGTGAACATACCCGAGATGATAAGCGAGGCGGTGGACGCCGCCTTCCGCAACACCAAACTGACCCCGGATGACATCGACGCCATAACCTTCGGAAACATGCAGACCTTCGAAGGCGTCAACATGCCGCACCTCTGGGCGGCGGATCACATGCGTGCGCTGGACAAGCCGTACATGCGCATCGCGACCGGAGGTACGACGGGGATGTCGACGCTCCACTCGGCCTACTACCACGTGGCCAGCGGTCTACATGACGTTGTCATGGCCATCACCTGGGAGAAGCAGTCCGAGGGCGACTCGCAGGTCGGGCTCTCAGGCATCGTGATGCCCGAGGCCATGGTGATGGTCCAGCACGGCATGGACCTGTTCGGCGGCAAGGGAATGGGCGCGATGGGCGGCGGCTCGACCGGCGCGGCCGCGTACCAGGCGATGAGCTACCTGCACCACTCCGGTGCGGACCCAGAGCACATCGACAAGATGGCCGCACTCGAGCGCTCGAACGCGGCGCTCAACCCCTACGCGCACCTGCGCAAGAAAACCACGGTGGCGGACATCCAGGCGACGCCGTTCGTCTCCTGGCCGCTGCGGTTCGGGCACACCTGCCCCACCAGCGACGGAGCCACGGTGGCCATAGTGGCCTCCGAGGAGATGGTCGAGAAGCTCGCCGACTCGGTGGCCTGGATCAACGGTGTCGGCTGCGCGACCTCAGACCCGGCGACGGTCAACTTCATCGAGGGGCAGATCACCGACCCGGCCGAGCAGGAGCCGGCGAGGATGGCATCGTCGAAGGCCTACGCCATGGCGGGGATAAAGGACCCGTCCAAGGAGATCGACATGGCCGAGATGTACAACGGCTTCGCACACCAGTCCCTGATGTGGCTGGAGAAGCTGGGGCTGTGCAAGGAAGGCGAGGCGCACAAGATGCTCGACGCGGGGGCGCTCAACATCGACGGCGAGCTCCCCACCAACGCGAGCGGCGGCGTCTTCTCGACCAACGCGATCGGGGCGTCAGCGATGAACAGGCCGACCGAGTGCGCGCTACAGATCATGCGCAAGATCGAGGGCGGCCACCAGATACCCAAGAAGATCAAGAACGCCGTTTCCCACGGTTGGGGCGGCATGTTCCAGTACGTGACGGTGACAGTGCTCGGCGACGAGCCGCGCCACGGCCAGGGCTAGGAGGTGGACAGGATGACATTCGAGATGGGTGAGGAAACCCGCGAGGTACAGGGAACGTGGGACATCTCCACGTACAAATACCTCATCGACGGCGCCGGGATGAAGCTGCTCGTGGACAGCATGAAGGAGAAGAAGATCCGCGGCATCAAGTGCCCGCAGTGCGAGACGGTCTACGTCCCCGGCCCGACTTTCTGCCGCAAGTGCTACATCGACATCGACGAGGTGGTCGAAATCGGTGAGACGGGTGTGGTGATGAGCTATGCGGTGGAGATGGCCGATGTGAGGGGCAACCCGCTGGAGGAGTTCCGGCTGACCGCGATGATCAAGCTCGATGGAGCCGACACGTGGATCATCGGCACCATCAGCGGCATGGACTGGCACGATGCCAGGATCGGCATGCGAGTCAAGGCGTTCTGGGTGGACGAGCCGGTGGGAAGCCTGGCTGACATAGACAGGTTCGAGGCGATCTAGAAAGATACCGCGCTATCGCGAGAGGGGCGGGCTGATGCCCGCCCTTTTCGTTTGGCGCAAGACGCATAAAGGGAACAGGCACCTCTATGTATTCTGAGGCGTGCCTGCCGGAGGAGGCGACAAGAAAGCTTTGAATGCAGCGTCACGTTTTTCCTACGCGGTCCGCGGCCCTTCGGCGAGCGATGTTTCATATTCGGTCATGAATTGGTTCATCTCTTCGGTCGTGACGCTCCGCGGGCGCTCGATCCGGTCGAAGACCGCGTACTCGTCGAACTTCATGACCGGCCATCCCCTGCCCCTCACCGCCAGGCGCAGCTTGAGCTGGGGGTTGACCATGACGGGGTGACCGACGGCCTCCAGCAGCGGCAGGTCGCTCGCGCTGTCCGAGTAGAACCAGCAGTCTGCGAGGTCGACGCCGCGCTCTTCGCAGAAGCTGACCGCCATATCAAGCTTTCCCTCCATGAACGCCATGGGGAGGCCGGTGACCTCGCTGGTCATGTGGTCGCCCTTGATGGGTGTGGAGGTGGCGATGAACTCGTCCGCCCCCAGTTGCGCCCTCACCCGCTCGGCGATGTACTCACCAGCCGCTGTTGCGATGACGGTGGTGTGGCCCTTCTCCCGGTGCTCCCGGACGATGTCGACGCCGCCCTGGTACAGGCGCGGAACGATGTAGCGCTCGAAGCCGATGTCCATCATCTCGATCATGCGGAGCACGGTGTAGCGGCCCATCTCGTCCAGGACCTTCTTGTAGACCGCCTCTCGCGGCAGGCGGTTGAGCTTGTAGAGGATGGAGTACCAGGCCACCAGCAGCAGCACGCGTTTCTCCATCAACCTCTCGCGCACCATCTGCACCGCGTATATGGTGCCGTTCGCCCCATCGAGCAGGGTGTGGTCAAGGTCGAAGAAGGCTATGACGTTTTTCGAAGCGGTCTCTTTGTCCATGTCACTCCGATCCGATAACGATAATACTAACAATAGCCCTCAGAGAGCACGAGGGCGCTCCTGAAGGCCGCGGCCGGCACGACTCGGGCCACAAGCCTAGACGAAGGCCTCGGTTTGCTGCGGCTCTCCCTGGTAGACGGTCGTGTTCTCCCCGTCGGGTCTTCGGAGCGACAGGAGCACCGCTCCCCCGATGATGAGGAGTATCGAGCCCATCCTCAGGAAGATCATGACAGTACCCTGGGGGAAAGGCTCGCGGAAGGCGATGAACCCGACCACGATGGGGATGAGATTGCTGAAGCCGGTCACCAGCGGAACGACCACGATGGCCGACCCGCGCTGCAGGGCGACCTGGAACAACACCAGCGAGACGAGCGTCGTGCCGATGGCCAGCCAGAAGAACGCCGAGAAGATGAAGCCGGCGACCCGGAACTCTCCCCAACGGTTTCCGATGTCCGTCCACGCCATCTTGGTGAAGATTGCGGTCAGGCCCACCAGGCAGCCGACGCCGATCCCCAGGAACGAAGACATGCGGTCGTCTTTTCTGGTGAACGCCGAGATCAAGGTCGTGAAGGCGACGCCGATCATCAGGATGATAAAGAACCAGAGGATTACAGGCCGGTATGCGCTGGTGGGAGCGTGCGACCTGGCGAGCGTCACTCCCAGCATGATGACTCCCGCCACGATGGCTGAGATCCCGATCCAGTCGACCACGGAGGCCTTCTCTTTCAGGCGCGTCACCGCCAGCAGCACCAGCAGGCAGATGCCTGCCGCGTTGATGGGCTGGACGATGGAGAGAGGCGCGAGACCGACCGCGATGGTGTGAAGAAAGGTCCCACCGATCTGCATTCCCTGCGCCCCCAGCCAGGGCCTGCAGGCGAGGAACGCCCGGATCGTCTTCATGGTGGATTCGCTGCCGATGCGCGGCAGGTAGCCCAACTGCCGCTTCTGGAGGAAGCTCGCGTAGTTGATGAGTATGGTTGCTGCCAGCGCCAGCAGCGCGCCGAGCGCGAGCTTCATCTTGACCCCATCCGCAACGAGAGGCCTTTCACGCGGCTACGCGCCCCCCGGCTGCTTTCCCTGGCGCGCCTCCAGCTTGGCCCGGGCGGACTTGACCATGTCATCGCAGACGTACTCTTTGCACACGGTGGGCTGAAACGGCACGCGCAGCATGCAGAAGCCGGACGCCGGGTCGCGCCACCTGCAAGGCTCGGCCCACATCCAGTCGCGCTTGAAACCGAACCTCTCTTTCTCGTCGTCGAGCAGGGCGATGCGGCCCTCCTCGTTCGGCCTTTCGCAGCACCAGCCCTCGCACTCGCCGCAGGCGTCCTTGCCCAGCGCCTGGCAGGACCTGCAGAGGTGCGGCTCCATGTCGTCATAGAACTTCTCGAACTCGCGCCCGCACGCGTCGCACTTAACTTTCATGTCGCCTCGTTTTCAGATCGATACAAAGACCGTGGTGAGAAGTGATTTTACCGCATTGTCCGCTGTGATTGTATCGGCACCCGCCCGGGGGAAGGCTCAGTGTCTCTGGAGCAACTCGCTGTCCGGCGCGGCGCCGCCCCCGGCCGTACCCCCCAGCGTCGACGAGACTACCCCGAGCGAGCAGGTCGCGCCGCCCTTGCCCTGGGGCGAATTGATATACATCGACCTCTCGGCCACCACGTAATAGTCAGCGGTGACCCGGGTGGAGACGTCGCCGCCGACGTAGTCGTTGACGTGGAAGCTGACCCTTCCGTTCGCAGCCACCTGTGCGCTCGGTCCGTCCAGCTCACCGTTCGGCGTCATGAACGTCAGGTGAACCGTGGCGGTGTTCCTGTTGGGATTCATCACCAGCACCCACTCGTCGAAGCCGGGGGACGTGCACCCCTCGGTGAGCAGCCAGTCCTTGCTGGCGTAGGCGGACCCCGTCGCGTTTGTGGCCCCGCGCTTGCCGTCGGGAGACGACACGTACATGGATTGCTCGACAACGACCTTCTGGCTCTCATCCGCGGTCTGGACCATCGTGGACACGTCGCTGTTCGGCTTGAAGTCGTTGACCCGGAACGAGACCCTCCTTCCGGGCAAGACCTCGGCCGTCGGACCCTTGGTGATCCCGGACGGGGTCAGGAAGAACAGGGTTACGTTCGCGTCCGTTGTGGTCGGGTTCTGTACCAGCACCCACTCCTCGTACCCCGGCCAGGTGGCCCCCTCCGCCAGTCCCCACACCGAGGCGGTCTCGTCCGCCCCCATCGAGTTGTGGCAGTCGACCTTGCCACTGGGCGCACTGAAGTACATGGAGCGCTCCGCCACGATTCCATACCCCGGCGTCAGGCATCTCACCGTCGCCGAGACGTCTCGGTCGGGGACATACTGGTTGACGTGCACGCTCTGCCTGCTGTTGGGAGCGAGGTCGAGAGTCGGTCCCGGGACGTCGCCGTCAGGCGTCTGGAAGGTGATGCTGGCGGTGACGCGGTACTCGAACGGGTTCATCACCAGGATCCACTCGTCGTATCCGGGCCAGGTCGAGCCCTCAGCGAGGTACCAGACGTCGGAGACACCCGGGGCGGCGATGGAATCGTGCGAGCCCCACTTGCCGTCGGGCGCGGAGAAGTACATGGCGCGCTCGGCGCACACGTTGGCGCCGCTCTTGACCGTGATGGCGGTCGAGACGTCGGCGTTGGGCACGTAGTCGTTGACGTGGATGCTTATCCTGCTCAGCGGCGGCACGTTCACCGTGGGCCCTTTGACCGCGCCCGCGGGCGTCAGGAACGCCACGCTCACACTGGAGCTCTGGCTGTTCGGGTTCTGTAACAAGACCCATTCGTCGTACCCCGGCCAGGTCGAACCTTCCGCGAGCAGCCAGTTTGCTCCCGCGTAAGAGGCATTGTCCATGCTGAAGACCCTGCCGGCGGTCTTCTCACTCTCCCAGTCATATACGTAGAGGTAGCCGCTGCGCGCGCTCGACGGCACCCTGACCTTGATCTCGTCGTTGGCCCAGGAGACGTACTGTGGGCTCGAGCTTCCCTGGAAGGCTACGCGCGCGGAGCGCCTTCGCGCGCCGAAGTTGTTCCCGGTTATAGTCACGATCTGGCCGGCGCCGGCGCCGCTCGGGGTCATCGAGGACATGGTCGGCGAGGAGTCGGAGTCGTTGAAGAACCAGGCCTCGGGCACGTACCGCTGGACGAAGTCGTAGCTGAGGTAGACCTTGCCGTTGCCGTTCCAGGAAGGCCCCCAGGAGTTGACCATCAGGAAGCCGCCCCTGCTGTTGGCGTCGGCCCCATAGGGATTGGCGTTGTCGTTGTAACCGGCGATGAACCCCGCGTGGCCGCCGACGAAAGCCGAGCCGTTGTTGTGGACGTAGTAGCTGTTGCGGGGGTTGCCGTCGTAGTTGGGGAAATCGTCGTAGATGGGGAGACCCAGTACCAGCGGCTTGCCGGAGTTCAGCCAGCTCTTGAGCCCGGTGATCACGTCGTTGCGGGGTGGGATATTCCAGGAGCCTTCACAGAAGAAGTAACCCCAGTCCCCCGGGATCTTGNNGCGGAGTCGATGCTGGTGCCCGTGTCCCGGCCTCCGTTGATCCCGTTCCACAGAAACTGCGGGCTCATCTGGTTGCTCTGCTGAGAGAGGTTCCAGGCGGGATGCTCGGTCTTCTCGAACCAGGTCTTGGCGTAATACCCGACTGCCCAGCCGACGCAACTCTGGTACGGTCCCTGGTTGCCCACGGGCGGCGCCTTAGCGGAGATGTCGACCGAAGAAGCCAGCGGCATGCCGCTGGCGCCATAACGCGGGCTCGCGGCGCGCGATGGATCTGGTTTTGAGAGGGTCATTCCGAGACTGCCCGCTCCCGATTGCGACTGAGTGGCGGAGCTCGAGGCGGGCTGCGCCAGCGCAGGAGCTGCCCCCGCCAGGAGCGCCACCAGCGCCGATGCCACTATTGCTGCGAGACATGCCCGAAAACGCAATTGTCCTTCTCCAGACGCGTTCTGTTCGATATATGAATCGGCACGGGAGCGTGACTACTGAACGGCCCGCGCCTCCTACAGATAAGACGGAGCGGTTCAGGGATATGTTGCGCCTTCGGCCAGATCTTTTTTGGTCTGGTAGGCCCAGCCGGAGAGCACGGCGATGACCTCACCCGAGGAGTTGCGCACCTGCATTCCGTAGTGGCAGGCCCTGCCGGCGCGTCCCGTCTTGCGGACCTCGGCCTCCAGGTAAGGGGTGTCGCCGGGGGCGGCCAGGTAGTCGATGGTGATGTGGATGGCCATCGCACGCGTCCCCCAGGAGTTCGCGGCCGCGCTGAAGGCGACGTCGGCGAGGGAGAATATCGCGCCTCCGTGGACCATTCCCAGGAAATTGCGGTGGGAGTCGGAGATCTCCATCCGGGCAACCGCCCGGCCTTCCTCCACCAGGAGCACCTCGACCCCCATCCGCTCAGCGAAAGGGTCGCGCTTGATTGCTTCGAATACCGAGTCGTCCACTTGCCGACCCGCGGCCTACACTGGAGTCTTTTGCTCTTTGCGCAGCGCCCAGGCCACGACCCGCCCGGCGATCTCGAACGGGATCGGCATCATCGGCTTGAACAGGTAGACCGGCCACATTATCGCCGGGATGATCATCCTCTTCTTCTTGAGGATCCCCTTGACCGTGAGCTTGCTCATCGACTCGGGCTTCATCGCGGTCGCCATCAGGAGCTTCATGCCGACGTTGACCATCCAGCCGCCCTTGATCGAATCGTAGAACGGCGTGCGGACGATACCGGGATAGACGGCCGACACCGCGATGTTATGCCAGTAGAGCTCGTAGCGGAGCGCCTCGCTGTAGCCGTCCACCGCGAACTTGGTGGTCGCGTAAGGTCCCCAGGTCGGGACGGCGAAGAACGCCTGGCCGCTCGACACGTTGATGATCTGGCCCGACTTGCGCCTCATCATGGCCGGCGCGAACGCCTTGACCATGTAGATGATGGACCAGACGTTGACGTTCCACAGCTTCTCCCACTCGGCGATGCTGGTGTCCACGGTGAAGCCCATGTGCGCTATGCCGGCGTTGTTCACCAGGATATCCACCGCGCCGTACCTGGCGTTGATGGTATCCGCCATGTTCCTTATCTGGTCCCAGTCGGTGACGTCCACGCAGAAGGTCTGGCACTCGGCTCCCAGCGCCTCCACTTCCCGTGCGACATTGCCTATCGCCTCGCCGCAGATGTCGACCAGGATCAGGTTAGCCCCGGCCCTGGCGAGCTCCAGCGACGTGGTTCGGCCCATGCCGCTCCCCGCGCCAGTGACCAGCGCCCACTTCCCGTTGATGTCCTGCTTCTTCATCTGGCTCCCCCTGACACTCGGCAATACGACCGATGAGATTATATAACAAGTGCGGTTCAACAACGCGCTCGAGGTTTTTGTCCGCCGCCAGGCCTGTTGCGCCCTCTCAAGCAGGATAAAATGGCGCTGCACGAGCCGGCACCGGAGAGGTGTATCTACGAGGACGGCAATCTCGTGAAGCTCGTTCGTATGCGGCCGGCCGGCGCGGGATGCAGCGCGAGTGCTGTTGCATTATAGTATCGGTTGTACTGAACCCTGCCGGCGGCCACGGGAGAGGAGACCGGCGCGAGATGTACCTGAGCGACGAAGTCGACATGCTCTGCGTGAACGCCATCCGATGCCTGGCGGTGGACGCCGTCGAGGCCGCCAGGTCCGGTCACCCCGGCGCCCCCATGGGTCTCGCGCCGGTGGGCTACACGCTCTGGCAGCGATTCCTCAAGCACAACCCCGCCGACCCGGCCTGGCCCGGGCGCGACAGGTTCGTGCTCTCCGCGGGACACGCGTCGATGCTGCTCTACAGCCTGCTCTACCTGACCGGATACGACCTGACGGTCGAGGACCTGCGGGAATTCCGCCAGCTGGGCAGCAAGACCCCGGGGCATCCCGAGCACGGGGTGACTCCCGGCGTCGAGGTCACCACGGGTCCGCTGGGCCAGGGCCTGTCGATGGCAGTGGGGATGGCGCTGGGCCGCGAGATCCTGGGAGCCCGCTTCAACAGGCCGGGCTTCGACCTCACCGACTACTTCGTCTACGTGATAGCGAGCGACGGAGACATGATGGAGGGCGTGGCCAGCGAGGCTTGCTCCCTGGCCGGGCACCTCGGGCTCGGCCGACTCATATGCATCTATGATGACAACCAGGTCACGATCGAGGGTTGCACCTCCCTGGCATTCAGCGAAGACGTGCGCTCGCGTTTCTCCTCGTACGGCTGGCAGGTGGCTCCCTTCGTGGCCGACGCCAACGACATGGAAGCCGTGGCCGCCTCGATCGAGGAGGCTCGCGCCGATGAGTCGCGTCCCAGCCTCGTCGTCGTTCGCTCCAAGCTGGCGTGCGGCAGCCCCAACCTGGAGGGAAGCGAGCAGGCGCACGGCGCTCCGCTCGGACCCGAAGAGGCCCTGCTCACCAAGAAGAACCTGGGCTGGCCGGAGGACCGGGCGTTCTGCGTGCCCGACGGGGTCCTCGAGCGGATGCGCATCGCGGTCGAGCTGGGCAAGGTCGCCGAGCAGGCATGGGACGAGCTGCTGGCCGCTTACGCGAGCGAGTACCCCGAGCTCGCCGGCGAGTGGCGACGCGCGATGGAGGGCACGCTGACGCACGGCTGGAAGTCATCGCTTCCGGTCTTCGAGGCGGGCAAAAAGGTGGCCACCAGGGCCGCCTCGGGCACGGTGCTGCAGAGCCTGGCGCCGGTGGTCCCTGAGCTCATCGGCGGCTCGGCCGACCTGGGCCCCTCCAACCAGACCATCATCAAGGGAAGCCAGAGCCTCCGCGGGGGTGACTACTCCGGCCGCAACATTCACTTCGGGGTGCGCGAGCACGCGATGGCCGCCATCATGAACGGGATGGCGCTCAACGGTGGCCTGATCCCGTACGGGGGAACTTTCCTGGTGTTCTCGGACTACATGCGCCCCGCGATCAGGCTCGCCGCGCTGATGCAGACCCACGTTGTCTACGTTTTCACCCACGACAGCCTGGGGGTGGGAGAGGACGGTCCGACCCATCAGCCCGTCGAGCAGCTGGCGGCCCTCCGCACGATACCTGGCCTGACGGTCATCCGTCCGGCCGACGCGAACGAGACCGTGGAGGCGTGGCGGGTGGCGCTCGAGCGGAGGGGGCCTGTCGCTTTCGCCCTCAGCAGGCAGTCTCTCCCCGTGCTGGACCGCCGGACACTCGCGCCGGCTTCAGGGCTCGAGCAGGGCGCCTACGTGTTAGCCACATCTGAGGCGGCCCCCGACGTCGTCCTCATCGCCTCGGGCTCGGAGGTCTCTCTGACCCTGGAGGCGCGCGGCGCCCTCGCGGCACAAGGGATCGAAGCCTCGGTGGTAAGCATGCCCTCCTGGGAGCTCTTCGACGAGCAGGACGTCGAGTACCGCGCCTCGGTCCTCCCTTCCGGCGTCCCCAGGATCTCGATCGAAGCCGGAATCACGATGGGCTGGCTCAAGTACGTGGGCGAAGGCGGAGCCACCATAGGATGGGACCGCTTCGGGATGTCGGCCCCGGGTGACATCGCTCTGGCCGAGGCCGGCTTTACGTCGGAAGCCGTCGTCGACGCCGTGAAAGACCTGCTCGGCTGAAGCTCTCAAGGTCTCTCCAGGGACCGCATAGAAGAATCTCACGGATGAATCCTCTAAAAGGAGCTGTCATGCCGTCACACAGGTTCTTACGCCCGTTGCTCGTGATCGCCCTGATCGCGATGTGTCCACTTCTCCTCGTCGTCGCCCAGGGATGCGGGAGCGGGACGCCCCAGGCGCAGGATACGTCGCCGCAAAGCCGGGTGAAGCCTCAGAACAACGCCACCGAGCCGGCCGACAGCGCCACTACTTCCAGGCAGAGCGAGCCGACAAAGGATGACACGGTCAAGGGGACATCTCCGGCGAAGCAGGACAGCTCGCAGGTCGATGCGGTGACCGCGGCGGCGAAGGCGAGCGCGCAGGCGAACAATCCGGCGCTGGGGCCCCTTGAGGTCCTCAAGGTCAAGATAGTGGACTCGTGGGCGAGGGTCGACATGCAGCCGCAGGACAAGTCCACCGATGCGGCCAGCTGGCTATTGAAGAGCTCGGGCGGGTCATGGACGGTAGTGGACTTCGGGACGAGCATAGTGCCCGCCGATTACCCCGAAGCTCCGGCCGAGGTGTTTCAGTAGGACCGGTCCACTGAACGCAGTTCGGCCCGACCCCGCATCGCGGGACCGGGCCGAACCTCTATCTAAACGCGGCAGGGCCGCGGGCTACTCTCCCAGGACCTTGATGTAATCCCACCCCTGGAAAACGGAGCCGTCCTGGTAGAGGCCGGTGACGATGAACGGAACGCTGTCCCCGACCGGTGGTCCCCCGACCAGGTCGTCCCGGTTGAACTTGATCATGAGGTCACCGTTGCCCTTGACCTTGAAGCTGAGCGGCGCGGCTCCGTAAGCCCTTACGGAGGCGGCCAGGATCAGGTTCGGGTCGTACCCGCTGTTCAGGCTGATGGTGATCGTGAACTCACCGTGAGAACCGAGGTTGAGCGCTTGCGGGTCCACCTTTATCGACGATGCCTGGTTAGGTCCCGCTGGCGGCTCGTTCGGGTTGACCGGTATCGTGGGCTGGGTCGGCTGGGTGGGATGAGTCGGCTGNNGGTTGAGTCGGCTGGGTCGGAGTAGTCGGCTCGGTCGGTTGAGTCGGCTGCGTTGGCTCGGTAGGCTGGGTGGGCTGAGTCGGCTGGGTCGTGGTACCCGGAGGCGGGTTGTTATCGGCGGTCGGCTTGGAGCCCGACGTCTCGTCGGCCCAGGCATCCCCGGGAGTGCCGGCGCCGTTCTTCCACTCGAACGTCCCTCCAGCGACTGTGCAGCCGACGTTCATGGTGTAGAAGTGGGCGAGCTGCGATATCCGCTCCAGGGTCACCAGGGTGATGTAGGT
>PMJJ01000049.1 GCA_003157385.1 Actinomycetota bacterium | reverse complement strand
GTGGCGCTCGAAGGATGTCCCACCTCCCGCAACTGTGGAAGCGCTCGCCAGCCTTCCAAAAAACCAGCCGGTGGCGTTCTATCCCCTGAACCTCTACCCACCGCTCTTGTATTACTACTATCAGATGTACGATCAACATCCGATGCTGAACGGGGTCAAACCCAGTACTGATGCCAGCCTCTACCTGATGATGATGAAAGACATCTATTCGCCATACACGGCGCGGATGCTCAGTGGCCTGGGCATCAATGAAGTCGCTGTGCTAAGCAAGGATTTCCATCTTTTTGGTCTGGAAAAGTTCGATCCAAAAAGGATGCCGGCGGGGTATAAGCTGCTCTCAAAGCAGGACGACGGATATATCTATGAAGTCGTTGCGGAACCCACCAAGGTCTTCCCTCTTTACTACTACAACTTCTCCGGTCCGAGTGACCTCGAGGACGGCGTTGTATGGACGTCGATGCTTCGATCCAGCGCGCAGATCCAGCTTGTCAACAAGGGCGAGGGAAAGGATTACGCCTTTTCGATGGATATTCTGAACCCGGGGAACAGCGGGACACTGTCAGTGACAATGGATGGCAACAGCTTAGGGAGCGTTCAGGTCGGACCCGGCAACGGATCTTTCCGTCTTCAGGACATCTTCATACCTTCCGGCAAGCATGAACTCGAGTTCTCCTGGTCCGGCGAGCCGACAAAGGTGGATGGGACACCCTTCAATATAAAAGGAAGCTTCGATACATATCTGTTATTCTCCAGGGTGGCATTGGAGAGCACCGGATCAGGGAACGGAAGATGAGCAGTATTCTGATTCTCGGTCTCCCTTCGATCCTGACCCTGAACGTCCGGTCGCACTGACGTCCGGACGGATTCCTCCTGGACCGCTCAGATCCGACTTTAAAGGGATCGGGCCTTCGACAGAGGGGTGGATTAGTGTCGCGTGCCGGGCGACCTTCAGTACCGACTGTACGTCTTCACGGTCTCGATGATCCGCCTTTAGAGGGTTGACTTTAGCAAGGCGTGCTAGATGGCGATCCGAAAGAGAGAGGAAGTGAAAACGACTTCATTTTCATCGATCGCGGGACGAGTGTGGGAGTCCGCGACAGAGCGAACCCAGCAAAACATCCGCGATCTCCTGCAGGGGGTCGGGGGCACTCTCGTCGACTTCGGGTGCGGAGACGGCGCGATAACAGTTGGGATATCCGCGGCGGGCGGCTTTGAGAGGACCATCGGTTGTGAGATCGACGACGAGGTCGACTCGGCGGCCGCAGGGCGCGGAGTGGAGGTCGTCAGCGCCGACCTGAACGAGCGGGTGCCGCTGCCCGACGGGATCGCGCAAGCCATCGTGGCCAACCAGATCATAGAGCATCTGCGCGACACCGACAGCTTCCTCGAGGAGATAAAGAGAGTGTTGAAGCCGGGCGGTGTTGTGGCGCTCTCGACGGATAACATGTCGAGCTGGCACAACCTGCTCGCCGCTTCGATGGGCTGGCAGCCGTTCCCGCTCACCAACATCAGCAGACTGTCCTCGGGCGTGGGCAATCCGCTGGCGCTGCACAGGGGGAGTCCGGGACGCCGATCTTCATGCAGCACCTGCGGATATTCGCGCCGCGGGGATTGAAGGAGCTCGCCTCGCTGCACGGGCTGGAGCCCCTGGCGTTCAGGGGCGCGGGTTACTTTCCGTTCTATGGCCGTGCCGCCGACGCGCTGTCGAATGCGGACCCCAGGCACAGCATCTTCATGACCCTTCTCGCCCGCAAGCGCTGAAAACGCACCAACGGTGCCTGGCACCAGTGGTGCATTTGAGACTACTTGGTTATCCGCGTCAGGATGAACGACACCAGGAAGCCGGCCACCACCGCCAGCGCCTCTATCTTGTCCCCGATCATGAACCTGGTGGCGTGCTTGCGCCTGCGGTACTCCCAGACACCCTGGAACGCCTCCGGGATCATCGTGTGTGAGACCATGGCCAGGATCGCGCCCGCCGCCCAGGCCAGCATGAACGCGATCCAGCTGGGGCTCGCGTGCCCCAGGAACTTATAGCCGAGCACCGTGGAGAGCGTGCAGATGACGGTCACCGCGCCCCACATCAGCAGCGTGTCGCGCCGCCCGTAGATCTTGTCCCTCGGCCCCTTGTGGCCCAGCATCTCCCGGGTGCCGGAGAAGCCCTCGGGGAAGTTGCTGAGGAAGACCGCGATCATCATCACCAGGCCCAGGCCTTTCGTCGCAACCAGCCCGATGCCGATCACTGCCGACTCGGGGATGCCGTCGAGCAGCGCGCCCAGCATCAGCTCCATGCCGGAGCCCAGCCGGTCCAGCCAGAGGTCGACAAAGAGGAAGAGAAAAGCTCCCGCGAGGAAGCCCAGCGTGACGTGGTCGAAGCCGCCCTTGTTGTAGGCGTCCTCCATCAGGTCGAAGGCGAGCGTGCACAGCAGCACGCCGGCGCCGAAGGCCATCACCGCGCGGTTGATGCGGTCGACCCTCCTGTCGCGCCTCTCCTCCGCCGCCGAGGACTCATCGGCCTTGCCTCCCATCAGCACGGCCAGCGCCGAGCCGATGAGGAGCGCTCCGCTTGCGATCACCCCGTAGACCAGGGCTCTTAGCATTCCCACACCTTTCGTTGCGACGACTAATCATTCTCCGCGACATCCGTCTGACACCTTCGAGCTGTTTTCCCTTGCCTGCGCGAGCCCGTTCAAAATAGTATCTAGGCGGGAGCAACATCTAGCCTGGAGGTCACTGATGCGATCGAAATCCATGAAACTCGTGTCGGTCGCGGTCGTGGTCGCGGTCGTGCTGCTGGGCGGCAACATAATGCTGCTTGCCACATGCGCCCCGGCGCAGGCGGCGGTGCCGATCGACCGTGACAGGATCAAGAACATCATCTTCCCCACGTTCGGGTATCCGTCCATCACCAAGTGCGGCGAGAACATGGCGGTCGAGTTCGACCCACGGGACCAGGACTGGAGCAAGCCCCTGCCCGAGCTGGACGAGTTCCAGGTGACGGCGACGACCACCAACAGCCAGTATCCGCTGGTCGAAACGCTGAAGGTCAATTACTACTACATCGCCTACAGCCAGAAGTGGCCGGAGTACTCCCGACAGGCCAATCCCAAGGCGCTCATCTACATCCTCAACGTCACCGTCCCCGAGGATGTGCCGGTCCACCTCTTCGACCTCACCGTCGTCGCGCGCAACAACGGGGCGACCGTGCTCACCGACTCGCAGCCGCACGCGCTGCAGACCGTGGTGGACTTCAAGACCGACTACCAGTACGCCCAGCTCACTGACATCCACGTCTGGGGGCCCGAGGCCGCCTATCCCGGCTCCTGCACCATCGAGCGCAACTACCGGCACGCCAACTACAGCGACACCGACGGCTACGGCGCCACCTACTACCACAAGACCATCCAGCAGCTCAACGTCGAGAAGCCGGACTTCGTCCTCTACACAGGCGACTACGACTTTTCGCAGAAATGGCTCTACCAGGAGAACTACGGGAGCTTCAGCCAGTACGCGAACACGCCCTGGAACGGCAAGTACTACGAGCCCTGGTTCGAGATGGACTGGTTCTACCAGGAGACGCTCAAGCTGGACGTACCCGTCTTCATGGTGCTGGGCAACCACGACGCCTACGCGCGCTACGACTTCTTCAACGTCAACTGCGAGGAGGACTACGCGAACTCCTGGCGCGACCTGTTCGGCCCCCAGTACTTTTCCTTCGACTACGGCAACGACTACCACTTCAGCGCGGTCGACTCCATGGACTGGACGTCCATAGACCGCAACCTGCACTGGGCCATCCCCAACGTGATACTTTCCCCCGAGGACTGGCAGGGCCAGGTCCAGGGCGGCGGCGACCCGTTCCAGGCCGGATGGTCGCAGGCGCGCGAGGACGCCATCAACGAGAACACCTTCACCGGCCAGCTGATGTGGCTCAGGGATGATCTGGCGGCGCACTCCGCGGCCAAGATACGGACGGTGGTGATGCACCACGACCCCTGGAAACAGGACGGCACGGGGGTGATGTTCGACAACCCGGGCGGGCAGGGCGCCGGCAGGCTCGCCGTGATCAAGCTCTTACGGGAGAACAACGTCGCCCTGGTGCTCAGCGGGCACGACCACAGCGACGAGTACGGGTCGATCGCCTGGGAGCATGGGGGCGGGACCGTGAACTTCGTCAACACCACCAGCGTGATGCTGCAAGACGCCGCCAGCGTGTTCTCGCAGGACTTCACCAGCATGCCCGTGTACCCCGGCTACCGGATGGTGCACGTGAACGACACCAGCGTCGTCAACTACAATTACATGACCCCTTACTGGTCCTGGCCCGTGTACCAGAACACCAACGTCGGCGGCAACACCAACTTCAACAACCTCTCGACGCCCAGCGTCGTGACCACGCGGACGACAGTCGCACCTGACGACCTCCAGTGCCAGGTGACCAACCACCTGGTCGGCTCCGAGGTCACCCCCGGCAACTTCGCTGGCGACCTCAACGGCGCCGGAGCGGAGTTCCCCATGCCATACCTGACCGGCGGCTATTACTACCAGGTGACAGGCGGCACCTTCGGCGACATCTTCGACAACAGCGAGACCAGCCCCGACCACCGGATCTACGAGGTCAACGCGAACGTGCCCCACTCCTCCACCGCAACGCTCGAGGTGAAGAAGAGCGCGTCGCCGGACACGACCCCGCCGACCTGCAGCGACTTCCACATAGACATGACCGACCCGCACGTCAGAGAGGTCACCGTCCACAACGACGCGACCGACCTTGAGTCCGGCGTGCTCGACATGAAGCTGTGGAACGACGGCGAGAGCGAGTCGTCCGCCCAGTGGCAGCGCTGGCAGACAGACACTGCCTGGACGCTTCGCAACGAGGCGGGTACCAGGACCGTGTACGTGAAGTTCCGCGACGCGGCGATGCCCGGCAACGAATCGACCGTGTACAGCGCGACCGCGACGCTCATTGGTGCCGCCCCGGTCATCACCGGCGTGCCCGTGTCTGCGCGGGTCGGTGACTCGGTGACGATCACCGGGACCGACTTCGGGTCGCAGAGTGTGGGCGACATGGTCCAGTTCAACGGCGTGGAAGCGAACGTCACCGACTGGCAGGACACCCAGATAACCTGCGAGGTGCCTGTCGGCGCCTCCAACGGCACGGTCACGGTCACCAACGACGGAGGCGAGGCCGACCATAGCTTCACAGTGCTGCCCACCCTCGAGTACGTTATCCCCGGCTCCGGATTCAACAACGCGCCGGTCCACATCGAGGACCTTCACGGGACGGGCTTCTCGTCAGGGAGCGGCTACCCGCAGGTCAAGCTCACCGACGGCACGCACGAGATCGCGGCCACCAACGTGCAGTACGTCTCGCCCGAGAGCGTCTCCTGCGACTTCGACATCACCGGCGCGACCGTAGGCGATTATGACATCGTGATCGAGAACCCCGACCACAACACCGATACGCTCGAGACCTCCTTCTCGGTCGACTACCCGCCGCCCGAGCTCAACTCGATAACCCCGTCAACGGGGCTCAACAACGGGCCCGTCAACATAACCGATATCGCCGGCGACTATTTCAGGCCCGGCCTTTCCGTATTCCTGATGAAAGGCTCCGACGTGATCACGGCCACGGGCGTCCAGGTCGTCTCGGCGCACAAGGCGACCTGCGCGCTCGACCTCACCGGGGCGGCCGCGGGGCAATGGGACGTTTGGGTCCAGAACGACGATGGCGAAACGGCCACCATCGCGGGCGGCTTCACCATCGGCTACCCCGCGCCGACGGTCTCCTCGATAGCGCCCTCGAGCGGCTACATCAACGGCACCGTGCAGGTCTCCGACCTCGCCGGCGCCAACTTCCGGGCGGGAGCCACGGTCAAGCTGTCCAACGGAGGGACAGGCGACCTATCCGCGACCGATGTCAGCGTGGTCTCCCCCACCAGGATAACCTGCAAGTTCGACCTGACCGGCCTGGCCGCGGGCGCCTGGGACGTGGTGGTACAGAACGACGACGGAAAGACCGGCGCTCTCGCCGACGGTTTTCAGATCAAGTGGTCGACCACCCACCTGGACTCGGTCACGCCCGCCGTGGGTAAGGCGGGCGACCAGGTGACCATCAGCGGCAGCAACTTCAGCGCCGGCCCGGGGGCCGTCACCTTCGGCGGCAACCCGGTCGAGGGCGTCGTATCCTGGACGCCTTCAAAAATCGTGTGCCGGGTGCCGGTCGGCGCCTCCGGCGACTCGCCCGTGGTGGTCACGTCCGCCGCGGGGCCGTCGAACGCGGCCGGCTTCACCACGGCGCAGCCTGCCTGGTACCTGCCCGAGGGCTCGACCGCCTGGGGCTTCACCACCTACATCACGGTGGCCAACCCCAACGGCGCGACCGCCACGATCGACGTGACCTACATGACGTCGGCCGGCGCGGTGACGGGCGGCACCATGAGCATCAAGCCGCAGAGCCAGCTGACCATCAACCCGTCGTCCGTCGTACCCAACAAGGACTTCTCGACGAAGATCATCTGCCGGGAGGGGCTGGACATCGCCTGCGACCGCACCATGTCGTGGGGTGGCGGGATCGAGGGGCACTCGTCAGTCGGAGTGGCCGGACCCGCCAGGACCTGGTTCATGCCCGAGGGCTGCTCCGCGTACGGGTTCGAGACCTGGCTGCTGGTGCAGAACCCCAACGGGACACCGGCCAAGGTCAACATCACCTACATGATCGAGGGACAGGGGCCGAAGACTGTCGCCAAGACCGTGCCGGCCTCCTCGCGCGCATCCTTCAACATGGAGAGCGACATCGGCCAGAAGAGCGCGGCGATCCGCGTGGACAGCGACGTCCCGGTCATACCGGAGCGGTCGGTCTACCGCAACAACAGGAGAGCAGGCAGCGACTCGATAGGGACCACGGTCCCGGCGACCGACTACTACCTCGCCGAAGGCTCGACCAGTTGGGGCTTTACCACCTACGTGCTGGTGCAGAATCCCAACGACGCCGCGGCTTCCGTGACGCTTACCTACATGACCGCGAATGGAGCAGTCGCGAAGGGACCGTTCAACGTCCCGGGCCTGGGGCGTGCGACGTTCAGGGCGAACGACCAGGTGCACAATGCCGACATATCGGTGAAAGTACACGCCGACAGGCCGATCGTGGCGGAGCGCTCGATGTACTGGAACAACGGCACCGGCGAGGCGTGCCACGACTCGATCGGGCTGGCGCAGGCGCACACGCGGTTCTGCCTGCCCGACGGGCAGACCTCGCAGGGAAGGCAGACCTTCACGCTGGTGCAGAATCCCAACGCGAGCGAGGTCACGATAGAGGTGACCTACATGACCGACACGTCCGGCGGGAACGTGACCTTCGATGACAAGGTGCCCGCCAACTCGCGCAAGACCTACGACATGTCGAAGATGATGAGCCCGGGCAGGGCGTCGGTGCTGGTCCAGTGCAAGACCGCCGGCAAGAAAATCATGGTCGAGCGCTCGATGTACTGGAACAACAAGGGCGCGGGGACGGAGTCGATCGGGAGCTACAGCGATTGAAGAGTCTCGGGGTACCTTCTCCCTCAGTCGGCTCGGGGACTCAAGGCCTTCGGGAGAAGATACCCCTCGCCAGGCTGGTAAGTCATCTCGGAGCGCCGGCGTCCCGCCGGCTTTGCACAATACGCAAGAAAAGGGGCCTGGATTAATAAGAAGA
>PMJJ01000106.1 GCA_003157385.1 Actinomycetota bacterium | reverse complement strand
AACGTCATCATCGGCAAGCTGATCCCGACGGGGTCGGGCATGAAGGTGTACAGGCGCATCAACGTTAAGCCGCTGGGCGAGGAGTGGGAGCCGCTCTACACGGGCGAGCAACTGCCCGAGCTGCAACCGCCGCTGAACGCCATGGAGATCTTCAGGGGCGGAAGGGACCTCGACGAGAACTTCGACGAGGAAACCGAGGAGCACGAAGAGGAAGTTGACACGACGTAGTGGGGATGTTACATTCACACTCCGGCGCGAACCGCGCCGTTTTTGGTGTGTGAATAAACCCCGGCCCGCCACCGGGGTGTCTTTTTCGATAGGACGACTGGAGGCTATTAGTTGCCGACGATCAATCAGCTGGTGAGGAACGGCAGGAACAGGAAGGTCAAGAAGACCTCTGCTCCGGCGCTGCAGGGCTCGCCCCAGAAGCGCGGGGTCTGCACCCAGGTCAAGACGACCACGCCCAAGAAGCCGAACTCCGCCCTGCGCAAGATCTGCAGGGTCAGGCTGACCAACGGCATCGAGGTGACGGCCTACATACCCGGTATCGGGCACAACCTGCAGGAGCACTCCATAGTCCTGGTGCGCGGCGGGCGGGTCAAGGACCTGCCGGGCGTGCGCTACAAGGTGGTCCGCAGCGCGCTCGACGCAGCCGGCGTCGAGGACCGCGCCCAGAGCCGTTCCAAGTACGGCGCCAAGAAGAACGCGTAAGGCGGAGGACAGATGCCTCGGAGAGGGCCGGCAACAAAGCGAAGCACGATCCAGGACCCTGTGTACAACAGTGTGCTGGTCGCTCAGTTTATAAACAGGATCATGCAGGACGGCAAGAAGAGCACAGCCGAGAAGATCGTCTACGGCGCGTTGAACTCGATCGGCCAGAGAGAGGGAGTCGATCCCGTCCAGGTGCTCCAGAAAGCCATCGAGAACGTGAGGCCGCTGTTGGAAGTCAGGTCCCGCCGGGTCGGCGGTGCGACGTACCAGGTGCCGGTCGAGGTGAAGACCAGACGCGGGCGTACGCTTGCGGTCCGCTGGATCGTGACCTTCTCCCGCCAGCGCAGGGAGAAGACTATGGCCGAGAGGCTGGCGGGTGAGGTGTTGGATGCTGCCAACCGGACCGGACACTCAGTGAAGAAGAAGGAGGATCTGCACCGGATGGCAGAAGCGAACAAGGCGTTCGCTCATTATCGGTGGTAACTGATATGAACGGCGCAGTTGTAAAGAGAAGGAGCGCGACGGGGAGCAAGATGGACGAGAACCAAGAGCTCGAGTTCCCCCTCGAGAACATACGCAACATCGGAATAATGGCTCACATCGACGCGGGCAAGACGACCGCGACCGAGCGCATCCTCTATTACACGGGCAAGACCTACAAGATGGGTGAGGTCCACGATGGCGCCGCGGTGATGGACTGGATGATNNGGAGCAGGAGCGCGGCATCACCATAACCTCGGCGGCGACTTCATGCGAATGGGAAGACAAGCGAATTAACATTATAGATACGCCGGGACACGTGGACTTTACCATCGAGGTGGAGAGATCGCTCCGCGTGCTCGATGGGGCGGTGGCGATATTCGACGCCGTTGAGGGCGTGGAGCCACAGACCGAGACGGTCTGGAGGCAGGCGGACCGCTACCATGTCCCGAGGATATGCTTCGTAAACAAGATGGACAGGGTGGGAGCAAGCTTCGAGACTTCGGTGGAGAGCATAAGGACGCGGCTCGACGCCAAGACGGTCCAGGTGCAGATCCCGGTAGGCATAGAAGAGACGTTCACCGGTGTCATCGACCTGGTCCGGATGAAGTCGATTGTCTGGTACGACGAGATGGGTGAGGACTGGAGCTACGAGGAGATTCCCGGCGACATGCTGGAGAGGGCCGTGGCTGCGCGGCACGCGATGGTAGAGAAGGTGGCCGATTTTGACGGCGAAGTCCTCGAAGCCTACATAGAGAACCGGCCGGTTGACGCCGACGCGATCAAGCGCGCAATAAGGCGTGGGACGCTGACGGCGAAGATCGTCCCTGTCCTGTGCGGCTCCGCGCTCAAGAACAGGGGTATCCAGCCCTTGCTCGAGGCTGTATCCGACTACCTGCCGTCGCCGCTCGACGTGCCTCCCATCATCGGAGAGAACACGTTCACCCACGAGGACGAGGTCAGGAAGGCCGATGACGATGAGCCGTTCGCTGCGCTGGCGTTCAAGATCATGTCGGATCCATACGTGGGCAAGCTAACATATTTCCGGGTCTACTCTGGCACTCTCGACACCGGCACGTTCGTCCTCAACTCGACGCGCGGTCACAAGGAGCGCGTCGGGCGAATCCTGCGAATGCACGCCAATCACCGCGAGGACGTCAGGAAGGTTGGAGCCGGCGACATCATCGCGGGCGTAGGACTCAAGAAGACGACCACCGGCGATACGATATGCGACCCCTCCCACCCCATCCTCCTCGAACCGATGACTTTCCCCGAGCCCGTCATCGGCGTGGCCATCGAGCCCAAGACGAAGATGGATCAGGACAGGCTGACCGAGTCCCTCAACCGGCTCTCGGACGAGGATCCCACGTTCCGGGTCACCTACGACGAGGACAGCGGCCAGACGATAATCAGCGGGATGGGCGAGCTCCATCTCGAGGTCGTGGTGGACCGGCTGCTGCGCGAGTTCCAGGTCGACGCGAACGTCGGCAAGCCCCAGGTGTCCTACCGCGAGACCATCAAGAAGCCGGTCAGGGGCGTCAGGGGCAGGTTCATCAAGCAGACGGGCGGCCGGGGGCAGTACGGCGATGTGGTCTTGAACGTCGAGCCCACCAAGCGTGGTTCCGGATACGAGTTCGAGAACAAGATCCACGGCGGCGAGGTGCCGAGGGAGTACATCCCGGCGGTCGACCGTGGAATCCAGGAGGCATCCACTGCCGGGCCGCTGGCGGGGTATCTGCTGGTCGACTTCAAGGTCGAGTTGATCGACGGGTCGTTCCACCCGGTGGACTCTTCCGAGGTCGCGTTCAAGGTAGCCGCTTCCATGGCTATCAAAGAAGCGGTCAGGAGGGGCGACGCCGTCCTGCTCGAGCCCATCATGCGCATGGAGATCACCTTGCCCGACGACTACGTGGGCGAGGTCATAAGCGATATCAACGGCAGGCGCGGGAGACTGGAGGGGGTCGAGCACCACGAGGGCAGGCAGCGCATCGACGTGCTGGTGCCGCTCGCTGAGACGTTCGGCTACGCCACGGACCTGCGCTCGCTGACCCAGGGCCGCGCAACTCATCACATGGACTTTTTCAAGTACGCCGAGGTCCCCGCGGGGATCTCGCAGGAGATCATCGCCAGAGCCAAGGGACATTAGGAGGGACCATGGCCAAGGAGAAGTTCGAACGGACGAAGCCGCACGTTAACGTTGGCACGATCGGGCACGTGGACCACGGCAAGACCATGCTCACCGCCGCGATCACCAAAGTGCTCAACGAGAAGGGCTTCAACGTCCCGGTGCGCACCTTCGAGTCGATCGACAACGCCCCCGAGGAGAAGGAGAGGGGCATAACCATCGCCATCGCCCACGTGGAGTACGAGACGGCCAAGCGCCACTACGCCCACGTCGACTGNNCATCCTGCTCGCCCGCCAGGTGGAGGTCCCCTCCATGGTGGTCTTCCTCAACAAGGCCGACATGGTCGACGACCCCGAGCTGCTGGAGCTGGTGGAGCTGGAGGTGCGGGAGCTCCTCACCGAGTACGAGTTCCCCGGGGACGACATCCCGGTGGTGATAGGGAGCGCGCTGAAGGCCCTGGAGTGCTCCTGCGCCTCCGACGACTGCCAGTGGTGCAAGCCCATCCTGGACCTGATGGACGCGGTGGACGACTACATACCCACCCCGGCCCGGGACGTCGACAAGCCCTTCATGATGGCGGTCGAGGACGTCTTCTCCATCACCGGCCGCGGCACGGTGGCCACCGGCAGGATAGAGTCCGGCAAGATCCACATCGGCGACGAGGTCGAGATAGTGGGCATGACCGGAGAGACCCGCAAGACGGTCTGCACCGGCGTGGAGATGTTCCGCAAGATCCTGGACGAGGGCCAGGCCGGCGACAACGTGGGCCTGCTGCTGCGCGGGGTCGGAAGAGAAGAGATAGAGCGCGGCCAGGTGGTGGCCCAGCCGGGCTCCATCACCCCCCACACCAAGTTCAGGGGCCAGGTCTACGTGCTGTCCAAGGACGAGGGAGGCAGGCACACCCCGTTCTTCACGGGCTACCGCCCCCAGTTCTACTTCCGCACCAC
>PMJJ01000058.1 GCA_003157385.1 Actinomycetota bacterium | reverse complement strand
GGGTATCCAACTGACCAGCGTGGCTTCCTCCTCGAACGGCAAGAAGGTTGCATTCGCCGGGGCGGGGCAGGGCGGGAACACCATGGTGGCCGTGTCCGAATTCGATGGCGTCAAAATGACAAACCCCGTGTTCCTCGACCCGCCCGGGGCAGCCTCAGGAGCATCCTCCCCCCTGCAGCGGTCGAGCTGGGACGGGAGCCGGATTGTCTCGCTCTCCATGGTCGCGTCCAACGAGATCGTAGTTGCGATGTGGACGCAGGCGATCCAAGACATGGTCGTACCGGTGGTTTACTCCGTTAACTTCGCGCAGCTGTCTGGAGGTGCGAACCGCTGGGTCGACGTCCCCATGGCAGGACCCATCTCGTCGATGTCGGCTGCCCCGGACCGCAAGTCGCTCGCCGTCTGGGTGGACGGCTCCAAGGAAGACCGGTACCTGACGTTCGTCCATACGTCGGTGAAGCCCTCCAGCGCCGCGGCGAACCCCTTCAGGAAAGTGGACGTTCCCGTTTCGGAGGGCTGGCGCGCCCCGGTCGCCTGGTCTGCTCCCTGAGCTCCCCACAAACTTTTCAAAAATCCGTAAAACCAATAGAATGAAGTGCTGAATAGTTCCCCGCCGGGGCGGTCTGCCCCAGGGGGGAACAGTGGTATTGGAGGGAAAAAACAGCGTGGCGAAGACTATTTCGGAGAAGATACTATCCGCGCATTCAGGCAAGGACGCCTCAGCCGGCGACCTGGTGGTGGCCGAGCTTGACTTCGTGATGGCCCAGGACGGGACGGCGCCGCTGGCGATCCGGGCGTTCGAGGGCATGGGCGGAGACAGCATCGCGATGGCCGGACGCGCGGCTCTCTGCATAGACCACAGCGCCCCCAGTCCTCTGCGGGCGATATCGGAGCTGCACGCCCTGATGAGAGAGTTCGCGGACAAGTACGGCCTGGAGCTGAACGACGTCGGAGAGGGCGTCTGCCACCAGGTCATGCTGGACAAGGGCCACGCGCTCCCCGGCAGCCTGGTCATAGGCGCGGACTCCCACACATGCACTTATGGAGCTGTCAACGCCTTTGCGACCGGGGTGGGCTCGACCGATCTCGCCGCGGGATTGCTCTCAGGCTCGCTCTGGTTCCGGGTGCCGGAGACCATGAAGGTAACAATCGACGGCAAGCTCCCTGCGGGGGTCTTCGCCAAGGACATCGCGCTGATGATGGTAGGTGACATCACCGCCGACGGAGCAACCTACATGGCGCTCGAGGTGGGCGGGGCCGCAATAGCGGACCTGGGTCTCGACGGCCGGCTCACCATCAGCAACCTGGCCGTGGAGATGGGAGCAAAGGCCGGCCTGATGGAGGCCGATCAGAAGACGCTCGCGTTCTTTGACGGACGCACCAGTGAGAAGCTGGCGCCTGTCTCGCCGGATGCCGGCGCGGCCTACCAGGAAGAGCGGGAGTACGACATCTCCGGTCTGGGCCCGCAGGTGGCAAAGCCCCACACGGTGGACAACATCGCCCCGGTGGAGGAGGTCGAGGGGACCCCGATAGCCGAGGGCCTCATCGGCACCTGCACCAACGGGCGTTTGGAGGACCTGAGGGCCGCGGTCGAGATCCTGCGCGGGAAGAAGGTCGCCCACGGCGTGAGGCTGATCGTGGCTCCCGCGTCGCGCGAGGTGATGATGCAGGCGCTGCGCGAAGGCCTGATCGAGGTCTTCACCGAGTGCGGCGGCTCGGTGATGTGCCCGGGCTGCGCCTCCTGCGTCGGCACCCACCAGGGCATCCCCGGCGACGGTGAGAACGTTATCTCCACCGCCAACCGCAACTTCAAAGGCCGCATGGGCAACCCCGAGGCCTGCATCTACCTGGCATCGCCCGCCACGGTGGCGGCGAGCTGCGTCGCGGGCGAGATAACCGACCCCAGGAGGGTCATGTGAAAGGCAAAGCGCACAGGTTCGGCGATGACGTCAACACCGATTACATCATCTCCGGCCGTCACAAGTTCAAGACGCTGGACATGAACGAGCTCGCCTGCCACGTGATGGAGGATCTCGACCCGCATTTCACCAAGCGGCTCAAGAAAGGCGACTTTCTGGTGGCCGGCAAGAACTTCGGCTGCGGGTCCTCCCGGGAGCAGGCGCCGCTGGCGCTGAAGCACGCCGGCGTGGCCGCCGTGCTGGCGTCATCGTTCGCACGCATCTACTTCCGCAACTCCATCAACAACGGCCTGCCGGCGCTGGTGTGCGACACCTCGGGCATCGAAGACGGCGACACCCTGGAGATCGACCTCGCCACGGGCAGGATCAAGAACATATCCAAGGGTTCAGAGATAGATTCACGTCCGCTGCCGCGTGTTATGCTGGACATACTCTCGGAAGGCGGACTGGTCGAATACATGAGGAAGCACGGCCGGCTCGCGATCGAGTAGGCGCGGCTGACGATTCCCGAGAAAGGCTGAAATGGCGAAGAGAACCGTTACTCTCATACCCGGCGATGGCGTAGGCCCGTCCCTGGTGGAGGCGGCCCTGAGCGTGTTGGACGCCGCGGGCGCCGAGATCGAGTGGGACCGGCAGGAGGCCGGCGCCGACGTCATGGACAAGTACGGCACACCTCTGCCCGAGGTGGTGCTCGACAACATTCGCGAGAACCGGGTCGCCTACAAGGGCCCGATAACGACCCCGGTCGCCAGCGGATTCCGTAGCGTGAACGTGGCGCTGCGCAAGGAGCTCGACCTGTACGCGTGCGTCAGGCCCGCGTTCTACATACCCGGTGTGAAGACTCCCTACACCGACATCGACCTGGTTGTGGTACGCGAGAACATGGAGGACCTCTACGCCGGACTCGAGCACATGGTGACCCCCGACGTGGCCGAGTCGATCAAGGTAATCACGCGCGGGGGCTCGGAGCGCATCATCAGGTACGCCTTCGAGTACTGCCGCCGGAACGGCCGCAGCAAGCTGACCATAGTCCACAAGGCCAACATCATGAAGATGACCGANNTGCATGCAGCTGGTCCAGAAGCCGCACCTGTACGACGTGATGGTGATGGAGAACCTCTACGGCGACATCCTCAGCGATCTCTGCGCCGGGCTCATCGGCGGCCTGGGGATCGCGCCGAGCTCCAACCTTGGAGACGGCGAACTGGCGGTCTTCGAGCCCGCCCACGGAAGCGCGCCCAAGTACACGGGGCTCGACAAGGTCGATCCCACGGCCCAGATCCTCTCCGGTTACCTGATGTTGAAGCACATCGGCCAGATGGATGCTGCCGAACGTGTGCTGGCGGGGGTGACGGCGGTCATCGGTGAGGGCAAGGTCGTCACCTACGACATCGGAGGGGACGCGAAGACGAGCGAGATGGCCGCGGCCATCGTTAAAGCGATAGAGGCGGGCCAAGCCGGCGTCGAGCCGGCCCGGGGACTGATGTAGATGCGAAGCGATATCATCAAACAAGGGCGGGGACAGGCCGGGCAGCGCGCTCTGCTGCGCGCCCTGGGCCTGACCGACGAAGAGATGGCCCGACCGATGATCGGCGTCGCCGGCTCGGCCAACCAGTTGGTGCCCGGCCACATGCACCTCGACGAGGTCAACCAGGCCGCTTGCGAAGGCGTGAGGCTGGCCGGGGGCACGCCGTTCCTGTTCAACACCATAGGCGTATGCGACGGCCTGGCGATGGGTCACGGCGGCATGAAGTTCTCGCTCCCCTCCCGCGACGTCATCTCGTGGTCGGTGGAGATAATGGTGCTGGGGCACGCGCTCGACGGCGTGGTCATAATCCCCAACTGCGACAAGGTCATCCCCGGCATGCTGATGGCGGTCGCGAGGATGGGAGTCCCCGCCGCTATGGTTTCCGGCGGCCCGATGCTCGCCGGCAGCCACCGCCAGGTCGACGTGGACCTCATAAAGGTGATGGAGGCNNCGGGGCTGTTCACCGCCAACAGCATGAACTGCCTTTCCGAGGCCCTGGGCATGTCCCTGCCGCTGAACGGTACCATCCCGGCGGTTGATCCCGACAGGCTGCGTATAGCCAGGGAGACCGGAGAGGCCGTGGTGGCGCTGGTAAAGGAGGACACCGCACCTGAGGCGATAATGACGAAGCAGGCGTTCCTCAACGCCCTGGCGCTGGACATGGCAATTGGCGGCTCGACCAACTCGCTGCTGCACCTGCCCGCCATAGCGCACGAGCTGGGCATCTCTCTCGGCCTCGAGGAAGTGGATCGGGTCTGTGGCACGACGCCCAACCTCTGCAGGATCGCTCCGGTCGGCAAGTACCACATGGAGGACCTCCACAACGCCGGCGGGGTCCCCGCAGTGCTGGCCGAGTTAGACAGGATCGGGGCGGTCGACCTGGACATGCCGACCGTCAGCGGTCTAACGCTGCGCGAGAACGTGGGCGACAGCAGGAGCCTGGACTCGGACGTGATCAGGCCGGCCGGTGACCCTTATGCCCCCACGGGCGGGCTCGCGGTGCTCAGAGGCAGCCTCGCGCCGGAGGGCGCCGTGGTCAGGGAGGCGGCAATGGGGCAGAAGATGCGCAGGCACTCCGGTCCCGCCAGGGTGTTCGACTCCGAAGAAGAAGGCATCGCGCAGATCCGGGCAGGCAAGATCCAGCCCGGGGACGTGGTGGTAATAAGGTACGAGGGCCCGCGCGGAGGACCGGGGATGCGCGAGATGCTCATGCCCACGGCGACCATCGCCGGGATGGGGCTCGACGACGAGGTGCTCCTGATAACCGACGGAAGGTTCTCGGGCGGGACCCGGGGCGGCGCGATAGGCCACGTGTCGCCGGAGGCAGCGGCTGGAGGACCCATCGCGTTCGTGCGCGACGGAGACCTGATCGAGATCGACGTCGACGACCGCAGGCTCGAGCTGCTCGTCGACTTCCAGGAGTTCGACCGCAGGCGCGAGGGCTGGAAGGCTCCGGCGCCAAGGGTGACCGAGGGCGTGCTGGGGGTCTACTCCGAGATGGTGGGCAGCGCCTCGGGAGGCGCGGTGGTGTCGCCAGAGAACATAGATCGCGAACGGAGGTCTGACCAGTGAAGGTCAGCGGCGCGACAGCTTTGATAATGAGCCTGGAGAAAGAAGGCGTCGAGGTGATGTTCGGCTACCCCGGCGGCCAGATCATGCCGACCTACGACGTGCTGCTGGACTCGAGAATCAGGCATATCCTCACGCGCCACGAGCAGGGGGCGGCGCACGCGGCCGACGGCTACGCGCGGGCGACCGGCAGGGTAGGCGTGTGCATGTCCACCAGTGGACCCGGCGCCACCAACCTGGTGACGGGCATCGCCACGGCCAACATGGACTCGATCCCGCTGGTGGCGATCACCGGACAGGTCGCGACCCACGTCATCGGCACGGACGCGTTCCAGGAGGCCGATACCACCGGGATAACCCTGCCGATCGTGAAGCACAACTACCTCATCACGGACCCGAGGGATATAGCGCGCACGGTGCAGGAGGCATTCCTGATCGCGTCGACCGGGCGGCCGGGCGCGGTGGTCATCGACCTGCCCTCCGACGTGCAGAGGGCCGAGTTCGACTTCAAGTACCCGGAGAAGCGCGCAACGCTTCCCGGCTACAAGCCCACCACCAAGGGGCACGCTCGCCAGATCAAGGAAGCGGCCAGGCTGATCGCGGCCGCCAGGAGACCCGTCATATTCGGGGGCGGCGGCGTGATCACTGCCGGGGCCTCCGGCGAACTCAGAGAGCTGGCGAAGCTCCTGGCGCTGCCGGTGACCACCACCCTGATGGCCAAGGGTGCCTACCCGGAGACCGACAAGCTCTCCCTGGGGATGCTGGGGATGCACGGCACGTCGTACGCCAACTACGTGATGATGGAGACCGACCTGATAATCGCCGTGGGCGTGCGNNGTGCTCAAGGAGCTGGTCGGCTTCCTGAAGACGAAGATAGCCGAGTCCGGAAAGCCGGACCTGCGGAAGTGGCACAGGCAGATAGCTGCCTGGAAGAAGGAATACCCGCTGGCGGTGCCGCCGGGGGACGGCCTGCGGCCCCAGTTCGTGGTGGACGAGATCTACCGGGTGACCCAGGGCAAGGCGACGGTGGTCACCGACGTGGGCCAGCACCAGATGTGGGCGGCGCAGTTCTACAAGACCGACGCGCCCCGCCAGTTCATCTCCTCGGGAGGGCTCGGGACCATGGGCTTCGGGCTTCCCGCGGCACTGGGCGCGAAGATCGGGATGCCCGAGGCCAGGGTTATAAACATCGCCGGCGACGGCTCGATACAGATGAACTCGCAGGAGCTGGCGACCGCCGTGCTCAACCAGATTCCGGTGACCATCGCGGTCATCAACAACAGCTATCTGGGCATGGTCAGGCAGTGGCAGGAGCTGTTCTTCAACAAGCGCTACTCGCACACTTACCTGAGAAGGGGCGAATCGCCGGACTTCGTGAAGCTCGCCGAGGCGTACGGCGCCAAGGGCATGCGGGTCATGGAGAAGAGCGAGGTGGAGCCCGCGTTGAAGGAGGCCTTCAAGGAAAAGAAGGTGCCGGTGCTGATCGATTTCCATGTCGAGCAGGAAGAGAACGTCTTCCCAATGGTGGCGCCGGGCGCCTCGCTCGACGACATGATCGGAGGTTAGCTTTGAAGCACACCCTTTCGGTCCTGGTCGAGAACAAGCCGGGCGTGCTGGCACGGGTCGCGGGTCTTTTCTCCCGACGCGGCTTCAACATCGACAGCCTGGCGGTCGGGGTGACCGACAAGCCCGAGATAAGCCGCATGACGGTGGTGGTGGACGTCGAGGAGCATTCGCTCGAGCAGGTCTACAAGCAGCTGAACAAGCTCATCAACGTGATCAA
Source organism: Actinomycetota bacterium (assembly GCA_003157385.1). Classification (GTDB taxonomy): domain Bacteria; phylum Actinomycetota; class Geothermincolia; order Fen-727; family Anoxymicrobiaceae; genus FEN-680. The sequence continues at coordinate 7,982 of PMJJ01000058.1, read as the reverse complement.
GGTCATCGACCTGCCGGACGACAACAGCGTCCAGCGCGAGATGGTGCTGGCCAAGGTGAAGGCGGAGCCCCGCAACAGGGCCGAGATCATCGAGATAGTGGAGATATTCCGCGGCAAGATCGTGGACGTGGGCTCGGGCACGCTGAGCGTGGAGGTCACCGGGCCGGGGTCCAAGCTGCGCGCGTTCGAGGACCTGCTCAGGCCTTATGGCCTGGTGGAGATGGTCAGGACGGGCACGATAGCCCTGCCGCGAGGTTGAGCGGAGAGTTCGCGCAGGTTCTGGGGACAGACCCCCGCGAAGCCGTCCGGTTGGCTGCACAATATAGAGAAAGAGGACATCAAAGGAAGCAACAGAAGGGAACGTAATCGTTCTGTTGCGCGGCGAAGGAGATGCGAGATGGCGAAGATGTATTACGACAAGGACGCGAACCTCGAGACCCTCAAGGGCCAGAAGATAGCCATCATCGGTTACGGTAGCCAGGGGTACGCGCACTCCCTGAACTTGAAGGACTCAGGCATGGACGTCGTCGTCGGCCTGCGCGAGGGAAGCCCCAGCGCGGACGTCGCCAAAGCGGCGGGGCTGGCCATCGCCCCGGTGGACGAGGCCGCCGCCGCCTCTGACATCATCATGATCCTCATCCCTGACGACCAGCAGGCGCGGGTCTACCGCGAGTCGATAAGGCAGGGCCTCAAGAGCGGCAACGCGCTGTTCTTCGCGCACGGCTTCAACATCCACTACAACCAGATAGTCCCGCCCGCCGACGTGGACGTCATCATGGTAGCCCCCAAGGGGCCGGGACCGATGGTGCGCCAGGTCTTCGAGGAGGGCGGCGGGGTGCCGGCGCTCATCGCGATCGAGCAGGACTACACGGGCATGGCGCAGGAGCGCGGGCTGGCCTACGCCGCAGGCATCGGCGCGACCAGGGCGGGTTTGCTGGAGACGACCTTCAAGGAAGAGACNNTGCACGAGCTGAAGCTGATCGTGGACCTGATCCACTACTACGGGATCAGCGGCATGCGGTCGCGCGTCAGCGACACCGCCGAGTACGGAGATCTCACCCGCGGTCCCAGGATCATCGACGAGCGGACCCGCGAGGAGATGCGGAGGATACTCGACGAGATCCAGAACGGGAAGTTCGCGTCCGAGTGGATTCTGGAGAACCAGGCCAACAGGGCGTCGTTCGCCACGATGCGCAAGGTGGAGGCCGCCCACCCGCTGGAGGCGCTGGGCAAGAAGCTGCGCGGAATGATGAGCTGGCTGCCCAAATGATCCTCTGCTGGAGGTAACGTTGAAGAAAGACTACATATTCACGCCGGGCCCGACCCCGGTCCCGCCCGAGGTGGGCATCGCGCAGGTGAAGATGATCCACCACCGTTCGGCCGACTTCGGCGCGCTGCTGGAGCGCGTGCTCGAGGGGCTCAAGTATGTGTACCAGACCGACAACGAGGTGCTGCTGTTCACATCCAGCGGCACCGGCGCGATGGAAGGGTCGATCGCCAGCTGTTTCTCACCGTGCGACAAGGTGATCGCCTTCGCCGGCGGCAAGTTTGGCGAGCGGCTGGTCGAGATAAGCAGCGCCTTCGGCCTGGAGGTTGTGGCCATCGAGCACGAGTGGGGCGCCAATGCCGATCCGGCCGACCTCGCCAGGGCGCTGGGCGCGAACCCCGACACCAAAGGGGTGTTGCTGACCCAGAGCGAGACCTCTACCGGCGTAGTCAACGATGTCGAGGCGTTCGGGAAGATCGTCGCCGCCACCGACGCGCTGTTCCTGGTGGACGCCATAAGCGGGCTGGGCGCAGTCGACCTCAAGACCGACGCCTGGGGCGTCGACCTGTGCGTGTCCGGGTCGCAGAAGGGCCTGATGGTCCCGCCCGGCCTGGCGTTCGTCGCGGTCAGCGACAAGGCCTGGAATGCCGCCAGGATCGCCACATGCCCTTCGTACTATTTCTCCTTCGAGGCGGCCAGGAAGTCGCAGTCGAAGAGCCCGCCGGAGACCCCCTACACACCGGCGATCACCCTTGTCCAGGGCCTGGACGTGGCGATCGGGATGCTGAGAGAAGAGGGCCTCGACGCCGTGTTCGCCCGCCACCGGAAGCTGGCGCGCGCTACCCAGGCCGCGGTCGAGGCACTGGGCCTGCGGTTCCTGGCCCAGGACCGCTCCCGCGCGTTCGTCACCACGTCGGTCTGGGCGCCGGATGGAATAAGCGCTGGCGACATCGTCAAGCTGATGCGCAACGAGTTCGGCGTCTTCATCGCCGGCGGGCAGGGAAAGCTCAAGGGCAAGATATTCCGGCTGGGCCACGTGGGGTACTTCGACCCCTTCGACATCGTGGTGCAGGTCGGCGCACTGGAGATGGCATTGAACAAGTTGGGCGTGCCGGTGGAGCTGGGCAGTGGCGTAGCCGCGGCGATGGAAGTCCTCGCCGGCTGACGCGCCGCCGACACGGGCGACGCTGAGAGTGACCTGTTGACCGGAAAGCATACGACTGGAGAAATGGATGGGTGACAAGTACAAGGTCCTGGTAGCCGAGAAGATCTCGGCCGAAGGCGTGGAGAAGCTGAAAGAGTACTTTGATGTCGACGCCTTCGACGGCCTGCCCCGCGACGAGCTCCTTGCGAAGATCGGCGACTACGACGGCCTGGTGGTCCGCAGCGGGACCAGGGTCGACGCAGAGGCCATCGGCGCGGCGTCGCGTCTCAAGGTGATCGGGCGCGCCGGGATCGGCGTGGACAACATCGACGTGGAGAGCGCGACCAAGAAGGGCGTCCTGGTGGCAAACGTCCCCGAGAGCAACATCATCTCGGCGGCGGAGCACACCATGGCGATGCTTATGTCGACCGCCCGCAAGATCCCTGCCGCCTGCGCCTCCCTGAAGAGAGGGGAGTGGAAGCGCTCCTCGTACCAGGGAGTCGAGCTCTACGGCAAGACGCTGGGGATAATCGGCATCGGGCGCATCGGCGCGCTGGTCGCGGAGAGAGCCTCCGGCTTCGGCATGAAGCTGGTGGGCTTCGACCCCTACATCGCCAGCCAGAAGGCGAAGACGCTGGGGATCGACATGAAGCCGTCGGTGGAGGCGGTCCTCGAGGTCGCCGACTTCATCACCCTTCACGTCCCCAAGAACAAGGACACCTTCCACATGCTTGGCGACAAGCAGCTCGACACGGTCAAGCCCGGGGTGAGGATAGTGAACGTCTCCAGGGGTGGGGTGGTCGACGAGGCCGCCCTGGCCAGGGCGATAAAGGACGGCAAGGTCGCCGGCGCCGCGATCGACGTCTTCGAGACGGAGCCGCCTGCCGCCGACAACCCCCTTTGCCCGCTGCCCGAGGTGGTGGTCACCCCACACCTGGGCGCGAGCACCACCGAGGCTCAGTACAAAGCCGGCGTGGCCATAGCCGACCAGGTCATCGCGGGACTGACCGGCGGGTTCGTGTCCGGCGCCGTCAACATCGCGATGCCGCACAAGGAGGTCGTCGAGACCCTGCGGCCGTACATGCCGCTGTGCGAAAAGCTGGGCAGGCTCTTCGTGAACCTGACCAGCGGCGCGATATGCGAGATAGAGTTCGAGATACTGGGCGACATCAGCGAGTTCGACACCGCGCTGCTCACGGTAGCCTTCCTCAAGGGCTTCTTAGAGAACATCTCGATGGACGCGGTGACCTACGTCAACGCGCCGATACTGGCCATGGAGCGGGGCATTACTGTGAAGGAGAGCAAGAGCAGGCGCTCGCGCGACTACGTCAACCTGATCCAGGTGACGGCACTCGAGGACGACTCCAACATTACCGCCGGGGCGACGCTGATCGGGGTCAACCAGGAGATGTTCGTGAACGTGCTCGACTACGACATCGAGATCGCGCCCAGCAGGTACATGGCGTTCGTGACCTACGAGGACCGCCCGGGCATGATAGGCCGGGTCGGGACGGTCCTGGGCTCCAGCGGCATCAACATCAGCGGGCTCTCCGTCGGCAGGAGGGCGATAGACGGCGTCGCGGGGATGGGCCTCAGCCTGGACTCGCCGCTCACGCCGGAGATGATCGAGCAACTCGAGAATCAGGACGGCATCTCCAGGACTCAGTTCCTGGTCCTCTAGGAGGTAAGTCTCCATGGGAGACCGCGTGCGCATCTTCGACACCACGCTCCGCGACGGCGAGCAGTCGCCGGGCATAAGCCTGGGCGTGCGCGAGAAGCTCGAGATCGCGGAGCAGCTCCAGCGCCTGGGAGTCGACATCATCGAGGCGGGGTTCCCGGCGACCAGCCCGGGGGACTTCGAGGCGGTCGTACAGATAGCCGAGCGCATCGACTCGTCTGTGGTGTGCGCGCTCGCCCGCGCCAGGGCCGACGACATCGACCGGGCCTGGGACGCGGTGAAGGGCGCCTCTCGCCCGCGGATCCACACCTTTATCAGCACCTCGGACATCCACCTCGAGCACCAGTTGCACAAGACGCGCGATCAGGTGCTGCAGATGGCGCGCGAGGCGGTGGCCAGGGCCAGGTCCTGCTGCGAGGACGTCGAGTTCTCTCCGATGGACGCGACCCGCAGCGAGCCGGCTTACCTGTATGAGGTGCTGCAGGCGGCGGTCGACGAGGGCGCGGGAGTCCTCAACATCCCCGACACGGTGGGCTATTCCATCCCCGAGGAGTTCGCCGCCCTTATAAGCGGCATCGTAGAGAACGTATCCGGCCTGGACAAGGTAGTCATAAGCGTGCACTGCCACAACGACCTCGGCCTGGCGGTGGCAAACTCGCTGGCCGCCTGCGAGGTGGGGGCCAGGCAGGTCGAGTGCGCGGTGAACGGCCTGGGGGAGCGCGCCGGCAACGCCAGCCTGGAGGAGATCGTGATGACTCTTAAGGTCAGGCAGGACCGCCTGGCGTTCAGCACCGGCATCAACTCCAAAGAGATAAGCAAGACGAGCCGCCTGGTCAGCCTGTTGACGGGCTACTCAGTGCAGCCCAACAAGGCGATCGTGGGGCGCAACGCCTTCGCGCACGAATCGGGGATACACCAGGACGGCGTTCTCAAGGAACGCACGACCTACGAGATCATGGACGCCGAGAGCGTGGGGCTGGTAGAGAGCGACATAGTGCTGGGCAAGCACTCCGGCCGCCACGCGCTGAANNGAGGACATCGAGGCGATAGCCCTGGACTACATCCGCACCGAGGGACAGGAGTGGAAGCTCACCGCTTACGAGGTCCACAGCGGCGGCAAGGAAGCCCCGCCGAGCGCGACCATAACGCTGGAGCGGGAGGGCGAGCGCATCACCGAGCGGGAGATCGGCGACGGCATGGTGGACGCGGTGTGCAAGGCGATACGCGCGGCCCTGAAGATCGACGCCAAGCTCTTCGCGTTCACGGTCGAGGCGATCACCGAGGGGCTCGACGCCCTGGGCGACGTCACGGTGCAGCTCGACATAGACAACCGTCGGGTGGTCGGGCGAGGCGTTTCCACCGACATAGTGGAGGCGAGCGCCCGGGCATACCTCAACGCGGTGAACAAGGTGCTGGTGGGAAGATGAGCCAGACACGCAGGATACTGGCGGCGCACGCGGGCAGAGATTCGCTGACGCCCGGAGAGTTCATCGAGATCCCGGTCGACCTGGTGCTGGCCAACGACATCACCGCTCCGCTGGCCATCGAGGAGTTCGGCAAGCTGGGCGTTGCAGGCGTTTTCGACCGGGACAAGGTCGTCCTGGTGCTCGACCATTTCACCCCCAACAGGGACATCGCCTCGGCCGACCAGTGCGCCTACGTGCGACGCTTCGCGCTGGAGCAGAAGATCTCTCACTTCTACGATGGCGGAGAGGTCGGCATCGAGCATGTGCTGCTTCCCGAGGAAGGCCTGATCGCGCCCGGGATGGTTGTGATCGGCGCCGACAGCCACACCTGCACATACGGGGCGCTGGGCTGCTTCTCCACGGGCATGGGCTCGACCGACGCGGCCGCGGCGATGGCCACCGGCAAGACCTGGCTGCGCGTGCCGGACGCCATCCTGGTGAAGCTTACCGGCAGGCCGCATCGCTGGGTCGGCGGCAAGGACCTCATCATCAACCTCATAGGGATACTGGGGGTCGACGGCGCGACCTACGCCTCTCTGGAGTTCGACGGCCCGGGCGTCGAGAACGTATCGGTGGAGGGCAGGCTAACCGCGGCGAACATGGTCATCGAGGCCGGGGCCAAGAACGGTATCTTCCCGGCGGACGCCGCGGCGGTCGAGTTTCTGCGGGGGGTGGGAGTGAAGGCGTCGGAGAGCGGCATCGAGCCGGACGAGCACGGTTACCTGCGGCAGATCGACATCGACCTGAGCGCGATGGAGCCGCAGGTGGCGCTGCCATCGCTACCCAGCAACGCGGTGGCGGTGGGCGAGGCGCCGCACGTCAAGCTGGACCAGGTCGTAATCGGCTCGTGCACCAACGGGAGGCTCGAGGACATGCGCCTGGCGGCGCAGGTGCTCAAGGGCAACAAGGCGGCGCCGGGCGTCCGGCTGATAATCATCCCGGGGAGCCCCCGGGTCTACCGGACCTCGATGGCCGAAGGGCTCTTCGACATCTTCCTGGACGCGGGGGCCGTGATCTCCCCTCCAACCTGCGGGCCGTGCCTGGGCGGGCACATGGGCGTGCTGGCGGCGGGGGAGCGCGCGATCTCCACCACCAACCGCAACTTCGTGGGGCGCATGGGCAGCCGGACCAGCGAGGTCTACCTCAGCAACCCGGCGGTAGCCGCGGCGTCCGCGGTCACCGGCACGATCACCGACCCGGGGGAGATAGTCTGATGGCCGCGCGCGAGATACTCCAGGGGACCGCCCACAAGTTCGGAGACAACGTCAACACCGACGTCATAATCCCGGCGACCCACCTGGTGTCCAACGACCCGGTTGTGCTTGGCAAGAACCTGATGGCGGGGCAGGACCCGGGGTTCGCAAGCCGGGTTGTCGAGGGTGACATCATCGTGGGTGGAGAGAACTTCGGCTCCGGGTCGTCCCGCGAGCATGCGCCGCTGGCGATAAAGGGCGGAGGTATCTCGGCCGTGATCGCGGCTTCCTTCGCGCGCATCTTCTACAGGAACGCCCTCAACGTCGGGCTGCCGCTGATCGAGTCGCCGGAAGCCTCGGCCGCGATATCCGACGGTGACCAGGTGGTGGTCGACCTCGGCTCGGGAAGGATTGAGAACGTGACCACGGGAAAGACTTTTGATGTGCCGCCCTATCCCGAGTTCATGCAGAGGATAATGGATGCGGGCGGGCTTATCGAGTACGTGAAGAAAGAGATGTAGCGCCGGAATGCAACGATAGTGCCTGGCACCGGTGCTGGATTCTGACCGGCTGTTGAACGGAGTGACATGCACAAGATAGCGGTGATACCGGGTGACGGCACCGGGCCGGAGGTGGTCCGCGAGGGGCTGAAGGTGCTCGAGGCCGCCGCCGCGTCGACGGGGTTCGACTTTTCCACGGAGGAGTTCGACTACGGCGGCGAGAGGTGGCTTGCCAGCGGCGAGACTCTGCCCGAGGGCGCCGTCGACGAGCTCAAGGAGTTCAAGGCCATATTCCTGGGCGCCATCGGCCACCCCGACGTGAAGCCTGGCATCCTGGAGCAGGGGATCCTGCTGCGCCTGCGCTTCGACCTGGACCAGTACATCAACCTTCGCCCGGTGAAGCTGTACCCCGGGGTTGATTGTCCTCTCAAGGGCAAGGGGCCCGAGGACATCGACATGGTGGTGGTGCGGGAGAACACCGAGGGGCTGTACGTGGGCTCGGGCGGGTTCACCCGCAAGGGCACCGCGCAGGAGATCGCCATCCAGGAGTCGGTCAACACCCGAATGGGAGTGGAGCGCTGCATCAGGTACGCCTTCGAGGTCTGCAAGGAGCGCGACAAGGACCGCAAGCTTACCCTCTGCGGCAAGACCAACGTGTTGACCTATGCGCACGACCTGTGGGAGCGGACGTTCCACGAAGTCGCCGCCGATTACCCGTCCATCTCCACCGACTA
>PMJJ01000018.1 GCA_003157385.1 Actinomycetota bacterium | reverse complement strand
GTCCGTCTTCTTATTAATCCAGGCACCGGTGGTGCGTTTGCTTCTCTCAGGTAGTGATGACGTAGCTTGCGGCGTAAGGCTCCCGCTTGCCCCACTCGATCTGTGATGAATTGCCGGTGACACCCTCCAGGTCGGCCGCGATCTTGGCGGCATACAGCACCTGATTGTAGGCGTTGCCGATCTCCACGGAGACTTCCGAGCCGGTGAACTCGAACCTGGTCGGGTATCCCATCCCCCTCAGCGCCATGTCCATCAGCCGGTTTTCCAGGTAGGTCGCGGCCTCGTCGGAGACCTCGCCGGTGCGCTTCTTCTTCGACACCGCCTTCTGATGATCGTAGACGAGCTTGGGCACGTCTTCCCCGAGCTCCGACTCGAGCTCGCGGAGAATGGCGTTCACCGACTGGACCGCCACCACCACGTCGCGGGCGCCCGTGCGCCGGTTGTGGATGATCCCCTCGTCGATGTCCCATTGCCAGGTGCGTGCCGCCTCGACGGGCACGCCGCAGACGAGGCAGCGCTGCCAGCGCAGAGGTCCCTCGCCTTGGCGTATCTCCTCAAGGTAGAAACGCTCTTCTTCGACAGCCGCCGCCTCCCCGTGGGTCAGGGAGACGATCAGGTCGCCGTCCTCGATGCGATAGGCGACCGAAGAGCCGGGCATGTCTTCGATCGACTCGTAGATGCCGGCCAGGCTTCCCACCAGCAGCGGCACCACCACCGGATTTCGAAAACGGATCACCAAGGTCTGGCCGGCCAGGTACTTCTCCAGGCTGACCCTGCCGTCGCCCAGGCCGGCGATGTCACCGGCTATCAGCCGGACCAGCAGCCCCGCCAGCCACTGCGGCCGGGTCAGGTGGGTTGCGGGGACGCGCTTCATGTGGCGGATGGGGAGGTTCGCGTAGATCGCCTTGCCGATGTTCTTCTGGGCCTGTATGACCAGGCGGTCGATGTCGAAGCCTATGGTCTCGGACATGTCGGCGATCAGGCTCTCCAGGACCCCCGCCTCGAGGAAGGTTATCTGGGAACGCGTCCTGGTACTGTCGGTGCTGATGATGGTGCCGTCGCTGCGCCAGTCGAAATAGCGCGCGAACTTACGGGGGAAGTCGCAGTCCCGGCATTGTCTCATCATGCCTCCACGTCGAGGTGAGCCTTGTCTATGGTGTGCGCCCCGCCTGCCGCCCGCGGGCCACAAGAAGGGGCATCTACTCCGCGGGGGTCGGTGTCGTCTTGGCCCTGGCCTTCTCGGCCTTCTTGCTCGCCCGGGCAGATTTCTTGTTGACCTTCTTGGCCTTCTTGCCGAGCTTGCTGGCTTTCTTCTCGAGCTTCTTGACCTTCCGCTCCTTCATCACGCCCTCCTTTTGCCTGTTCCCGCCCGCCCCGCGCCGGCGGCGGGAGGCTTGTCCGAGCCTTAATGATAAAGGGGAATCCACTTGCTTGTCACGCTGCCCGTTGAGGCCGGTGCCCCCGAGCGGGATAATCGGTCCTATCCGAGACACAGGGAGGCGTGCGTTACTTGTCGATGATCGAGCAGGAGTTGGAGCCATACAGGGAGCTTGCCGTCATGTACGACGAGCTGGTCGGCCGCACGGCGTTCGAGTGCTGGCGCGAGAACTTCGAGCGCTTGACCAACAGGTACTCCATTGCCCCGGACACGGCATGTGACATGGCCTGCGGCACCGGGCTCGCGGCCGCCTACCTGGCCGGAAAGTGCTCTCGGGTCTACGCGGTCGACCAGTCTGAGAGCATGCTCCGGATCGCCCGTTCGCGGGCGGGCGCGACCGACACCGTCTTCCTGCGGCAGTCTTTCACCACCCTGGAGCTTCCGGAGCGCGTCGACCTCATCACCTGCAACTTCGACTCTCTCAACTACCTCACGGAGATGCACGAACTCCAGGAGGCCTTTAAGCGGTTCGCCGTCTCACTGGCGCCCGGTGGGCAGGCGATGTTCGACATGAACACGGCACGCGAGCTCGCCGACGGGCTGGGGGACGCGCTCCTCGTTCACCACGTGGAGGCCGGGGTCTCCATCTGGGAGTCGACTTGGGACCCAGGCAGCCGGATCAACACGGTCGAGATGACCAACTTCCTGCGGCGGCCGGACGGCCTCTTCGAGATGAGATGCGAGACCCACAGGGAGAGGTGCTACGACCTCGAGTTCGTCACCGCGGCCGTTATGGATGCGGGCTTCCGGCGGCTGGAGGCCTTCGACGCACGCGGCCTGTCCGAGGTAGGCCCGGACACCAGGCGCGTTCAGTTCCTTGCCTTCCTCTAAGTCGGTTTGTTACATGGATTGTGTTGCGTTATCCTAACTTCTGGTCTGCCCCCGGAGCCGGCCCGGGGCCGGTGGAAAGCAATCCCGAGAGGTGATCAGTGCCCGAGCTCCTGAAGGAAACGTCCGCCGTCAAGGAATACTGGCTCGAGCCCGGCTCGCGCAGGATCGAGCCGGAGACCCTCTCCGTCACCAACATGAGCGGCAAGGTGATCGACACCGTGCCCTACTCCGAGCGGGCGGGCCTGGAGCTGAGGATGTCGCCGACGTCGAGGACCGCGATACTGGCTGATTTCGGCCGCGAGGTGGGGGGCCACCCGCGCGTGACGTTCGGCACGGGACGGTGCAGGCGGGTGGGGGTGCAGGCCGCCGAATCCATCACGCACATCTTCAATCCGCTTCTGGCCGAGCCGGTCTCGCTGGCGGACTACGTGGTCTACTACCGGCATCTCAAGGCCGCCGAGGGCAAGAGGGTCGACCTGCCGCACTGCGGGGGTTTCAGGTACCTGTGGATCTATCCGGAGCGGCCGTGCAGGGCGGCGCTCAAGGAGGTCTCGGTCTCCTACACGCCGCACATAGCCGACGCCTCCACCTGCGGTTACTTCCTTTCGAGCGACGAGCTGCTCAACCGCATCTGGTATACCGGGTTGCACACACTCGAGATGTGCGTGATCGACCCGGCGCTGGGAGGGGCCGACAGCGACCACAGGATAGGCAACGGCCCCTGGGTGCTCATCGACGGCGCCAAGAGGGACAGGCTGGTCTGGACCGCCGACCTCGCCCCGGGCGGCGCGGCGCTCTACACCAGCTTCTACGAGACGGACATCATCCGCGACTCGCTGCTCTCGCTCTCCGATTTCCAGGACAAGAGCGGTTACATCCCGGCCTGCAGCCCCGGCCCGATACCCGCGCGGGTGGCCGGCGGTTTCCTGGACGACTATGTGGCCTGGTGGGTGGTGACCCTGTCGCAGTACTACCTCCACACCGGCGACGCCGACATGGTGCGCGAGCTCTTTACCGTCATGAAGAGGGCGCTGGCGTACCTCCACGGGCAATGCCGCGGAGGCCTGTTCAGGCAGACCCCGATGAACATGGCGGAGTGGTGCTTCACGGTGCTGCGCCTGGGCAAGCCCGCCTACACCAACGTGATGTACTACTGGGCGCTGAACGGCGCTGCCGTGATGGCCCACGCCGTCGGCGAGGAGGACCTGTCGGTAGGTTACGTGTCGCGGGCGTTCAGGCTGGGGGAGGCCATCGAGCGCGAGCTCATGGACGAGGCGCGGGGAGTGCTGGTGGACACCACCGCGGATCCCGGTCGCGTGCCGCAGGACGCGAACGTGCTCGCGATAATCGCCGGGCTCATCGAGGACCCCGCCGAGGCGATGCGGGCTCTCGATTACCTGCGCGAGAAGATGTGGGTCGGCTGGGGCTCCACCAACGTCGACATACCTTACTACCGCCTCACCCCGGGGATGCCCCCTCACAACAAGAGGGTCATCCCGTTCATGAACAACTACGAGGCCCTGGCGCGCTTCGCCGCCGGCGACGATGAAGGCGCACTCGAGCTCATCAGGCGATGCTGGGGCAACATGGTTCAAAGAGAGCCGGGCACCACTTTCTGGGAGTGGGCGGGAAAGGACGGGCGGGCCGACGCGCATTTCACCTCGTTGTGCCACGCGTGGTCGTCGGGAGTGACGGCGCTGCTGTCCAAGTACGTGCTGGGCGTCCGGCCGCGGGAAGCGGGCTACCAGTCGTTCGCCTTTGACCCGCACCCCGGCGGCCTGGACTGGGTGGAGGGGCGGATACCCGTTCCCGGAGGCTTCATCGAGGCCCGCCTGGAGAAGAACAAGCAGGGCGGATACGACAGCAGGATCAAGGCTCCCAGGGGCATGACGCAGGTCGACTGAGGTCCAGGTGCCACACGCGGCGGTCTGTCGGACCGCGGCGAGCGGAGCGCGGCGGAGGAGGAGCATGAGAGTCATCGCACTGGGCGGAGCGGGCGACATGTGCGGCTTCGCGGTGCGGGACCTCGTCCGCTGTGACGAGGTGACCGAGATCATGATCGCCGACCTGGACGTCGACAAGGCAAGCAGGCTCGCCAGAGAGCTGGGGGTCAGGTGCAGGTCGATGCGCCTCGACGCGAACGTACGTAGCGAACTCGCCCGCGCGATCGACGGGTATGACGTGGCGATCGGCGGCGTCGGCCCCTTCTACAAGTACGAGCTGGAAGTCGCGTCAGGCGCGCTGGCCGCCGGCGTGGATTATGTCAGCATCTGCGACGACTACGACGCCGTGCAGGCGGTCTTCGGCCTCGATGCGGAAGCGCGCGCCAAAGGCGCAACCCTCCTCACCGGCCTGGGCTTCACGCCGGGGCTCTCCAACGTGCTCGCCCGCAAGGGCGCAGACATGCTGGACGAGGTCGAGACTATCGCGGTCTCCTGGGGCGCCAGCGCGTCGGACTCGCAAGGCTACGCGGTCATCCTCCACCTGCTGCACACCTTCACCGGGCTTGTCCCTTCATACCGGCAGGGCTCGACGGAGATGGTGCAGGCGGGGAGCGGCGCCGAGCGGGTGAGGTTCCCGGACCCGGTGGGCGAGATAAACGTCTACCGCGTGGGCCACCCCGAGCCCGTGACCATCCCGCGCTATCTGAAGGCCTCCAATGTGACGGTGAAGGGCGGGCTGTCAGAGGGGGAGCTGAACCAGGTCGTGAAGTACCTGGCGAGGCTTCACCTGACTACCTCGTCCTGGCGGAAAGACCTCCTGGGCAGGACGGTCAAGCTCCTGGGCCCGGTGCTGTTTCAACTGGGGAAGCCCCGCAGTCCCTGCTCGGCGATCCGCATCGACATAAGTGGCAAGAAAGGCGGCACGGCGAAGAAGCTCACCTACGGCGCCGCCGGCCACATGAACGCGCTTACCGGCTACCCGCTGGCGATTGGAGCCCTGATGGTCGGCCGCGGCGAGATAGTCGCGCCCGGTGTCCAGTCGCCGGAATCCTGCGTGGACGCGGACTCGTTTCTTGCTGAGCTGGGCAAGAGGGGCGTAGTGGTGTACCAGGGCGAGGATTTTGCTGAGCGGATCAACTAGCCTTGGAGCCAGGCCGCATGCTCAGGGCTGGCCGGGCGCCTTGATCCCGTAGGTCTTACCGGTCTCCGTCAGGTCCATCACAAAGGTGACGTGGGTGCGGGCCCCGTTGATCAGCGCGCCGTAGACCTGCGCCGTCTCGCGCATGACCTGGAAGCTCGTCTTGTCCATCCAGACCTCCATCACCGCTTCGCTCACTTCCGTCTGCCCCGCCAGCCCCAGCACGGTCATCAGGAGATTCGGGTCCATCCTGTACTTGTAGTGCAGGCAATCGGGGCTCGACCCAGCCGGCGCGTCGGGCAGCGCCTCGACGGTGGAGAAGCTCTTCCACATCAGTGTGACGTCGCCGGTGGAGGTATTGGGGTCGGCCGCAACCCAGGTCCCTGTGGACGAGTAGGTCTTCGCCCCGATCTGCAGCGTGCCCTGGGTCCTGGCGCCCGCGGGGTCGGCGCTGTGGATCTCCCAGGCGGAGCTGCCAGGGGTCTCAAAGAGAACGTGGCCCGTGCCGGGGTAATTACTCTGCGGCGCCTCGAAGGTGGCCGCGATGCCGAACTGGAAACCCGGCAGCTTCTGCATCACGGAGCCGGCCTTGTGGATGTTCCTGGCCTTGGCGTCGAACAGCGCGGTGAATCCGCCGAAGAAGAACATCCAGACCAGGAGGGTCGCAATGAGCAGCGCGGCTATAAGGAAGAGCAGTTCCCGCACGCCGAAGTCGGGCCGGTTCAGCGAGCTGCGCGCACGCCCGGGACGCTTGTGGCGACCGGCCTGCTGCTCGTCGGGGCCGGAGTAAGCGCTGGAAGGGGCCACGTCGGCAAGCGTCGTCTTCTCGGTGACAATCGTGTCCAGCGGGACGGGCCCAGCCGCCTCGTATGTCGCGTCCGCCATTCCGCCGGCCGTCTCCGTCAGCGCCGAGCCGCAGTTCTTGCAGAAACGCTGGTCGCGGGGGTTCGCCATTCCGCACCTGACGCAGAACCTCTTGTGATCGGCGAAGTCGGCGTGGAGGTCGCGCTGCTGTACCTCCTGCGTCCGGCCCACCGGGGGAGCGGCCTCCTGCCGGGCCTGCGCGGGCTGCGCAGGTTGGACCGGTTGCGCGGCGGCGAGCCTGTCGTCGGCCGCCCGCTCCTTGATGGCGTCCTGCTCCTGCTCGGCCTCCCACGCAGCAGCCGACGCGGCCGCGGCTTCCTTGTAGGACGCGACGTCACCCTCGGGCTCGCGGGTCAGCCTCTTGGTCGGCGCGAGGCGCGAGAACTCATCGTCCTCCAGGGGCGTGAAAGTGTCGGGCTCCGCCGCCTTCTGGTCGCGGGAATCTGATCTTGCGACCTTGTCCAGGTCGCGCCCGCACTTCATGCAGAACCGGGCCTCGACAGGATTATCCGTCTCGCACAGATCGCATTTCTTCAAACGCGGCTCCTCGGTGATGGGGCGTCCCGGCCGCTGGGCGCCGGGGGTTGATGGTATTCTACAACATAGAACAGCTCGCCAGTCATGAGCCGGAGCGCCGGTTTGATAGGAGAGGGCTCATTGTTCTATCCTTGTGCCGGCAGGCCAAAAAGGAGCAGAAGCCATGCAGATAATCAACTTGCAGGAGCCGTGTTACGTCCAGGCACCGGGTGAGGACATCCAGCACCTGCCGCTCGAGCTCACCAAGAAGATGTTCGCCTGGGACTCGGCGTGCCAGTCCCTGGAGATCTTCATCAGGCACGAGATACCCAACGTCAAGTTCTACGCCGTGGTCGCCGTCAAGGACGAAGGAATAACGCTAGCGGCCACCGGGGAACTGGGCACCCACCACTACTTCATCCCCTGGAGCAACGTCATCGCCGTGCACGGACACATTGCCACCTGATGCGTCAACCGGCCGAGCCGCGGCGGTACGGGAGTTGCGATGACCTTGCTGATGATCCTGCTGATAGCGGGCTTCGTCGCCTTGATGATCGTTCTGCTGTCGGTGTATTTCACCACTGAGGACGGCGCTGAAGACGCCGCGGCATTCCGGGTACTGGATGTCGCGGAGTGGACGCTGCGGATGACATTGCCTGCCCCGCAGGTGCAGGTCGCGACCTCTGGTGGTGACAGTGGCCCCTCCCTCTAAGATCTGCCTCGTTGCCGACATCCACTCCAACTTCGCGGCGCTCCAGGCTGTGGTGCAGGACGCGGGCGAGGTGGATGCGTGGTGGTGCATGGGTGACCTGGTCGGCTACGGCCCTGACCCCAACCAGTGCGTGGAGCTGCTCGCGGAACTCGGAGCCGTCAGTGTGGCGGGAAACCACGACGCGGGCAGCATCGGCAAGTTGAGCCTGGGGCGCTTCAACCTCGACGCGCGGGTGGCCGCCGAGTGGACGGGCCGAGTGCTCAGCGAGAGCAGCACGCGAATTCTGGACGCCCTTGAAGAGACGCGAGCCGAGGAAGACTGCGGGGCTTTCCTGGTGCACGGCAGCCCGTCCGACCCGCTCTGGGAATACATGACGTCGGCCAGCCAGGCCGAGCACAACTTCGAAGCCTTCACCGAAGATATCTGTTTCTGCGGCCACTCACACGTCCCCATCGTCTTCGCCACGCCGGGCCGGGGTGAGCAGGAGGGCGTTGCTCAGGTCGTGCCCGCCGACGGCGAGACCATCGAGCTCGCCGGAGACAGGAGGTACCTGGCGAACGTGGGAAGCGTGGGCCAGCCGCGGGACGGAGACCCTCGCGCCTCTTACGTGATGTTCGAGCCGCGCGCGAAGCTGATAACATACTACCGGGTCGCATACCAGGTGGAGCGGACCCAGGGGAGGATGGTGGAGGCCGGCCTGCCCGCTTTCCTGATTAAGAGACTGGCACTGGGCAGGTGAGCTGCGTTGACGAAAACCATGTGCACCTGCCCGAACCGGTCGTACAGTGGTTTCGTCGAATAATGTAAAAGGAAACTCCCCGGCTCCATAGCCGGGCCACGGCCGTTATATTGTCTGTAGGCGGCAACGGCCGCCCACGGTGCGCTCACGTTAGAAACTGGAGAGGCCATGCGCAAGACCAGACTGTTCGTTGCTCTTTCTCTGCTGGCGATCGCCTTTACGGCCGCCGCCGTCCTCTCGGGCTGCGGGACCAAGGGGACCGATCCCAATGACACGACCCAGGGGAGGCCACAGTCCGTCACCGCCTACGAGGCCGGCCAGTTCACCAAGCCCGCCGCCGACAAGTGGCAGTCGAACAACTGGATGATCCAGACCCGCAGCGCCGACCCGGATGGCGTCAGCAAGGACGGAAAGTCCAAGATCTGGGAGGTCTACTACTTCACTCCCACGCCGGAGTCTGGCAACCAGATGTTCGTCATCTACAACCGCGGCAACGTCTGGCCGAACGCGCCCTCGGACAGCAAGGGTTCGGACAAGGGCCTGGACACTTACCGCCAGAACAAGCCCCCCGACTTCAGGGTCGATTCCGGAGAAGCTTACCAGGTCGCTAGCCAGAACGGTGGCGGGGATTTCATAGACGGGCACCCCGACGCGAGGGCCAACATGACGCTGCGCTGCAAGGCCGACTACGACGCGATCGGCGAGAAGACCCCGTCCTCGAAGTACCAGTGGATATGGGACGTCTCCTTCAAGGAGCCCAAGGTCGGCGCTGACGAGCTGCATGTGCTCGTCGACGGGATGACCGGAGACTTCATCTCCAAGGACACAAACAGCACCACCCCCGGGCAGTAGCCTCGATCGATGGCCGCTGAAATACCAGGTTATGATCGACGCTGGCCCCTTGAGCGTCCCTCCGCGGACACGACCGCGACCGCGATGAGGCCAAAACGCGCACCAGTTATGTTATTGTATCGAGAGTTTTAACCGTCCGGGCGGATCAATCACTTAAGCTTCACTGGAGGGACCAAATGCCGCAGGAAATGAAGATGTTCACATCCGAGTCAGTCACCGAGGGCCACCCCGACAAGGTGGCGGACCTGATAAGCGACTCGATACTGGACGAGATAATCAAAGAGGATAAGAACGCCCACGTGGCGTGCGAGACGCTGGTCACCACCGGCCTCACGGTCGTGTCGGGGGAGATCACCACCGACGCCTACGTCGACATGCGCAAGATCATCAAGCAGACGGTGCGTGACATCGGCTATACCAGGCCGGAGCTCGGCTTCGACTTCGAGACCTGCGGCGTGATGATATCGATCGACGAGCAGTCGAAGGACATCGCGATCGGCGTCAAGGAGTCGATCGAGGTCAGGCTGGGCAAGACCTCCGACGAGAACCTCGACGCGCAGGGAGCGGGCGACCAGGGCATGATGTTCGGGTTTGCCTGCAACGAGACCGAGGAGCTCATGCCGGCCCCCATAGTTCTGGCCCACAAGCTGGCGCGGCGGCTGGCGGACGTCCGCAAGGCCGGCATAGTGCCTTACCTGCGGCCCGACGGCAAGACCCAGGTGACGGTGGACTACGACGGCTTCACGCCCATAGGGATCTCCACCATCGTGATATCGGCGCAGCACAACGAGGACGTCGACATCATGGGCCTGATGAAGCCCGATCTCGAGGAGCACGTGCTCAAGCCGGTGGTCCCGCCGGAGTGGCTCGAGGCTAAGCCGCGCTTCCTGGTCAACCCCTCCGGCGCCTTCGTGACCGGCGGGCCGATGGGGGACACGGGTCTGACCGGCAGGAAGATAATCGTCGACACCTACGGAGGGATGGCCAGGCACGGGGGCGGCGCATTCTCCGGCAAGGACCCCTCCAAGGTCGACCGCTCCGCGTCGTACGCCGCGCGCTGGGTCGCCAAGAACGTGGTGGCCGCGGGCCTCGCGGACAGGTTCGAGGTACAGCTGGCCTACGTCATCGGCAAGGCGCACCCGGTGTCGATATCGTGCGAGGGCTACGGCACGGAGAAGATCGCCATCGACAAGATAGAGGCCCTCATTCGCGAGGTCTTCGACTTGCGGCCGGCGGCCATCATCCGAGACCTCAAGCTTCTCAACCCCATCTACAAAGCCACCGCCGCGTACGGACATTTCGGCCGCGACGAGGAAGGCTTCACCTGGGAGCGAACGGATAAGGCGGCAGTGCTCAGGAAAGAAGCCGGACTGTAGAGGAGGACCGCTTGGCCCTGAGGATCAGGACGCTTGGTGACCCCGTCTTGCGCGAGAAGAGCAGGACGGTCGAGGAGTTCGACGCCGAGGCGAAGGAGCTCATCAGCGAGATGGCCGACACCCTCTGTGAGAAGCCGGGCAGAGCCGGGCTCGCCGCGCCGCAGGTGGGCGTGCTGAAGCGCCTCTTCGTCTACGACCTCGGTTACGGGCCCAGGTGCCTCATCAATCCGGAGATAGTCGCGGCCCAGGGCGAGCAGCCGAACGAGGAGGGCTGCCTGAGCCTTCCTGGAATCTACATCACGGTCCCCCGTTTCGAGAGGGTCAGGGTCAGGTGCACCACACCCTCCGGGCACAACGTGGTCATAGAGGCGGAGGACTTCCCCGCCAGGTTGATGCAGCACGAGTGCGACCACCTGGACGGGGTGCTGATAATCGACCGGTGTGACGACGAGGAGAGGAAGAGAGCCCTCGAGGAGTACCAGGAACTCGAGATGAAGAAAGCTCTTCCCGACGCCTGAGGGAGCGGAGCGGGCTTGAAGACACTGTTCTTCGCAAGCGACTCGTTCGCCATCGAGCCGCTCGAGGCGGTCCTTGCCTCGAGGCATGACATCATCGCTTTTCTGGGGCGCCCCGACAGGCCCTCGGGCCGCGGACTCAAGGCGGCATCGACTCCGGCGGTGGAGAGGGCCAGGGACTGGGGACTGGCGGTCCTGCAGCCGGAGAGCCTGGCCAGGGAGTGCCTGGCCCCCGGCATCGACAAGCTCGAGTGGGACGCGGGCGTGGTCGTCGCCTACGGCGGCCTGATCCCGCCGTGGCTTCTGGCCGAGCCGCGCCTGGGGTTCGTCAATCTTCACCCGTCCCTGCTGCCGCGCTATCGCGGTGCGGCACCCGTAGAGCGCGCCATCATGAACGGCACCAGCGTGACCGGCGTTACCACCATTCAGTTGAACGAGGCGCTGGACGCCGGGGACATACTGCTCCACCAGGAGGTCCCGATCACCGAGGAGGACACCGCCGGCACGCTGCGCGACAGGCTGGCCCACGCCGGGGCGAAGCTCCTCGTCGAGACCCTGGACGCGCTTGAGGAAGGGGCGGTGTCCCCGGTACCGCAGGAGGAGGACAAGGCCACCTACGCGCCTCCCATCATGCCGAGAGAAGGCCAGATCGACTGGTGCGAGCCGGCGGAATCCATCGACCGGCTGGTCCGCTCGATGAGCCCCCAGCCCGGGGCGTTCACCTGGTTCAGGGGCAAGCGCATCAAGATATGGGCTGCCCACGTCACCGACGTCCCTCCCGAGGACGAGCCCGGCACGATCATGAACCTGGGCAAGGAGGGATTCATCGTCAACACCGGGACCACCGGGATTCAGGTGATAACCCTGCAGCCGGAGGGCAAGGGGAGGATGACCGCGGCGGAGTTCTCCAGGGGTCAGAGGCTCCTCATCGCGGAGTGCTTCGCGGGCCGGCCGGATGCCTAGGACAGGGTCGATGCCACCGGAAGACTCCCGCACCACGGCGCTGAGGATCCTCGATGAGTACCAACGCACCGACACCTACCTCAACCTGCTGCTGTCGTCGCGCCTGGCCGGCTCCGACCTGGAGCGCCGCGACCGCGCGCTGGTGACCGAGCTGGTGCAGGGGACCGTAAGGATGAAGCTCGCGCTGGACAACGCCGTGAGGCGCTTCTCCAGGCGGCCGCTGGAGGAGCTCGACTTCCCCGTGCACTGGGCGCTGAGGCTGGGCGTCTACCAGCTGCTGTTCACCGGGGCCCCCGACTACGCGGCGCTCGACGCGACCGCCTCCGCCACGGCCGCCATCGTGGGACAGTACGCCGTGGGCTACGTCAACGGCGTGCTCAGGGCCTTCAGCCGCTCAGACAGGTCGGTCGGCTACCCTCAGGCGGATGAAGACCAGGCTGGCTACCTCGAGGTGCGCTACTCGCACCCCCGCTGGGTCGTGGAGATGTGGATCCGCGAGCTCGGCTTGGAGCAGGCCGAAGCGGTGTGCGCCGCCGACAACGTGGAGCCCCGCCTGTCGCTGCGGACGAACCTCAACCGCAGCAGCCGCGACGAACTCGCCGTTCGGCTGGTCGCCCGCGAGATCGAGGTGGAGACCGGTGACATGACGCCCGAGTGCCTCCTGGTGAAGCGGAGCGGTCCGCTCGCCGACCTGCCAGAGCACCAGCAGGGGCTCTTCGCGGTCCAGGACCAGGCCTCTCAGCTGGTCGGGCACCAGGTCTCGCCGCAGCCCGGCATGCGGGTGCTGGACGCCTGCGCCGCTCCGGGCGGCAAGGCCAACCACATGGCGGAGCTGATGCGGAACGAGGGGGACGTGCTTGCCGTCGACGTGAGCGAAGATCGCCTGCGGTACGTGAGCGAGTCAGCGGGTCGGCTGGGCAACACCGCGGTTAGAACACTTGCGCTCGACGCGACCGATCTGAAAGAAAGCGCACATGGACTCTTCGACCGGGTGCTGCTGGACGCGCCCTGCACCGGGCTGGGGACGCTGGCGCGCCGGCCCGACGCGCGCTGGCGCAAGCAACCACGCGACGTGGAGGACCTGGCCGGGCTGCAGTCCAGGCTGATTGCGTCCGCGGCGGAGGTGGTGGCGCCGGCGGGACTGCTCGTCTACTCTACCTGCACGATCTCGCAACGTGAGAACGAGGGCGTGGTCAACAGTTTTCTCGCCTCCGACAAGCGTTTCGCCTCCGAGCCGGTGACTGTGAGAGACAAGCGCATCGCTCCCTACCTGCGGCTGTTTCCCGAGCCGGGCGTGTGCGACGGCATGTTCATGGCGGTGCTGCGCCGCTCTGGATGAACTCCGAGGCGCGGGCATGTGGTATCTTGAGTCTGTCAACGACGGGAGCATCCATGATGGCAGAGGAAAACCTGGCTTACGGCCCTGACGGATCCGAGTACTCCCGCGCTCTCGCGCGCGAGCTCGAGGAGCTGGGCATAACCCTGCGATATTTCGAGCGCTCGGAGCAGCTGGAGATGGTCCTCGACGACACCATCTCCGCAGTGGTGGTAGTGAGCCCGCACGTTCACCAGGCCAGGCAGGCGCGGCAGTCGATGCGAAAGGCCGGAGGCTGGAGCTCCAGGCTGCCACTGCTGGCAATTGTGAAAGACGTAGAACAGCTCATGGAGACCGACACCCTCAAGCTCTTCGACGATTTCCTCATCTATCCGGGCGGAGGGCGCGAGCTGTTGGCGCGCATCAGGCTGATGGAGAAGAGGAGGGGCAAGGGGAGCAACCTCATATCGCACGGCGACCTGGCCATCAACCTCGACGCCCATCAGGTGACCATCGACGGCAGGCCGGTCGATCTCACCTACAAGGAATACGAGCTGCTTAAGACCATCGCCGCCACGCCCGGACGCGCCTATACCCGCGAGGAGCTCCTGCGAAACATCTGGGGCTACGACTACTTCGGGGGGACGCGCACCGTGGACGTGCACGTGCGGCGCCTTCGCGCGAAGATCGAGCAGGACCGGCCTTACATCGAGACCGTTCACGGGGTCGGCTACCGGTTCGCCGCCCAGTGACACACCTGCTCTAGAAGTTCTCCTTCAGGAACTGGAGCACTTCGTCCGGGTGCTCCCCGATGTAGTTGTAGGTATCGAACCGGTGCATCGGGCCCTCCAGCCAGATGAGCTCCTTGGGCTCCGGGATCGCGTCGAAGATGCTCTGGGTGTCGCTCGGCGTGGTTCCTGAAATCGAACATCAGGACGCTGTGGCCGTCATCGTGCAGCGCCCTGGCTGTCGTCAGCGTGTCGACGTCGACCTTGAGAATCCGGGGGAAGCCCTGGTTCCTGCTGAGGAAGCCGTGGCGGTTGAAGGGGAAAGGGTGTGTCATTATCGTTACTTTGTCCCTGGCCTCACCGGGGATGAACCATCCCCTGATGTTGAGCCCATCGGTGCTCCTGAACGACACGTCCTCGTAATCCATCCCGTAATCGTCCGGGGTCCTCACGATCGGCTGGCGGTGTGACCTCGTTTGGTACCTTGCCAGAAACACTGCCGTCCCCACCAGTGCAAGTGAAAACAACACGAGCAGCAGCAGGATCACTTAACGGCTCCTTTCCGTCGGCCATCTGGACGATTGTGATCCGTTGCCTCCGACGCCGACTTTTCGTCTTACTATTCTATGCCGACCGTAGCGGTCTACAGCCCGCTGATTTTATCTGATACGATAGTTTCCGGTTTACAACATTTTCACGCCCGCGAAACATTTTAGAAACATCGCACCCGTACAATGGCCCGGAAGGTCTACTATCAAGGAGGAGCAATGGCATCAGGCCCTGACAAAGATTACGTGATGGAAGCGGTGCGGGAGCACGACGTGAAGTTCATCCGGCTCTGGTTCACCGACATCCTCGGCTTTCTCAAGTCCTTTGCCATCACCCGGGAGGAGCTCGAGGAGGCCCTCGAGACCGGGATGGGATTCGACGGCTCGAGCATCCAGGGGTTCGCGCGCATCGACGAGAGCGACATGATCGCCCAGCCCGACCCCTCGACATTCACGCTGCTTCCCTGGCGCCCGAGCGGCCACAGCGCCGTGGCCAGGATGTTCTGCGACATACTCGAACCCGACCGTAGCCCGCACGCGGGCGACCCGCGTTACGTCCTGCGGCGCAACGTGAAAAAGGCGCAGGACCTGGGTTACACCTACTACGTCGGCCCGGAGTTGGAGTACTACTACTTCGCGAGCTCCGAGCCCCCGCCGGTCACCCTCGACCGGGGCGGCTACTTCGACCTCACGCCGCTGGACCTGGCAAGCGACCTCCGCCGCGAGACCGTCTTGACCCTGGAAGAGATGGGCATCGGCGTCGAGTACTCGCACCACGAGGTCGGCCCCAGCCAGCACGAGATAGACCTTCGCTACACCGACGCGATGCAGATGGCCGACAACGCCATGACCTACCGGCTGGTGGTCAAGGAAGTGGCGATGAAGCAGGGCGTGCATGCGACCTTCATGCCCAAGCCGCTCTTCGGCGAGAACGGCAGCGGCATGCACGTGCACATGTCGCTCTTCAAGGGCGACAAGAACGCGTTCTTCGATCCCAAGGATGAGTACTTCCTGACGGCGGAAGCCAAGGCCTACATCGCCGGCCTGCTGAAGTACGCGCCGGAGTTCTGCCTGGTCACCAACCAGTTCGTGAACTCCTACAAGCGGCTGGTCCCGGGATACGAGGCGCCGGTCTACCTCTCCTGGGCGCGCAGGAACCGCTCCGACCTGATCAGGGTCCCGACCTACAAGCCGGGCAAGGAGAACTCCACCCGCATCGAGTTTCGCTCGCCGGACCCGGCCTGCAACCCGTACCTGGCCTTCGCGGTCATGCTGGCCGCCGGGCTCAAGGGCATCGAGGACGGCCTCGAGCTCGCCGAGCCCATCGAGCGCAACATCTACGAGATGCCGGATGCCGAGCGCAAGGAACTGGGCATACAGAGCCTGCCCGCCGACCTCTGGGAGGCCATAAAACTGGCCGAGGGAAGCGAGCTCGTGAAAGAGGCGCTGGGCGAGCACGTGTTCGAATCCCTCATCACCGACAAGAAGGTCGAGTGGGACGAGTACAGGGCGGTCGTCACAGAGTACGAGCTGAACAAGTACCTGCCGGTCCTATAAGAAGTTACGGCCCGAGCCGCCCGCCCGATACGGGCGGCCAGGCGATCGAACAGGAAACAGCGCCCCGTCTTCAGGCGGGGCGCTTGTCCTTTACCGGCGCGCCGGTGCGTATGGACCTTTGAGAGGCGTCATTTGAACGCCTATATCGTGGATGCTAGAATGCGTGAAACGTGACAGACCAAGGCTAGGACCTCTTCGTGAACGACTACATCTTCTTCTGGGGCTGCACAATCCCGGGCAGGTATCCGTTCCTCGAGAAGTCCCTGAGGCTCCTGCTGGATAGAGTGGGAGTCCGCTACAGGGAGATCGAGGGCTTCACCTGCTGCCCCGAGAAGTTCCTGGTCGAGACCATGTCCGAGGAGGCCTGGTACCTCACCGCCGCGCGCAACCTGGCGCTCGCCGAGAAGAACGGCGGCGATCTGCTGGTGGCGTGCAACGGATGCTACGCGACCTTCCGCTCGGCTATATCCGCGTTCCACTCCTCCAGCGCCCTGCGCGAGGAGGTGGCCTCGCGGCTGGCCGAGATCGGGCTCGATTACAAGTTCAAGACCGGAGTGCACCACGTGATCGAGGTGCTCCACGATGTTGTCGGGCCCGACGTCATCGGGCAGAAGGTGGTAGCGCCGATGGACGGGATGAGGATCGGCGCCCACAACGGGTGCCAGCTGCTTCGCCCCGGTCCGGCTGTGAGGCTCGACGACGCCGCAAAACCCGTGAAGCTGGACAGGCTGGTCGAGGTGCTGGGCGCCGAGAGCCTGGAGTACCACTCCAAGCTCGACTGCTGCGGAGAGGCGCTGGGGCGCTCGGGTAACCCCGACAAGTCGATGGCCAGCGCCAGGCTCAAGCTGACCGAGCTCCACGAGCTCGGCGCCGACGCGGTGGTGGTCGTCTGCCCGGCGTGCTTCGGGCAGTTCGAGACGCAGCAGCTGGTCCTCGCCAAAGAGCAGGACTGGGCGCCGATGCCGGTCTTCTACTACTCGGAGCTGGCGGCGCTGGCCCTGGGGATCGAGCCGGACGAGATGGGCCTGGACATGCATCGGGTGGACGTCCAGCCTTTCTTCGACACCTGGCGCGAGGTCAGGCGGGTGCGCGCTCTGGTGCCGGTCGAATTCGACTACAAGTCGATGGCGACGTGTGTGGGGTGCGAGTCGTGCGCCAACGACTGCCCGGTCACCCAGGTCGACGATACCTTCGTCCCGCACGACGTCATCAGGGCGATAATCTCGGGCGAGGCCGACTCGGTCATCGCCGGCGACGACATATGGAAGTGCCTGGAGTGCGGCACCTGCACCGAGCTGTGCCCCAACAGCTTCGGCATGGTGAAGGTCTTCAAGGAGGCCAAGCACCAGGCGCTGGAGCGCGGGCTCGGCCCGGCCGAGGCCCGGCAGGGGATGGAGATGTTCCAGAAGACCGGCGTGCTGGGGCAGGCGCGCGCCCGCGCCCGTGACAAGCTGGGGCTGGGCCCGGTCCAGGAGGCGGGCTCCGGGGAGCTGGCGGAGCTCTTGAAGGAAACCTTCAAGGGGAAGGATGAGTAAATTGGCGTTTGGTGACCAGTACAGGACCTGGAAAGTCGACACCGACAAGGTTCCCGCCGCGTGCGGTCTGTCCGGCGTGATAAGCGAGGACGGGAACCGCATGTCCGGCGAGATGATCATCGAGTCGATGCGGGTGATCCACGACCGCGGCAACGGGCTGGGCGGAGGCTTCGCGGGCTACGGCATCTACCCGGAGAACGCGGGTCACTACGCGATGCACATAATGTTCGAGGACCAGGCGGGAAAGGCCGCCTGCGAGGCCATGCTGGCCGAGGAGCTGGAGGTCGACTCCGCCGAGGAGATCCCCACCGCGCCGTCCGAGGCTATTGTGGACCCGCCGCTGCTGTGGCGCTACTTCGCCCTGCCGCGCGGCGAGAAGGTCAAGGCCTCGGGTCTGGCCGACGACGACTTCATGGTCCGGCTGGTGATGAAGATCAACACCACAGTGCCGGGCACGTTCGTGTTTTCCAGCGGCAAGAACATGGGTGTCTTCAAGGCCGTGGGGTTCGCCGAGGACGTGGGCGAGTTCTACCGGCTGGGCGAGTACGAAGCCTACACCTGGATAGGGCACGGGAGGTTCCCGACCAACACCCCCGGGTGGTGGGGCGGGGCGCACCCGTTCAACATCCTGGACTGGGC
>PMJJ01000001.1 GCA_003157385.1 Actinomycetota bacterium | reverse complement strand
AAGAAGTACAAGAAGTGCTGCGGAGCCGAAGAAGTCTGACACACAAATGCAAAAATGGTGTTTGGCACCTTTTTTGCATTTTGCACGAAAGGAGAAGGGGATGGTGACGGATTTCGCCGAGCGGATCGAGTCCAACCGGCAGGCGCTGTTGAAGATTGGTGATTATCTTTGACGTCGCTCAATCGCGTTCCCAGCTAGAGACGCTCCGCAAGGAGACGTCGGNNGCAGAGATGAACGGGCTGGGCCTGGAGGAGCAGGACGCGTCGTTCGAGGCCGAGATACTGACGGGCCTCGATGCCCTCGACGCCGAGCTCAGCCAGATCGAGTTGGCCACCCTGCTGCAGGGCGAGTTCGACCACAACGACGCCATCATCTCGCTGCACCCCGGGGCCGGAGGCCTGGAGTCCCAGGACTGGGCGGAGATGCTGATGCGGATGTACCTGCGCTGGGCCGAGCGCAGGGGGTTAGAGGTCGACCTCAACGACGTGCAGCCGGGGGAGGGCGCCGGCATCAAGAGCGCCACCTTCACGGTGCACGGCGAACACGCCTACGGCTATCTCTCCTGTGAGAAGGGGGTCCACCGCCTGGTGCGGATATCCCCGTTCGATTTTTCCAAGAGGCGGCACACGTCGTTCGTATCCCTGGACGTCATCCCGGTGGTCGACGAGGAGCTCGACGTCGAGATCGACCCCAAGGACCTGCGGATCGACACCTACCGCTCGTCCGGCGCCGGCGGCCAGCACGTAAACGTCACCGACTCGGCGGTGCGGATAACCCACCTTCCCACCGGCGTCACCGTCTCTTGCCAGAACGAGAGGTCGCAGATCAGCAACAGGGCGACCGCCATGAAGATACTTAAGTCCAGGCTGTTCGAGCTCGCCAGGCGCGAGAAGGTCAAGGAGATCGAGGCGCTCCGCGGCAAGCGGCTGGACATCGCCTGGGGCAGCCAGATCCGCTCCTACGTCTTCGCGCCCTACCAGATGGTCAAGGATCACAGGACGTCTGTCGAGACCGGCAACATCCAGGCGGTCATGGACGGCGACATCGACGAGTTCATGCAAGAGTGCCTGCGCTGGCGCAAGAAGCAGGAGGGCGAGAGCCCGGGCGACGGCCAGGAAGGCGGCTCACGTGGCTGACAGCGGACCAAGGATTAAGGCCGACCTGCACGTCCACACCATCGCCAGCGGCCACGGGTTCTCGACCGTCAGGGAGATCTGCGCCGAGGCGGCGCTGCGCGGCATCGAGATGATAGGCGTGACCGACCACGGACCGGCGATGCCGGGGGGCCCGCACGTATACCACTTCACCAACCTGGTGGTGATGCCCAGGGTGCTCTCCGGGGTCAAGGTCCTTCGCAGCGCCGAGTGCAACATCATCGACACCGACGGCGGGCTGGACCTGCACGAGCGGGTCCTGGGGATCCTGGATATCGTCCACGCCGGCATTCACCCACTGACGGGCTATCCGGGTACCTCGGTGGAGGACAACACCGCCGCGCTGCTCGGCGCGATCAAAAGCGGTAAGGTCGACGTGCTGGTGCACCCCGGCAACCCGCTGTTCCCGTTCGACCACCGAACCGTGATCGAGGCCGCGGCGTCCAATAATGTGTTGTTGGAGATCAACAACTCCTCTTTCACGGTTGTCCGCAAAGGAAGTATCGATAACTGCAGGTTGATAATCAGAGAGGCTATGAGGGCCGGCGCCCGCATCTGTGTCGGGACGGACGCGCACGACGCCTCGCTCGTCGGGGTTTTCGACAAGGCGCTGGAGCTGGTCGACGAAGTCGGATTCCCGGCCGAAAGGATCGTAAACAGGGACAAGGATTCGGTCTTGCGTTTCCTCAATGAAAAGGGCAGGAAGGATATCTTATTCTTTTAGGCCAAATATATATGGCCCCGAAAAGAGGGCCTGTTTGTCATTGTCCCATGTTTGGAGGGATGGCCGTTGATTAAGTTCAGACGCGTCTCGAAGGTCTACCAGGGCAACATCTATGCCTTGGATGACGTGACCGTCGACATCGAGAAAAAAGAGTTCGTGTTCCTGGTCGGCCCCAGCGGGTCGGGCAAGTCCACCTTCATCAAGCTGATGCTGAAGGAGGATGAGCCCACCAGCGGACAGGTCTATATCGCCGACACCAACCTCGCCGAGATCAAGAGGTGGAAGGTCCCGTATCTGAGGCGCAAGGTCGGCTGCGTGTTCCAGGACTATAAGCTGCTGGAGAACAAGACCGTATACGAGAACGTCGCCTACGCGCTGGAGGTCACCGGCAGGCCCCGCAGGATCATCGAGTCGTATGTGCCGGAGGTGCTCCGCCTGGTGGGATTGAGCCACAAGCTGGACGCCCTGCCCGACGAGATGTCGGGCGGCGAGCAGCAGCGCGTCTCTATCGCGCGGGCGTTCGTGAACAGGCCTCCCATCCTGCTGGCGGACGAGCCGACCGGAAACCTTGACCCGTCGATGTCCGTGGGCATCGTCAAGCTGCTCGAGCGCATCAACAACACCGGAACCACCGTCATTATGGCCACGCATGATCAGGACATCGTCAACACGTTCAAGAAGCGTGTCGTCGAGCTCCGTGACGGTCGTGTAATACGCGACCAGGCCAGGGGGGTCTACGGCTATGGCAGTTAATTTCATGTACTTCTTCAAGGAGTCGGCATCGTCGATGCGGCGCAACATGGCGCTGACGGCCGCCGCTGTCCTTGTCACCAGCCTGTCGTTGCTCATCCTGGGGGTCGTGGGCATGTCGGTCCACGCCGGCAACGGTCTCGCGACCAGCATGAAGGAGAGGGTCGACGAGATCCGCGTCTTCCTCAAGGACGACGTGACCNNGCAGATGTACAAGGACGAGAAGGACCTGCTGCAGGAGATCGAGGGCAACCCGCTTCCCGCCGAGTTCAAGGTGCGCATGACGGACCCCAAGTACAACAACGTGGTGGCCCAGCGCGTCTCGACACGGCCCGAGGTCAGCGTGGATGAGTCCGGCAACAAGGAGATCAAGAACCCCCGCGACGTTGTGGCGAAGGTCATCAAGATCACCGGAGCGATCCAGAAGTTCGGGCTGGTCATCGTGCTTGCGTTCGGCGTCGTCGCCGTGGCGCTGGTGTCTATCACCATCAGGATGGCCATCTATTCGCGCCGCAAGGAGATCGGCATCATGAAGCTGGTGGGCGCGACCAACTGGTTCAT
>PMJJ01000026.1 GCA_003157385.1 Actinomycetota bacterium | reverse complement strand
GTGGTCGAGCATCTCTCTGCTGGACACCACCCCGGAGAGCCAGGTGTGCTGGTCGTCCTCGCCGGGGACCTTGCCGGCGGCGAGCTCGACTGCTATGCGTGACATCTCGGGATCGCCCAGCCGCGTCTGCGCCGGGAAGCGGGTCACCTCGACGCCGTTGAGCATGGTCACGCCGGGTGGGTAATAGTCTTTCCAGGTGTGGTGGTCGAGCGCCCGGGTCGCGAGCGCGCTCACCTTGAAGCCGCGCGACGCCAGCTCCTCGGCGGTGCGGCGGGCCAGGTCCTCGGCGCCACCTACGACGTCGGAGCCGTAGCGCGGCACCACGAATGCGGGGTGGAAACTTTTGATCGATCCGGGTGAAGGCACGCGGTTCACCTCACGGCTTGCGCGCCGTAGCGATGAACGAGCCCTCGTCTCCAGGCCTCTCCACCGCGATGTCGAGGAAGCCGGCCATCGACAGGACCTTCTTGACCACGGGGCCGGAGCACCACGCCGGGGCCGGGCCTGCGGAGGCGAAGCCTGCCACTGTCACCGCGATTTTGCCCCGGGGCGCCAGCACCAGGTAGGCGCGGCGGGCCAGCGATATCAGGGCCTCGGGCTTCATCCAGAAGGAGAGCTCGCTCACCAGCAGGGCGGTCTGGCTCGCTTCATCGAGCTGGGACAGGAAAGAGAGGGGCGCGGTTTCCATCGAGACGCTATCACCCGCGGACTCGTCCCAGGCCGTGCCGGCCGATACCGACAGGACGTCGATGCCCTTGGCCTGCAGGGCCTTGAGCAACGGGACCGGGGCGGGACCCAGCAGCGTCAGCCGCTTCGCGTCCCCCACGAAGCCCGCCACGACCTGCGCCATCGCCGGTGCTTCACCCTCGGCGAGCATCGCGCCCGCGAGCTCGGCAAGATCTTTCTCGGCGGCAAGCGCTTCAGTCCTCTCGGCGACGGCCTGCCTGCGCAGCGACTCCAGGCCGACGGCGGCGTGCCGGTTAAAGGCGGTCTGGTTGACCTGGATGGGGCCGACCGCTATGCGGGCCCAGAGCCTGGCGAACCTCTTGGCGAATAGCACCATCGGCCGCAACGGGCCGCCCTTCTCGGTGTCTATCGGGTACGCGGCCGAGACCTCCCAGGAGGACATCGCGCGCGTGGCCGCGTAGTCGAGCTCGGCGATGGCCGGCAGCTTCCCGAACTCCTCCTCGTCGGGCAGGCGCTCGGCCAGCAGTGATTTGACCTCGGGGGAGTAGGCGCCGGACGCCCTGCGCGCCTCGACGCGCCGGGCCAGCTCGCGCTGGAGTGCGGAGGAGTCCACGCTCTCGCCCTCTATGTTGAAATCGTCTCCCAATGCCGGCCTCCAGGGTTGTTTCCGGCGGGGCGCCGGAGTGCATACGATTATATAACAACGGCGCCGGACCGGCTCAGCAGGCCGCTCCGCGGGCATCGAGGCACCGTGCCGGCGCGCGAATCCACCCCGTCACAACTGTGGTAGGATTGTGCCTGTTATGAGGATCCTTCTTACCGGAAGCAACGGACAGCTCGGCACCGATTTCCGCCGGGCGGCCGGCGCCGGACACGAGATCGTCGCGCACGACCTCGACCTGGACATCACGGACCGAGCCGCTGTCGCGTCCCGCGTCGCCGAGGTCGAGCCGGACGTCGTGGTCAACGCCGCCGCCTTCACCAACGTCGACGGGGCCGAGGCCGACGAGCTCGCCGCCTACCGGGTCAACGCGCTGGGGCCGCAGAACCTGGCGCTCGCATGCCAGGCCGAAGACATCCCGCTCCTCCACGTCTCCACCGATTTCGTCTTCAGCGGCGACGCCACGGAGCCGTACACCGAGTTTGACAGGCCCGACCCGCGCGGCGTCTACGGCAAGAGCAAGTATGCCGGCGAGCAGTACGTTTCAGGCCTTCTCGACTGCTTCTACATCTGCAGGACGTCCTGGCTCTACGGCGTGGGCGGAGGCAACTTCGTCAAGACCATGCTCAAGGCGGGCCGGGAGCGCGACGAGGTCCGGGTGGTCGACGACCAGGAGGGCTCTCCCACCTACTCGTTGGACCTGGCCCGTAAGATTCTCGAGATAATCGAGACCGGCTCGTTCGGCGTCTATAACCTGAGCAACCAGGGCAGCATCACCTGGAACCGCTTCACGAAGGACATCTTCGAGATTGCCGGCATCGAGACGCCGGTGCTCCCGATCAGCACGGCCGAGCTCGCCCGCCCCGCCCCGCGGCCCCGCTATTCCACGATGCGAGGCCTGGCGCTGGAGATCGCCGGGATCGAGCCGATGCGAGGCTACCGCGAGGCGCTCGAGGACTTCATCCTGCGCGACCTGCCCGAGCACGAGCAGAGCGGGGGGAAGCCCGGTTGAAGTGCCTGCACCTGATCCACCGCTACTGGCCGGCGCGAGGCGGCTCGGAGAAGTTCTTCATCGAGATCAGCGAGAGGCTGGCGGCCGAGGGCAACGAGGTCACGGTCTTCACCACTGACGCCATCGACATCCAGCACTACTGGCTCCCGGG
Source organism: Actinomycetota bacterium (assembly GCA_003157385.1). Taxonomy (GTDB): domain Bacteria; phylum Actinomycetota; class Geothermincolia; order Fen-727; family Anoxymicrobiaceae; genus FEN-680. Next base: position 2,079 of record PMJJ01000026.1, on the reverse strand, counting down.
CAAGGAGCTCAACGAGGTCGCGCACGAGGTGCACAACGGCGTCGACATCCACCGCTTCAGAGTCAGGCGCTTCCCCAAGCACCCGCAGGCGCTGCGAGTGCTGGGCAAGGTTCCGGGGCTGGGGCCGAAGAGCCTGTTCTCGTTCCCCTCGCCTCTGGTGCCGGGGATGCTCAAGCAGATATTCACCAAGGAGCGGTTCGACATAGTCCACGCAACGGCGCTCCCTTACGACTCGATTCTCTACGCCGCGTTCCGCGTCGCGAAGCAGCAGGGGATACCGCTGGTCTACTCGCCCTTCTTCCACCTGGGCGAGGAGGGGGCCGACGACGTGCGCAAGTACTACACCCGCCCGCACCAGATGAAGCTGGTGAAGAGCGCGGACCGGGTGACGGTGCAGACCAGCATCGAGCGCGACTTCCTGGCCTCGCACGGCTTCGAGGAGAAGAAGATGTTGATGCTGGGCATGGGCATCAACCCGTCGGAGCTGGACGGCGGGGACGCCGCGCGCTTCAGGAGCAAGCACGACATCAAGGGTCCCATCGTCTGCTACATAGGGCCGCGCACCTTCGACAAGGGCACCTTTCACCTGCTGGAGGCGATGCAGAAGCTGTGGGCCTCGGGCGACCCCTCGACACTGGTGCTGGCGGGGACCGACATCGAGGACTTCCGCCGCTACCACGAGAAGCTGCCGGAGAAGGTCAAGTCCAAGTGCATCATGCTGGATTTCATCCCCGAAGAGGACAAGCTCGACCTGCTGGACGCCTGCAGCCTGCTGGTGCTGCCGTCGCGGTCCGACTCGTTCGGCATCGTGTTCCTCGAGGCGTGGTACTACTCGAGGCCGGTGGTGGGCGCGCGCGCGGGTGGCATCCCGGGGCTGGTGAGGGACGGCGTTGACGGGCTGCTGGTGCCGTTCGGCGACGTCAAGGAACTGGCGCTGTCCATACAGAAACTGCTATTGGACAAGGATTACGCGCGCACTCTGGGCGAGGCCGGCCGGGAACGCGTGCTGGCGGAGTTCACCTGGGATGAGAAGTACGCGGTGGTCAGAGCGCTCTACGAGGAGCTGACCGGCCGCTTGTAGAAAACGCAAGTTTTGGGGCAAGACCCCTTGACTTGCATTTTTAAGGACCGGCTGACTTTATCCGTTGCAGACGTATACATGCGTTAATCGGATTCGCAGCGCCGGCGTCGCACAGATAGTGCATGGTCGGCCGATATTCATAAGCGTAGCCTTGTATCAGTAAGCCTGACAGATGGCTTCGCGGGGGTCTTACCCCAAAACTTGCATAGGGGTGACAATGCAGAGCAAGGACATCGACGTCGAGCAGGTGATGGAGGAGGTCAACAAGGCCGTCGCGGCCCCCTCGACACTGCTCGCCGACTTCTGGAAGGACGAGCGCCCGGCCGCGCCCAACCTCTCGTTCATCTACCCGCCCTACTCCAAGAGCCTGGCGGTCAACCTCGACATGGTCAGCCGCAACTGGGAGATCGAGAGCGAGTTCGAGCTCGGCACCAGGCGGCGCGCGCTGGGAAGCATCGCGGTCTCGGTCAAGAAGCTCACCCGCAGCCTCACCCGCTGGTACATCAACCCCGTCGTGCACCAGGTGCGCAAGTTCAACATGCTGGTGACGCGCACCCTGTTCGACCTGGCCAACAACCTCGAGGCCCTCACGGAGCGGCTCGAGGCGATCGAGCAGCAGGACGCCGGGCGCAGGCTNNGACTTCCAGGTCATGGTGGTCGACAACGGCAGCACGGACGGTACCCCCGATTGGGTCGCATCCATCGATGGCGTGAGCCTTATAGCCAACGGCGAGAACCTGGGCTTCGTGCGCGGTAACAACGTCGGCATCGAGGCCTCGACCGGCGACGTCGTGCTGCTCAATAACGACACCGAGATCATTCAGCCCGACTGGCTCGAGCGCATGCAGGAGCTCGCGTGCTCGGCCGACGACATCGGCCTGGTCGGCTGCAGGCTGGTCAATGCCGACGGGCGCCTGGTCCACGCCGGCACCTACATGCCGCTCCCCAGCTTCTGGGGACAGGAGTACCCGGGTGACGAGGCCGACATCGGCCAGTAC
>PMJJ01000110.1 GCA_003157385.1 Actinomycetota bacterium | reverse complement strand
CAGTGATTGACCGATGTAATCACGGGAATAATGTCGGTAGAATAACTATGATGGTAGGCTGTTGGGGAGGCTCCATTGGATCGCTTGTCAGGTCAACGCATTCTTGTCGTCGAAGACGAACAAGGGCAGGCCCAGGTCATCTCCTTCCTCTTCAAGCAACAGTTCGGCGCGGAAGTGGAGACTGCCGCGTCTTGCGCTGAAGCACGCCAGAAGCTGCAAGACTCCACGTTCGACCTAGTAACCCTCGACTATCAGTTGCCCGACGGCGACGGCCTTCAACTCCTGCAGGAACTGCGCGAGAGACCCGACGCGCCCCCTGCCATCCTGATCACCGGACACGGCGACGAAAAGACCGCTGTGTCGGCTTTCAGGCTCGGGGCCTCGGGGTACGTCGTGAAGGACAAGCGGATGTCCACGATGATAGTCGAGGAGGCCAGAAGCGCTCTGGCGCGGGCTCGGGTAACCAGCGCCGAGGCCGCCCTGGCGGAGACCGAACGCCGGCTGCAGGAGATATTCGACACTTCCTCGACGGCGATCATGACGTTTGACGACCAGGGCCGCCTGGAACTGATCAACAAGTCCGCTATGGACATCCTTGGGATCGCCAGCCTCGAGGACACCAGGGACTTCAGCCTCTTCGACAAGCCGTACCTCTCCCACGAGTTCAAGGAGCGACTGAGCCGGGGCAAACCCGCCAGGATGCAGGTCGAGTATGACTTCGAGTCCATCCGCAAGAACAGTCTCTACGAGCCCCTCAAGTCAGGAAGCATATTCCTCGAAGGTACGGTCACGCCACTCGCAGGCGCGGACACGGTGGCCCTGCGCGGCTACCTGGTGCAGTTCGAAGATGTCACCGAGCGCGTGCGGAACGAGAAGGCGATCAAGGCGCAGCGCGACCTTGCACTCGGGGTGCTCGCCACCGACTCCCTGGAAGAATCCCTGGGTCAGGTGTTGTCGGCTGTCCTCGAAGCGACAGGCCTGGACGCCGGCGGGATATACGTTTACAACGAAAGCCACGGGCAGCTGACCCTCGCCTGCCACCAGGGAGTCTCCGCCGAATTCGTCGAGACCGTCAGGGAATACGAGCGCACCGACGCCAGAGCGGCGATAGTTCTCGACGGACAGGCCGTGTATACGACGTATGATGATGTGCCGTCCGATGAAGCCAGTTTCAACACCGAAGGCCTCAAAGCTTTCGCGGTGGTCCCCCTGCTCGCCGGCAAGGAAGTGCTGGGATGCATGAACCTGGCATCCCGCTATTTCGAGGAGATCCCCGCTGAGCTCAAGGATTTCATCGAGTCGCTCGCCGGCGAAGCCGCCCAGGCCATCCAGAGAGAGATGACCGCGGCTACCCTGCGCGACGAGCGCGACCGCATCACATCCATCATGGATGCTCTGCCGGTGGGCATGGTCCTGCTCGACCGCGACGCCAGGCTGCTCATGCAGAACAGGACAGCAAGGGAGATGTCGGAGCTATCCAGCGAAGAGGAGCAGACCAGGACTGACAACTCGCCGGAGTGGGAGACCACTGACTGGGACGGAAACGTCATGCCCCTGGGTGAGACGCCCTTTGTCAAAGCCATGACCACCGGCAAACCCGCTATGGGCATCAGGTTGTCGGCCCTGACCGGGCAGGGCAAACGGATCTATGTCACGGAGAGTGCGGCCCCGATCCTCAACGAGAACGGTGAGATCGAGTCTATCCTGCTGTCGCTAGAGGACATGACCGACCTTCGAAACGCGCTCGCCGCGGTCCGCTTGGGCGAGAAGCTCTACCGAGAGACAGTCGAGAGCCTCAACGAAGGCCTCTGGGTCCTCGACGCGGACGGCGTGACTACTTTTGTGAACGACCGCATGGCCGAGATGCTGGGCTACGAGCCGAAAGAGATGATCGGGGTCAATGTCTTGGACTTCTCCGACGACGAAGGCAAAGAGAAGATGAAGCACCGATTGGCGATGCGCCGGACGGGGGTTGCCGAGCAGTACGACTTTGAGTTCCTGCGCAAAGACGGCACCGGGCTGCAGGCATACCTCGCCGCGGCGCCCATCATCGACGAGAACGGACACTTCATCGGCTCGCATGCGGGGGTGCTCGATATCACGGACCGCAAGAGGGCCGAAGAGGAACTGAAGGAGAGCGAGTTGCGATTCCGCACCCTAGCGGATTTCATTTACGACTGGGAGACCTGGCGCTCGCCCGGCGGCACCTATGTCTACGTGTCACCTTCCTGCGAGCGGATATCCGGCTACGCCCCCGAAAAGTTCTTGGCCGACCCGGACCTGTTTGTGCACCTGGTGCACCCCGACGACCGCGATATGGTTGTCGCGCATTTCAAGAAGGAGCTCAAGAGTCGGCAGCCGCTGCACCTGGAGTTTCGCATCATCGCCCGCAACGGATCGGAGCGCTGGATCGGCCACACCTGCCAGCCGGTCCACCTGGAAGACGGGACGCCGCTGGGTCCGCGCGCCAGCAACCGCGATATCACCGAGCGAAGGAAGGCAGCGGCGGAACTGGCCACACACCGGGAGAATCTCGAGGAATTGATCAAAGAGAGAACCGCTGAGTTGGAAAAACTGAACGATCGGCTCCGGGTGGAGATCTCCGAGCGCGAGATGGCCGAGAAGGAGCTGCTGAGGTTGAACGAGGAGCTCGACGCCTACGCCCGGACAGTGTCGCACGAGCTGAGGACGCCGCTCGCCGGCATATGGCTGGCGCTCGAATACCTCGAGCGCATCTCCGGTGAGCTGTCGACCGAGCGCTTTGAGGAAGAAGCCAAGGATACTGTGTTGAAGGCGAAGTCGACTGTGAAGAAGGCCGACGAGCAGGTCAAGCGCCTGCTGGAACTGGCGGAGGCGGGGCAGGTGCCCGTCAATATCGTCGACGTCGACGTGTCCGAGGTCGTCGACGGGGTCCTGTTCGACATCGAGGATGAGGTCTCGAGGTTGGGTGCCAGGGTCGAGGTCAGCGGCGATCTGGGCCTCATCAGGGCCAACCCCACCCACATCCACCAGCTCTTCTCAAACCTCATGGTAAACGCGGTCAAGCACTGTGACAGCCCCGAGCCGCGCATCGAGATAGCGCTGATCGGTGTGGAACCGGACAAGGGCCACAGGTACCTGATCAGGGACAACGGTTCGGGGATACCACCGGAGCTCATAGACCGGCTCTTCAGCCCCTTCGTCAAGCGCGAGGGCGGCGGTACCGGCACCGGGCTCGCCATCGTGGAAAAGATCGTGAAGATCTACAACGGCTCCATCAGAGCCTACAACGATAACGGAGCCTGCTTCGAGTTTGTCCTGTACGACTACCAGCGCGTGGCAGCGACTTCGTAGCGCCAAAATGCAAAAAAGGTGCCAGGCACTTTGCNNGAAGATATCATTCCCCCCGGCCCCGGAAAGAACATATGATGTCGCTGAACGATTGCCTAGCGCCGGCATACGCCGGGGACCTACACCATCGGCGCGTTCAGCGACTGGACCACCCGGGATCTACGGAGGCCACATGGAATATCAGCCGACCAGGGAATCGGTCGATAAGCATCCGGTGCCCGGTTGGTACCACGACGCGAAGTTCGGGATCTTCATACACTGGTCGCTCTCCTGCGTGCCCGCGTTCGCCCCGACGGACAAGGGCGACATTATGGACATCCTGCGCAACGAGGGCTCGCGCGCGATGTTCGCGAACCAGCCATACTCCGAGTGGTACCTGAACTCGCTCAGAATCAAGGGCAGCCCGGTCTACCGGCACCACCTGAAGACCTACGGCCCCGACTTCGATTACTACGAGTTCGCCCAAGACTTCAACGCCGCTCTCGACGCCTGGGACCCCGCGGGCTGGGCCGACCTGTTCAAGCAGGTGGGAGCCAGGTACGTCGTGCTGGTCACCAAGCACCACGACGGCTTCCTCCTCTGGCCCAGCGAGCACCCCAACCCGATGAAACCTGACCTGCACGCGTCCAGGAACGTCGTTGGAGAGCTGAACGAGGCGGTCAAGGCACGCGGGATGCGGATGGGCTACTACTACTCGAGCCCCTACGACTGGACCTTCACCGCCAAGCCGATAACGGACCTGGCGATGAGCCTGGCCCGGGTCCCCCGGACCGGCGAGTACAGGCGGTACGCCAACTCGCACTGGTACGAGCTGATCGACGAGTACGATCCCTCGGTGCTGTGGAGCGACATCGGCTACCCGGACGGGGTCAACATCAACGAGATATTCGCCCACTTCTACAACAAGAAGCCGGACGGGGTCGTCAACGAGCGCTGGGGACAGGCAAACGGGGTCACCAGGGCCCTGGTCTTCATCCCTGGAATCAGGCAGGCGATCGCCTCATACGCGAAGCGCCTCTGGCTGCAGGGGCACACCAGCCCGCCCGGCGTCCATTACGATTTCACCACCCCCGAGTACACCAGCCTCTCCGAGGTGAGCGAGCAGAAGTGGGAGTGTGTGCGGGGTATCGGCAAGTCCTTCGGCTACAACAGGCAGGAGGTGCCCGCCGACTTCCTCAGCGTGCCCGAGCTTGTGCGGCTGCTGGTGGACATCGTGAGCAAGAACGGAAACCTGCTGTTGAACGTGGGGCCGAAGCCCGGGGGCGAGATCCCCGAGGTCCAGGTCGACAGGATCAAGGGGGTCGGCGCGTGGCTGGCGACCAATGGCGACGCGATCTATGGAACGCGCCCGTGGACGCGGGCCGAAGGGCGGACCGCCGAAGGGTCGGACGTCCGTTTCACCTGCAAGCCGGGCTCGCTGTTCGCGATCCTGATGGGGGCGCCTCGAGGACCGGAGACCACGATTCAAGGTCTGAAGGCGACCGACGGGACGCAGGTCGAGCTGATGGGGCACGACGAACCGCTCGAATGGACGCAGTCAAGCGGCAACGTGACGGTGCGACTGGAGAGACAGTGGCCCGACAGCCCTGCCGTGGCCCTCAAGATGACTCCTGCTCCTGAGGATGTCGGACGATGAAGTCGTTGGCAGTCACACAGAGGTTCGATGTGAAAAGAAATCTCGCACTGGTCTTCCTGGTGGCCATGCTCCTCGTGGCCATCGCGGTCAGCGGATACGGCAATTCCCCTGCCGCAAATGCCGGCAAGTCAGTAGCAGAGCGGATGAAGACGATCGGCATCATCGGCGGCGTAAGCTGGCAGTCTTCCATCGAGTATTACCGCCAGATCAACGATCTGGTCGGAAAGAGGCTTGGCGGATTGCACTCGGGAAAGATCCTCATGTACTCGATCGAGTTCGGGGATTTCTCCAAGCAGGAACGGTTGGCCAGCCAGGGGAACTGGGCACCCCTGAGAAAGACGATGATCGACGCCGCTCAAAGACTCAAGCGGGAAGGCGCGGATTTTATCGTGATAGCCTCCAACACGATGAACTCGACCGCCGATCTCATCGAGGCGAAGGTCAAGATCCCCGTCCTCCATATCGCCGACGCGACCGGTCAGAAGGTGGCTCTCAAGTAAGTGGTGGGGAACCCCGGTCAGGCCAGCAGCTCAGAGTCCATCGCGCAAACCACGTCGATGGTCGCTTTCAGGGTCTCGATCTTGAACGGCTTGTTGATGAAGCACTCGATGCCCAGCTTCCTGGCCTTGTCTATCTCTTCCGACCCGCCGTAAGCGGAGACCATGATCACGGGCACCTCAGAAGTCTTCCGCAGCTCCTCGAGCATCTCAAGCCCGTTCATCACCGGCATCATGATGTCGAGAATTATGACGTCCGGCTCATCGTTCAGAGCGGACTCGAGGCCCTCCACGCCGTTGTAAGCGGTAAGAATCTCGTAGCCGCCCCCGTGCAGGCAAGTGGAGATCAGCTTCGACATGAACTTGTCATCATCGACGATCAATACTTTGCTCATGCTGCTCCAGCCACTCGATCTACTTCTTACCAAACAATAAACGCGATATACGGTAATGTAGCAACGATAGTATCGATAAATGGTACTTGTGGAGGCCCGGAATCACCCAGAGGGACTACGTTCGCGCCTCAATTGTGCCCTACATCCGCCCGGCCGGTTACGTGCTCGAGGCGAACTCGACCACCACGCGAGCGAACTCTTTGCCTCGGTCCTCCTGCAGGAAGTGGCCCGCCCCTTCGATCGTGACGTGCCGCCTCCCCCTGGCCCCGGGCACCAGCTTCTGAAAGACTCGCTCTCCCCCATGGGTTATCGGGTCGCCGTCGCTGAAAGCGGTCAGGAACGGCCTGTCGAACTCGCCCAGCACTTCCCACGCGCGCCTGTTGGCCGCGGCGGCCGGATCGTCGGGTTGCGCCGGCACCAGCGAAGGAAAGATGCGCGCCCCTTCCTTGAACGTCTCGTCGGGGAACGGCGCTTCGTATGCCTCGACCACATCGTCAGACAAGGTGGACTTGCAGCCGCCCTGGATGATCTGCCCGACGTTGAACTCGGGAACCTCCTGCGAGAACTTGCGCCACGCCATGAAGGCCTCCCCCATCGGCCGGTCCCCGGTCGGCAGCCCGGTGTTCGCCGCTATCACCCGGGAGAACGCTCCGGGTCGCTCGGCCACCAGCCTCAGGCCGATGAGACCGCCCCAGTCCTGGCAGACGAGGATGATCCGTCCGATGTCCAGCTTCTCTACAAAGGCAAGCATCCAGGCGACGTGACGGTTGTAGGTGTAGTCGCCCCTGTCCGCNNCGGGATCATCTTGCGATAGAGGTACGACCACGAGGGTTCTCCGTGCATCAGCAGCACGGGCTCAGCGTCGCGCGCGCCTTCGTCCAGGTAGTGGACCCTGAGGCTGCCGCCTTCACCGTCCGGGACCTCGATGTAGTGGGCGTCGAACGGGTAGCCGGGAAGATCCGCAAAGCGCGTCTCTGGAGTCCTCAGTGCCTTCATGGAAGTGATTATACCCTCCCACCGACGCCATCGCCCCTTCACAAATCAAGCCATGTGGGCATATCCTTACTGTCAGGTGCACGCTATTCCCAATAGCTACTGACGTAGACCGGCATGTCCCACGAGAGTGAGGTATGAACATGTCCAGATCATCGCGCGTACTGCTGGCCGCGGCCCTCTGCGCCGCACTCCTCCTGTCGATCGCCCCGCTGGCGATGGCTGCTCCCTCGAGCGGACCCCCGCCAGGCTGGGTGCAGATCGCCAAGAACGGCATCGACAACGCCAACGACTGGGCGATCTTCCCGATCACCAACTTCAACGGCAGGTAGTGGTTCTGGGCACCCGACATCGGCGGCTCGCCAGGCAGCACCCCGGCGGCCCCGGTTTGGACCTACGACGGCAACAAGTTCGCCAGGGCGGCCGCGGACGGCCTGGGAGACCCCAACAACAGCTTCACACCGGGCTGTGAGTTCCAGGGCAAGCTCTACGCGGGAACGGGAAACAGCGACGGCAGCGTCCCCGGCCAACTGTGGAGGACCCCCGACGGCACCCACTGGGAGCGCGTCGGCGCGTCCCTCTTCACCGACCCCAACGACGGCAACTGCACGCCGCTTGGGGTGCAGGGGGGCAAGCTGATAGTCGCGATGGACAACTACAACGTCGGGTGCCAAGTCTGGAGCTATGACGGCACGACTTTCACGCGGGCGAACACCAACGGGTTCGGCCTCAGCGGGACCAGCGCATCCAACGCGGTGGTCTTCCAGGGCAGGATCCACGTGGTGATCACGCGCAGGCAGCAGTCAGGCCCCGACCTTCCACTGATGCCGCTGGTCTACAACGGCGGCGGCAACTGGGCGCCCACAGCCGCGGCGGGCTTCGGCGACGCGAATAACACCGCCTCCCACATCCTGGTCACCGACGGCAGGCAGATCTACACGGGCACGGACAACGCCAACGGCGGCCAGGCCTGGCGTTACGACGGCGCCTCCTGGAAGAAGATCAACATCGGCGCGATCGAGACGCCGACCAACAGCCTCGTGCTCACATTTCTCTTCAAGGGGAGCCTGTGCATCTCCGCAGCCAACCTGAACAACGGCCCGACGGTGTCCGCCCGCATGTATATCCAGAAACCCGGCGGTGGCTTCGGCACTCTGAGCCTCGATGGCTTCGGCGACGCCTACAACATCATCCTGGCCCTGGGGCCCCCCATAAACGGCAAGGTCCTGATCGGGAGCGCGAACCCCAACGGGTTCCAGGTCTTCCAGACAATTGTCGGCCCCAACATCACGGGACTCGATCCTGGCAGCGGGCCCTACGGGACTCCCGTCACCATAACCGGCACCGACTTCGGGGCGCCGAGTCCGACCTCCTGGGTCAGCTTCGCCGGAGGGGTCGTGAGCTCCGCCAACGCGGACTCCTGGAGCGATACCAGGATCGTGGTGCGAGTGCCCGAAGGCGCAAACGCCGGGCCGGTCACTGTGACCACCGCGGCGGGCACCTCCAGCGGAGTCGACTTCACGCCGACTCTCTCCAAGACTTTCTACTTCGCCGAAGGCACAACGCGCAACGATCCGACGGATGGGCGCTTCGACGAGTACCTGTGCATCATGAACCCCAACAAGGGCGACGCCAAGGTCAGCGTCACCTTCATGACGGCGAGCGGCGAGCAGAAGGCCGTGGACTACGCCGTGGGCGGCAGCACCAGAAAGACCATCAACGTCGCTGACGCGATAGGGACCGGGCAGGACGTTGCGCTCAAGCTCGTCTCCGACCTTCCGATCGTGGCCGAACGTGCCATGCACTTCGATTACCACAGCAAGTGGAACGGGGGCCACGCCGTTGTCGGCGCGCCCAACCCGTCGGAGTCCTGGTACTTCGCCGAGGGCACCACGCGCGATAACCCCAGGGATGGCTCGTTCGATGAGTGGCTCTGCATCGCCAACCCCAACGACAAGGCCGCCACCGCCACCATCACCTACAACGCCAGTGGAACACCGGTGGTGGTCAAGGCGTCAGTGCCGGCGATGGGCAGGATAACCAGAGACGTCGCCGCCGACGTGGGCCGCGACAAGGACGTGAGCATCGTCGTCAGGGGCGATCTGCCCCTGGTCGCCGAGCGCCCCGAGTACTTCGACTACCACGGCGTCTGGCCCGGCGGTGACACCACGCTGGGTGCCACCAACCCCGCGCGGGACTTCTACTTCGCCGAGGGGTTCACCTACGGCTGGGCGCGCGAGTGGGTCTGCGTTGCCAACCCGGGCCCGGTGGACGCCCACGTGGTGATGTCGTACCAGATGGCCGGGGGCACCACCTCGACCAGTAACATCACGGTGGGCGCGAACGCGCGCTACACCCTGGACGTGGCGTCCGTGGTCGGCCTTAACAAGGACGTCTCCGTCGCGCTCCACTCAGACGCGCCGGTGGTCGCCGAGCGCTCGGAGTATTTCTCCTACGGGCCCGGATGGGAAGGGGGCACCTTCGGAAGCGGAGCACCAGCCCCGCGCAAGACGTTCTACTTCGCCGAGGGCACCACGCGCTCCAATACCACCGACGGCTCCTTCGACGAGTGGCTCACGATCGAGAACGCCAACAGCCAGCCGGCCGCTATCCAGCTCACCTTCGTGAAGCCCGATGGGATCAGCATCCTGCAGAGCATCACGGTGGCGCCGCAGACCAGGGCGACCGTCTCGGTCGACGCGGTCCTGGGACCGGACATGGACTCGAGCCTGATCCTGCAGTCGTCGATCCCGGTGGTCGCGGAGCGCCCGATGTACTTCAACTACAAGGGCTTCGCACAGGGCGGGTCCGACACCAGAGGTTACGGGCTCTAAGGAAAGACGCACCACAGTGTCAGGTACCGTGATGCATCTGCCTTTGTGGACGCCGGTACATCCGGCCTGGAACGGCAGGTGAACTGGTAGTCGAAGTTCTTGGCGTCAAGGCGATCAGACCATCAGTGAATCGCCTCTCTCCAGGTACCTGAACAAATCGTAATCTCCCGATGTCAGGAAGCACATTTGGGGGAATCTCGGTTAGAATGTACCGGACATCGGAGTCAACTCATTCGATTGGAGATAGTGTTTTCATGGAGGACTTGAACGGGGAAGGAAAAGAGAAGCCTGAGCCTGGCCTGATGGGCTTTACCGTCGAGCGGGTCAGCGCGCTTAGCGACGGCGTCTTCGCGGTCGCCATCACGCTGCTGGTGGTTTCGATAGCCGTGCCGGTCGTTCACGGAACGGTGACGAACTCGAAGCTCGCGCACGGGCTCGCGCAACTGTGGCCGCACTTCTTCTCATACGCCCTCAGCTTCATCATCATAGCTATGTTCTGGATCTCCCACCATTCCCTGTTCACCGCCATTCGGCGGGTGGACAAGACGCTCATCTGGTTAAACATGTTCTACCTCCTGCTCATCGTCTTCATGCCGTACCCCACCAACCTGCTCAGCCTTTTCGGCCAGACGACGGTCGCGGTCGTGCTGTACGCATCCGTGCTGGCGATGGCGGGACTGCTTCAGGGGGCCATGGCCTTCTACGCCGTGCAGGGGCACCGCCTGGTCGACGACGAGTTCGACCTGGGTCAGGCGAGCGGGTACCTCAGGAACTCGCTGCTGATGGCCACCGTCTTCATCATCTCGATCTGCATCGCCTTCTTCAGCGCGACTGCCGCGCAGTTCTTCTGGCTCACGCTGTTTGTCATACAATTGGTCGAACACCTGGTATCCAGGAAGAAGAAGCTGGGCGAGCCCGCCACCGAAGCGCAGGAGGCCGTCTGATGGCCGAGACCACAACGAACACCCTGGCAAGAAGCCAGAGAGCCGCAGCGATCGCCGCGGTCATCTCCTCGGTCTTCGGCGCCGTCCTGATCGTCTGGGGCGTCTCGCTCCACAGCGTCGCGATGTCGGCAGGCGGAATCCTTGCCCTGGCCAGGGGAGTGATGGGTGCTTTCATCATCGCCGGGATCAGGCTCTCCAGGCGGCATACTTCGACGTTCTCTTACGGGCTTTACAAGATCGAGAACATCTTTGCCACCGTGGTGGGCGTCATCGTGCTCGTTCTCGCGTACGAGCTCGCGAGGCTCTCCATCAAGCACCTGAGCGGGACGTACATGTTCACGAACGACCCCAAGTACGCGCTTCCCTTCTTCCTCGGGGCCGCACTGCTGGCCGGTTTTATGTTCTATTACAAGCAGCGGGTGGCCAAGGCGGACGGTTGCCCGAGCCTGCGGGCCGATTCGTACTTCTCACTGGCGGACGCGGTAGCGCTCGTCATCATCGGAGCGGCCATGGCCCTCGACATCGCGGGGTTCCACAGGGTGGACGCCATCGCCGGCCTCATCGTCTCCTGTTTTCTGGCGTTCATCGGGATATACATCTTCCTCGGTGGCTTGAAAGTCCTGCTCGACGCGTCGGTAGACCGCGACCTCCTGGCGAAGGTCAGGCAGATCGCGCAAGCCGACCCGGGCATCAGACAGGTCCTCAGCGTGGACGGCAGGAACTCCGGGAGCTTCATCTTCCTCCACCTGGTGGTCGAGCCCGCGGCATACGACCTCGAACAGGCGGGCGACGTCTCCAGGGGTCTCGAGCGCCGCATCAAAGCCGCACTCCCCAACGTCGACCGCGCCGACATAGAGTTCAGCGCCCCTGACGACATGTTCATCGCCGCGGCCCCCCTTAACTCGGACGGGAACACGATAGCCACCGGCTTCGAGTCGGCCCCGATGATAGGGCTCCTTGAGGTGGACGGTGGAACGGTCACTGGGAAGCCGGACGTGGTGAGCAACCCTGCGGCCGGCCGCACTGCCTGGCAAGGCGTGCACCTCGCGGTGTTCCTGGGGAGGCGCTCGGTCGACGTCCTCCTGTTGAAAGATGCCATAACCGACCAGGACGTCCTGCAGACCTTGAAGGCTTACGGTATCGACGTCTCTGTCAGTCCGTCGCTCAACGACCTCGAGAGCAGCGGAGCCGAGTTGGTAAAGCTGGCGCGGAGCCGTGCGCGCGTGCCGGTCGTCGGGAAGGCCGCCGCAGAGCCGGCGGCGGGATAGGTGTGCGATGAAATTCTTATCGCGGATGGAGCCAGCAGAAAAAGCGGAGGGGATCGACACTATCCTGTCGGTGTTCATGGCGACCGGGATGATCGCCGTGGCCGCACTTTCGGGCAGCGTATCGGTGCTGGCGGAAGGCATAGACACGTGCGTCGATATAGTCGCGTCCGTCGCCGTCATGATCGGCTTGAAGCTCTCCAAGAAACATACCAAGGACTTCCCCGAGGGCCTCTACAAGCTGGAGAACCTCGTGGCCGTCGCCATCGGCGTCCTCATCCTGTTCAGCGCCTACGAGCTCGCGAGGGAATCGATCTCGAGGCTGCTGGCCAAACAGACCACCATCAGCAACCCGTGGGTCGCCATGGGGACGATGGCTGTAGTGGTCGTGATCACCGGCCTACTCGCGTGGTACAAGGGACGCGTCGGGAAGAAGGAGAACTCGCCCAGCCTCACCGCGGACTCCCACCACTCCTGGACCGACACCATCGCGAGCGCTGGGGTGATCCTCGGTGTCGGGTTGAACGCCATGGGCGTACACTACGTTGACTCGATAATGGCGCTCGTCATCGTCGTCATACTCGTCTGGTCGGGAGGGCAGGTCATCGTCGATGCGTTCAAGGTCTTGCTCGATGCCTCCATCGAGAAGGATGTCATGGACGCGGCGACCAAGGCGGCTCAGGCGGATCCTCGTGTCCGGCGCGTGGTGCGGGTCGACGGCCGCAACTCCGGCAGCTACCGCTTCATCAATCTGGCGATCGTCCCCGAGGCCTTCGACCTGAGGGACGCGGAGGCTACCGCCGGGAGCATCCGGGACTCGATCAAGGCAGCCGTCCAGAACGTGGAGTCTGTCCAGGTCGAGTTCGTGCCCGACGAGGCCGACAAGTTCAGCGTCGCCGTGCCGCTCGAGGCCAACGGCAGTTCGATTGCCGCGGACCTCGGCTCGGCCGACTCGTATGCGCTCCTGGCCCTCGACCCGGACAAGCGAGCGCTCGAGGGCACATCGGTCCTCGAGAATCCCACCCCGGCAGGCGACCCGGGCCGGGCCATCACGCTCGCCGTAGTGCTGGCAAGACACGGGGCGGACAGGGTGCTGATCCGGGGCGACGTCCCGTCCGGCGGAGCATATTACGTCCTGAAGGCGAACGGGATGGATATGGTATCCAAGCCCGATCTCACAACGCTCGACCAGGCGGAAAAGGCATTGGAGTCCCTCCTGGAAAACCGGCACTGAGGGCGGTCTGAGCTCCTATACTCATGCCTCCTGGTGGGATTCTCGTACGCCATTCTGGTCGCTAGCGTACTCTGGTACTTCACGTTGATGAAACGGGTGCTGGAGGATAATGGCGTCGAGCCGTCAACTTCTTGACGTTGTGCAACCTGCCGCTGTGGCAAGGTACTCTCCTCTTCTCGAGTTACTGGAGTCTCTCGGCATCACCATTTATTGAGCCTCGTTGTCAGGCAGGAGAGATTACTTCTTCCTGTCTTCCTCCCCAATCTCTCGCGCCGCGCGCAGAAGCGCCCGCTTTCGCAGTGGGCGCTTTGTTTCAACGGTCGCTTCGTGCGGTGATCCGTGCCTTTACCTGGAACTCGTGTCCTTCCGAATCCCATCCGGATAGATTACCGTGTGGCTTATGGAAGCGGGTGGGTGGGGATCGTAGATCTTGAACGTGCAGGACCGGGAAGTGCCACCACCTGGTCCATGGTCGAGGACCCGGGGCTCACCGCGGATACCAGCAGGTGACTCGCCTTCGGGCTCGGCTGCGCGATCATTGCCTGCGAAGCCATCGACATCAGGCACGCGAGCCCTATCGCGAACGCCACGAAAATCGATACCAGCGAGACCCGCCTCATCTGCTTCGCTTCTTTCCTTGCCTTGATCTTGCTGCCTCCTTTTCGGTCATCTTTCGCACTTTCCGCGGATACAATCAGCCCGAGGACAAAAACTTACGGGAAGAATGGGATTCTTTTTGGAGGTCCGGGTCGCCCGCCGCGAAAGAATCAGGGACGGAGCACGTTTGAGATTGCTGGAATGATTCGACACGGTACGCGGAGCGGGCCGCCGTGGAAGGCTGCCTCAGGGGAAGGGGAACGCGTCATGGAATCAAAGATCACTTACTTCGAGACCATCTCGCCGGAGAACACGGCGAAGACCTTCGAGCTGGTCAGAGCCAGGTCGGCCGAGCTCGGAATCAATAAATTCATCATCGCCTCGACCACAGGCGCCACCGCCCGCGCCGCGCTGGAGTTCTTCAAGGAAGACAACGTCACTCTGGTGGTGATCCCCCACCAGTTCGGCTTCATCCGCAAGGTGAACGCGTTCCCTCCCGAGCTCGTTCAGACGCTGAGCGAGGCCGGCCACCACGTGCACTTCGGCACCATGCTGTTCCACACGGACGGCCTCTACGGGACCAGCACCGCGACGTTGATGGCCAACCTTCTGCGCTGTTTCTCGCAGGGCGTCAAGGTCTGCTTCGAGATCGTCATGATGGCGACCGACGGCGGTCTTGCGTCGGCCGGCGAGCCCGTGATTGCGATCGCTGGAACGGGGCGCGGCTCCGACACGGCCCTGGTGATGCAAGCCTCGTCCTCACAGGCGCTCATGAACTTGCGCGTGCACGAGATCCTCTGCAAGCCGCTGAATCCGCTCAACATCGAAGAGGTCCGGCAGGAGCTGACCTTCGACTACTCCAGAGACCAGGGCACTACCTGATCAGTTACCATTCCTTCAGGACATCGTCGGACGGCACGACCAGGCAGATGCGCTGCAGGATCTTCAGGGCCATCTCGTGCGTCGCCTCGTCGGGAGAGGAAACGCAGTCCGACACGACGACGGTGTAGAAGCCGCGCACCGCGGCATCGCGTGCGCTGTGATCTATCCCGTATTCAGTGGCGATCCCGGTGAACAGGATCGTCCGTATGTCGCGGGCGCGCATCAACTGCTCGAAGTTGGTCCCGAAGAAGATGCTCGGGCTGTGCTTGGCGAGAATGACGTCTCCTTCGACGGGACTCAGCCTTTCGTTTACCTGCGCCTCAGGGCTGTCGGGCTTCATGAAGACGGGGATCTTGGCGGGGTCGTCCACGTTGAAGCGCTTCATTGACTGGTAGAGGCCAAAGGAGGACTGATAACCCGCCGGCAAGGGCGTGATGCGCGAGTAGACCACGGGAATCTCGTGGTCACGCGCGGCGGCAAGCAGCGCCTCGAGTTTCTCGAGGAAGGCCGCCTGGTTGTAGATCCTGTTGACGAGGCCATCCTGGCAATCCCATACCACCAGCGCGGTATGCTTCGGCTCGACGATCTCTTTCAGATTGTCAAAGACAACCAGCTTGCCCAGAGTTTTCATGTCATCTTCTCCTTTTAGACCGACTCATATCTATCAGCATCCGCGGTTGTAGCGTTCACTTTCGATTCTACCTGATACTAGTGCAACTCCAACTAGTATA
>PMJJ01000127.1 GCA_003157385.1 Actinomycetota bacterium | reverse complement strand
GGGCCGACCGCCGCGTTGCTGGAGCAGGTTGGGCTGACCCCGGCGTGCGTGGTGGATGAAGTGCTCGCCATCCTCGGGGTCCAGTGAAGAAGAGGCTCGACGCGCACCTGCACGAGGCTGGCTATTTTGACAGCCGCACCAGGGCGCAGGCCGCGGTGATGGAGGGCCTGGTCTCAGTCGACGGGCGGACGGACGTCAAGCCCGGCACCCAGGTTACCGGCGCCGAGGACATCAAGGTCGCTGACAAGGCCTGTCCGTTCGTCTCGCGAGGCGGCACCAAGCTCGCGGGCGCTCTGGAGGACCTGGGCCTGGGAGTCTCGGGGAGAGCGGCGCTCGACGTGGGCTCTTCCACTGGCGGCTTCACGGACTGCTTGCTCCAGGCGGGAGCGTCGAGCGTCATCGCCGTCGACGTGGGCAAGGGACAGCTCCACGCGAGGCTCAGAGAGGATGCGCGCGTGGCCGTTCTCGAGGGAGTGAACGCGAGGGACATCGAGAAGGTGGTGCTCCCCCGGAGGCCCGACCTCGCCGTGATAGACGTCTCGTTCATCTCTTTGAAAAAAGTGCTCGAACCGGTCTGGCGGGTCCTTGCAGCCGACGGCGTCATGCTGGCGCTGGTCAAGCCGCAGTTCGAGGCGGGCGTCGGCAAAGCGCCCAAGGGAGTCGTGCGCGACCACGCCGTCCACCTGGAGGTGCTGAACGGGCTGGCCGCATGGCTCAGTGAAAAGGGATTCTCGCTGAGGGGCCTGGCGCCTTCACGCCTGAAAGGGCCCAAAGGCAACGTGGAGTTCTTCATGCTTATCGAAAGAGGGACGGACAAGAGAGCCAGCCCGGCAGATATCGCCGAGGCGGTGCGGCGGGCGGATGCGATCTGAGGCTGGAGGTCTGTGAGCGATGGCTGATAGAGGAGATAGGTTCGAGCGGGTGCTCATCATCCCGCACGTGCGCAAGCCGGACATACGCGACTTCGTCCTGCGCGTCGCGCGCTGGCTCGACAGCCGCGGGGCGGCAAGTTTCCTCTTCGAGGAGGACGCGTCCACGCTCGGGGTCGAGATAAACACCATACCGGTGGACCGGGCCAGTGAGATGAGCCTGGCGGTGGTGCTGGGGGGCGATGGGACGATGCTGCACGCGACCGATATGCTCTGGGACACGGGGGTGCCCCTCGCGGGGATCAACATCGGGAAGATGGGTTTCCTGACCGCGGCCGAGGCACACCAGGCCGAGGAAGCGCTCGCCGAGATCTTTGATGGCCGCTACCTGGTGAGCGAGCGCATGCCGGTCGGATGCACAATGAGGTCGGGCGACGACGAGACCTCCTTCAGGGCCCTCAACGAGATCGTCATCGGGAAGCTGGTGCGCGAGCGGCTGATACACCTGTCCACCTATGTGAACGGCGAGTTCTTCATGCTCTACTCCGGGGACGGGTTGATATTCTCGAGCTCTACCGGGTCGACCGCCTACTCTTTGTCCGCTGGAGGGCCGATCGTGACCCCGGACGTGCGTTGCTTGCTGCTTACGCCGATCTGTCCCCACATGCTCTTCTCCAGGCCCATGGTGCTCAACGCGTCGGACAGGGTGATGGTGGCCGTCGAGGGCGAGCCCGAGCGTCTCTCCCTGAGCGTGGACGGCAGGCTCGACGTCGAGGTCCCGTTCTCCTCGAGCCTGGAGTTCGCCGCGCTTGCCGGCTCGGTGAAGATAATCGAACTCCCCGGAAACTCTTTTTACGGAACCGTCAGACGCAAGTTCATGAGCCCTCCCGTCTGCGAGGAGCCGAGTTGATGGAGGTCAGTTGCTCTCTTACCTGAAGGTCTCGGACCTCGCGCTGGTGGAGGGTGTCGAGGTCGAGTTCCGCAGCGGCCTCAACGTGCTGACCGGGGAGACCGGCGCGGGCAAAACGGTGCTCGTCGGCGCGATCGGTCTGCTGCTGGGAGACCGCGCGGACGGCAGCGCTGTCCGCACCGGGGCCGAGGAAGCAGTGCTAGAGGCGAGCTTCGACCTCGGCGGGTCGCCCGCGGCGCGCGCGGCGCTTGCGTCCCTTGGATACATCGAGGATGACGAGGCCGAGCTCGTTCTCTCGCGCCGCCTGCCCAGGACAGGCAAGGGGAGGTGCGCGATCAACGGCCGCCTGTGCCCCGTCTCCGCGCTTGCCGCGGTCGGGGACGCCCTGCTTGAGGTGCACGGGCAGAATTCCCACCAGGCGCTGTTGAAGCAGTCCACCCACATCGGGTACCTGGACAGGTTCGCCGGAGCCGAGCATCTGGCCAGGCTCGACGAGTACAGGCTCGCCTATGCGAAGCTGCGGTCGCTGGAGGCCGAGCGCGCCGCGGCCGAGGGCCACCTCGCCGGAGAAGGCCTGGCCAGGGAGTCGCAGCTTCTGGCGCACGAGATCGAGCAGATCGATGCCGCCGCGCCTCAGCCCGACGAGATCGAATCGCTGGAGGAGAACGCGGTCAGGCTCAGGCACTCCACCGAGTTGTGGGAGCTGGCCTCGAGGGTCGAGGCGGCACTGCGCGGCGATGAGCGCGCGGCGTTCGCGGCAGGCGACATGCTGGCTAATGCGTCCGAGGACCTCTCCGCGATGGCATCGCGCGACGCTTCCCTGTCCGCGCTCTCTGCGCGGCTGGATTCCCTGGGCATTGAGGCAGCCGACGTCGCGGCCGAGGTTGCGGCCTACAGGGAGTCCCTGCCCACGGACCCGGACCTGCTCGCGGAGGTGGAGTCTCGGCTGAGCCTCCTTCGCGAGCTGTGCCGGAAGTACGGCGGGACAATAGAGGCCGCACTGGAGTACCGGGATCTGGCGGATGCGCGCCTGGAAGAGATCGGAACGCTGGGGGCGCGGGCTCTGGTGATCGCCTCTGAGATAGAGGAGGCCGGCAAGCAGGCCGCGCAGATCGCTGCCGAGCTTTCAAAAGAGCGCGAGAGGGCCGCGCAGTCGCTGGTCGAGGCCATGAACAGGCAGATGAAGGGCCTGGAGCTCTCCAGCGCGACCTTCGGCGTCGAGGTCGGTGCCAGGGACGCCGAAAGCCTGGGTCCCGCGGGCACCGACGAGGTCGAGTTCCTCTTCAGCCCCGCGACGTCAGAGCCGCAAAGGCCCTTGAGGAAGATAGCGTCGGGTGGAGAGATGTCCAGGGTAATGCTGGCGCTCAAGATCGTCCTGGCAGACGCGGACCGCCTGCCGGTGCTGGTGTTCGACGAAGTCGACGCCGGGATCGGCGGAGAGACCGCAGCCGTTATCGGCGAGAGGCTGTTCGAGCTGACCCGCTATCACCAGGTCTTCTGCGTGACCCACCTGCCGCAGATAGCAAGCTTCGCGGACTGGCAGTATGGCGTCTACAAAAACGACAAGGCCGGCGTCGCCCGTACCAGCGTCCAGCTCCTGTCCGGAGACGCGCTGCTGTCCGAGATGTGCCGGATGCTGGGAGACTCCAGCGGGCGCAAGGTCACTGCCGACCACGCGGCCGACATGCTCAAGCGCGCGGCGCGCGTGAAAAAGGGGAAGGGCGCATAGGACGACGCGAGCCGTTGTGAGATAGAATCTTATGCTGACAAAGTAGGTGATCGGATGAAGCCTTTCGCACCGGTGGTTGAAATAGAGACCCCCGAAGCCGAAACGGCTGTTGCCAGGTTGGACAAGAGAACAAAGAGCCTCGTCAAGCGCCTCGGCGAGGGCGAGGTGGCGATAATAGACCACACCGACGTCGACCGGGTCTCGGCGGAATCGCTCATTGAGAGGAAACCGTGCTGCGTGGTGAACGCCGCGTGCTCGGTCACCGGCAGCTACCCCAACCTCGGTCCCTTGATGATGGTGGCCTCCGGCCTGACGGTGCTGGACGAGGTCGGCCAGGGGATCTTCGAGAAGGTGCACGAGGGCGACAGGATCTCGGTCGTCGGCGACAGGGTGATGAAGGGCGGGCTCGAGGTGGTGCGCGGCAAGCTGCTGACCCTCGAGGAGATAGAGTGTCGCATAGAGGAGAGCAAGAAGCGCCTGGGAAAGCACCTGGGCGACTTCGCCACGAACACGATGGAGCTCCTCGAGGCCGAAAAAGAGATACTGCTGGAGAGCGTGGACCTTCCGCACATCATGACGAAGTTCAAGGGACGCCACGCCCTCATCGTGGTGAGAGGCCACGACTACAAGAAGGACCTCGTGGCCCTGCGCTCATACGTCAGGGAGATGAAGCCGATCATGGTCGGGGTCGACGGCGGCGCGGACGCCCTGCTGGAGATGGGGTACAAGCCGCTGATGATCGTCGGTGACATGGACAGCGTGACCGACGAGGCGCTCAAGGGCCAGGCTGAGCTGGTGGTCCATGGTTACACCGACGGACGCGCTCCCGGCAAGGCCCGGCTCGACGAGCTCGGCCTCGAGAGCGTGTCGTTCTTCTACCCCGGGACCAGCGAGGACGTCGCGATGCTCATCGCCTACGAGAAGGGCGCCGAGATGGTCGTCCTCGTCGGGGGCCACGGCAACCTCATCGAGTTTCTGGACAAGGACCGGAAAGGGATGGCGAGCACGTTCCTGGTCCGGCTGAGGCTGGGTCCGGCGCTGATAGACGCAAAGGGAGTGAGCGAGCTCTACAACAGCCGCGTAAAGGCGTGGCAGCTCGCCCTGATGGCGCTCGCCGCGCTCGTCACCATTGTAATAATCGTCATGCTCTCTGAGCCTGCCAGGCAGTTCATCTCTGTGATGGCGATGCGCTTCCAGGTCTGGCTCATGAAGCTGCAGAGCCTTTTCTAAGTCAGGAGTTGCCAGTTGGTCGATATGAGATACCACGTCTTTTCGCTCGTGGCGGTGTTCCTCGCGCTTGGCATCGGGATGCTGCTGGGGACGACCCTGGTCGAGAGGGGACTGGTAGCCGAACAGAAGGCGCAGATCAGATCGCTGCAGGCGGAGTTCAAGGACATAAAGGCCAGCAACTCTTCTCTCCACGGCCAGCTCGATGCCTTCACCCGGTACGCCGACGAGTCCAGGCCGTTCATGGTGACCAACATGCTGCCGGGTAAGAATTACGCGGTCCTGACCCAGGGCTCACCAGACGAGGGCACGCTGGGCAAGATCAACGAGGGCCTGGTCATGGCGGGCGCGGCGGTTCCGGTCACCATAACCATTTCGAATTCCGCCGCATTCAACGAACCCAACGTCGTGGCCAACCTCGCCAGCCTCTTCCAGATGCAGGCCAATACGCAGGACCTCAAGAAAAGGGTCTTCACCGAGGTGGTCAACCAGCTCCAGACCGCGTCCAACACCGGGATACTCACCACACTGCAGCAGCTGGGAGTGATCCACGTACGCGGTACGCTAGCTGCGCCAGTGGACGGGGCCATCCTGCTGGGGCCGGTCGAGCTGACCGCGCTGGACAAGACGGACGCGCCGCTGGTCGACGCCTTTGTGGCGACAGCCTTCCCCGTGATCGGCGTGACCGGCGGTGACACCGAGGACTCGGTGCTGCTCCTCTACAGGAAGCACGGGATCGCGACCGTCGACCACGTCAACACCTCGCCGGGCCAGGTGGCGCTGGACATGTCCCTGGGCGGCAAGCCGGGCAACTACGGAAGCGGGAAGGCGGCCACGCGGATGCTGCCGCCGCCGTGAGCCTGGAGCTTATGAGAGCTGTAGCGGTAGTACCTTCGTACAACGAAGAGAGCGTGATAGCCGACACGGTCTCGGCGCTGCGGGCGCTTGATGGCGTCGAGCGGGTGGTGGTCGTAGACGACGCTTCCGCTGACTACTCTGCCACTCGCGCGGCGGCAGCGGGCGCTGAAGTGGTGGTGAACGGGTCGAACCTCGGCAAGGGCGGCTCACTCAACCGCATGCTGGCGGGACTCCAGTTTGAAGCGCTCCTGTTGATAGACGGTGACCTTGGGGTTCATGCCGCCGAGGCCGGCAAGGTCCTCGAGCCGGTGCTGGCAGGGGACGCCGACCTGGCTATAGCGGCCTTTCCGCCGCCCACCAAGAAGGGCGGGTTCGGGCTGACGCAGGGTCTCGCGCGGGGTGGGATCAAGGCGCTATCCGGGCTGGAGATGCGCTCGCCGATCTCGGGCCAGAGGGCCATGACCAGGGCGGTGTTCGACTCGGTGTTCCCCTTCAGGGAGGGATTCGGGGTGGAGGTGGCGATGACACTCGATGCTCACAGGGCCGGCTTTCGAATAGTCGAGGTGCCGACGGTCATGTCACACTCCGAGACGGGCCGTGACTTCGCGGGCTTCGTGCACAGGGGCCGCCAGTTCGCCGACATCGCTAGAGCGCTCGCCTCCAGGGCGCTTCGCCGTGGCGTTATGGGTCGATAGCAGCGGGGGTGGTATAAGTGAGTTGGTGGAGATTGCTCCCACTCGGGGTCTTCGTCGTGTCTCTCGTCTCCGGACTGCTGATGCTGTATCTCCTGCGCGGTACGCTGGCCAGCGAGAGTCTCCAGCGGACCAACTACAGGGGGCTCAGGCTCCCGACGGCCGCAGGCATAGTCTTCGCCCCCGCGTTCCTTCTTCTCTGGATCCCGACGATGCTCGTGGTATGGACAAGCCATTTCCCACCGTTCCGCGGCACGCTATACGGGATGGACGTGATGCTCGTGACCGTCCTGGGATTCTGCCTGCTCGGTCTGCTGGACGATGTGGCGGGGGACTCGGGGGCGAAGGGCTTCAAGGGGCATTTCTCCGAGGCGCTCCACGGGCGGTACACGACCGGGCTCGTGAAAGCCTTCCTGGGATTCGCGGTTGCCCTGGTGGCGCTGTTCTATCCCGTCATCATTTTCCCGCAAGGCACACCGGCCTCGGCATACGGGGTCTGGGTCCTCGATGCCGCCCTGGTGGCCCTCACGGCCAACTTCTTAAACCTTCTGGACCTGAGGCCGGGGCGCGCCGTCAAGGTCTTCCTCCCCGCCTTCGTGCTGTGCTTCGGGCTCACATGGAGGTTCACCGCGACGCCCGGAACGGTAGTCGCCCTGCAGCCGACGTATTTCTGGCTCACTCCCGCACTGGTGGTTCTGGCCGTCGCGCTGGTCCTTTTCCCGGGAGACCTCCGGGAGAAGTTCATGCTGGGGGACGCCGGCTCGAACGTGCTAGGGGCGGCTATAGGCCTGGGACTGGTGTTCGGGCTCAGTTTCTGGTGGCGTCTCGGGGTACTCATCCTCATGCTGATACTGAACATTCTGTCCGAAAAATACTCATTTTCGAAGGCAATCTCTTCAAACCGGGCACTTAACTGGATAGACTCTCTCGGGAGAAAGGGACAGGAAGCTACGGGGGATAATAATAACTAAAGCTCGCAGGCGACCGGAGGTAATCGCATGCCCGTAAAGCATATATTCGTGACCGGAGGGGTGGTCTCGTCGCTGGGCAAGGGCATCACCGCCGCTTCCCTGGGGTTGCTCCTGAAGGCTCGCGGCCTCAAGGTCGCCATGCAGAAGATCGACCCCTACATCAACGTGGACCCAGGGACCATGTCCCCCTTCCAGCACGGCGAGGTCTT
>PMJJ01000035.1 GCA_003157385.1 Actinomycetota bacterium | reverse complement strand
GAAACCGGTGGAGGTCTTCACGAAGTCCGCGCCGGCGGTCATCACGAGCTTGCAGGCGTGGACTTTCTCGGCGTCGGTGAGGAGAGAGCACTCGATGATCACCTTCACCAGCGCGCGTCCTGAGCATGCTTCGACAACGGCCTTTATGTCATCGAGCGCCGCGAAGTGCTCGCCGCTCTTGAAAGCCCCGATGTTCATCACCACATCAAGCTCCTGCGCGCCTTCGTCCAGCGCGCGCTGTGCCTCGAACACCTTCACCGCGGTCAGGGACGCGCCCAGGGGGAAGCCCACCACTATGCATGTCTTGACGCCGCTCCCGGCCAGTAAGCCGCTTACGAGTCTCGTGTGGTAGGAGTTCACGCAGACCGCCGCGAAAACGTGCTCCAATGCTTCCTTGCAGAGGTGGGTGACCGCATTTGGGGTGGCCTCTGGCTTCAGCATCGTCGAATCGATGAACTTGTTGATCTCCATTCCAGCTCCCCTGCTTATTTGTTCGCGCCGCGGCGTCGAAGTCACGGCACCATATTTTAACTATAAGTCATCTGATGCGGTCCGTTACAGTCGCCGGCTCCCCGGGTTCTATATAATTAGACCCGGTCGTGGAACGAACATGCGGGGAGAGGCTGCAGTTGGACGACCACGTCATCGGAATTGATTTCGGCACCGACTCGGTCCGGGCGGTCGTGGTGAACGCGAGGACAGGAGAAGAGGTCGGCCACGCGGTGTCCACGTACCGCCGGTGGGCCGACGGGCGTTACTGCGATTCACGGTCGAGCATGTTCAGGCAGCACCCTCTTGATCACATAGAGGGGCTAGAGACGTCCGTCTCATCGGCCCTGAGCGAGTGCCCTGCGGGCACAGCCGAAACTGTCAGGGGCATATCCGTCGACACGACCGGGTCGACTCCCGGGGTGGTTGACAGCCACGGCGTGCCGCTCGCCATGAACCCGTCGTTTGAAAACAACCCCAACGCGATGTTCATCCTCTGGAAGGACCACACGGCGGTCGCGGAAGCCGAGGAGATAAACAGTGAGGCCCGGTCCTGGGGCGGGGAGGACTATACGAAATACTGTGGCGGCTGCTACTCCGCCGAGTGGTTCTTCTCGAAGATCCTGCACGTCTCCAGGGCCGATGACGCCGTGCGCGAGGCCGCGTGCTCATGGGTCGAGCATTGCGACTGGATCCCGGCCCTGCTGACCGGAAACACGGGCCCCCTGGGAATAAAGCGCAGCAGGTGCGCCGCGGGCCACAAGGCCATGTGGAACGCATCCTTCAGCGGACTCCCCAGCGAGGAGTTCCTCTCCGACATCGACCCTGTCCTGACTGGCTTGAGGGGCCGCCTGTACTCGGAGACGGTCACCGCCGACCACCCTGCCGGAACGATATCGCCCGAGTGGGCCGAAAGGCTGGGGCTGTCGCGGGACGTCGTGGTCGGCACCGGTGCGATAGACGCGCACTTCGGGGCGGTCGGTGCGGGGATCAAGCCCGGCGTGCTGACAAAGGTGATGGGGACGTCCACCTGTGACATGCTCCTCGCGCCCGCCGAAGCGATGCAAGATAGGCTCATCAAAGGGATATGCGGGCAGGTCGACGGTTCCATCGTGCCAGGCCTCATTGGGATGGAGGCCGGGCAGTCGGCGCTCGGCGACCTGTTCGCCTGGTTCAGGGATCTCCTCGCATGGCCGGTCGAGCACGCCTCGTCAATAGCGCCAGAGCAGGCCGCGGCGGTCGCCGATGCCATCCTCGACGCGCTTTCCGAGGAGGCGGGCAGAAGGCAACCAGGCCCCGCGGCCGCCTCCGCGATCGACTGGATCAATGGAAGGCGCACGCCGGACGCCGACCAGATGCTCAGGGGCGCGATCGCCGGACTGGGGCTGGGGAGCGACGCCCCGGATATCTTCAAGGCGCTGGTGGACGCCGCGGCCTTCGGGGCCAGGAGCATCGTAGAGAGGTTCTTGTCCGAAGGCCTGCCCATCGAGGAGGTCTTCGCCCTCGGTGGCATCGCTCGCAGGTCGCCGCTGGTCATGCAGACTCTGGCGGACGTCCTCAACATGACGGTCAGGGTGTCCGCCTCGGAGCAGACCTGCGCGCTGGGGGCAGCCATGTTCGCCGCGACGGTGTGCGGGATATACGACGACGTGACCGAAGCGCAGCAAGTCATGGGCAAGGGCTTCGACGTGGAGTACCGGCCCGCACCCGAGCGCGTCGGCCTCTACCGGGAACGGTATGATCAGTACGCGCGGCTGGGTGAGGTCATCGAGGTCTGGCAGAAGCGGCCCGCCGGCGGGTGGACCGACGCGCGAGACTGAGGGCGCGGCCGGCGCGGGACCAAGGAGGCACACGGTGGACGAGGAGTTTCGCGTAGGGGTCTTCTCGCCGAACGATCCACGCCCGTGGGTGCGGTCGGAGAACCTGGACCTGATGCTCGCCTACGAGAGTCACCTCCTGGACGCGCTCCGCGAGCGGGGGGTCCAGGTCGTGCGAGGCGGCGAAGGCCTGCCGCGAGAGGACCAGATCGCCTGGAGCACCGCGCTGGTGAAAGACCACATCGAGCGGATCGCGGCGCAGCGGCCGGCGGCGCTCATACTCAACCAGGGCTCATGGACGTTCCCTTATGATTCCATCGACGCGGTGAAGCTCCTGGCGACCCTGACGGGCGAGGTGCCCCGCGTGGTTATATGGTGCTACAAGGATACGCGCGTTCCGGGGCTCGTCGCCGGCATGGCCGCGGGCGGCGGCCTCAAGCGGATCGGCGTGCCCTTCACCACCTGCTACGGGCAGATCGACAGTGAGGAGGCCGCGGCGGACAGGCTCATGGAGGTGCTGGACTTCTACCGCGAGAGGTGGGAGTCGGGCCCGGCGGTGCTGGGCGCGCTCGGGGCGTTGCCCTTCCAGAAGTACCTGGCGCTCGGCGGCATGAGCCTCAAGATGTCCACCACGACCGCGGACGTCGACCAGTGGCAGAAGCTGTTCGGAGTTTCTTACGAGGCTCTCGACCAGTCGGCGCTGCCGCTTCGAGCCTCGAGCATGGTCCATTGGAGCGGGAAACCCGGCCAGAGCGATTACGTCATCAAGGACGAGCGCGTGTCCGAGGCGATCGCATTCCTGGTCGCGGGCGGGCATGGCTCTTTCGACTTCGAGGGCGAGAAGACCACCAGCCTTGCCAGGTTCGTTCTGCAACTGGCGATGTACTTCGCCGCCCTCGACATCGCCTCCGAATACGGCATCACTTTCATGGGCATCAAGTGTCAGGACGAGCTCTCCGCGGAGTACTGCACGGTGTGCCCGGCCGCCGCGTTCCTCAACAACGACGTCGGCCCCGACGGCAAGAAGAAGCGCATCGTTCCGGTGGCCTGCGAGAACGACATGGATTCGGCGCTGACCCAACTGTTCCTTCACCTGCTCTCGGGCATGCCGTCCGGGTTCGGGGACTTCCGCGACGTGGATAATGGCGTGCTCGCGATCGTCAACTGCGGCCAGCACCCCCACTACTTCTTCGGTGGGCCGGAGGAGGACTCTGTCGCCAAGCTCTCCCGCGCCGAGTACCCGGGCCAGGAGATCTTCTACGCGGCGGGCGGTTGCTCGGTGCGCGGCAGGACGCCGGGCGGCCAGACGATGACCGTGGCGAGGCTGGGCCGGCAGAACCTTCGCTACCAGCTGGTCGCGACCGTGATGGAGACGGTCGACGTCGACGAGTCGGAGCACGAGCTGTACTCTCGCTCCTGGCCGATCATCAAGGGACGCGTGCCAATGACCGACGAGCTGCTGATAGACGTGTGGCCGTGCAATCACCTGGCCTTCGCCTACGGGGACTGGACCGCCGCGCTGGCGGAGATGGCGCACAGGCTGGACATCGGATACCGCATCTTTGACCGGCGGGGGAGAGAGTATTTCAAGCCGGCTTGACCGGCGTCAATCGCCGGTGCCCAGCACTTCCTCGATCTTGTTGAGCAGCTGTATCACGCTGAAAGGCTTCAGCAGGTAGCCCTGAGAGATCTCCTCGAAGGTCTCCTCCATGGCGTCGAGGTCGACCTTTCCGGTGAGGAAGACGACGGGGATGTCTTCGAGCGCAGGTTCGCTCCTCAAGCGGCGGAGCGTCTCGGGGCCTCCCATCCCGGGCATCTCGATGTCGAGCACGATGATGTCGGGAAGAAAGCTCCCTGCCGTCTCTATCCCTTCGGCGCCGCGGGACGCGGTGGCCACGGAGTAACCCTCGACCTCGAGGGCCAGCTTGATGCCGATGCGCATGTCGGGGTCGTCGTCGATGGTGAGAACCCTGATGGGTCTCTCGGATCTCTGTTTTTCCAAGTCAGCACTCCGTGAGTCACACAGTCGGAGCCCAGCCAGCCTTAGTTCATAGTAACAAGGCAGCTCACCCGCTGACCATGCTATTTTACCGGAAGCCTCGCTCAGGGCCGGTTGGTAACGGCCTGCACCAGCGTCCGGCCCATGCCGCGCGAGATCGCCAGGGCCGTGCCGCAAGCGCGCCGGGCCGAGACGCCGGGCGAGTCTTCCAGGATCTCGCCGCCCCTTACGACCGCCTTGACGTCCTCTATCCTGGAGATGTCCTCGACCACGCCGGCATCGACGACGATCATATCCGCCCGCGACCCTTCCCGCAGGACGCCCCTTCCCTCCAGCGACAGCATCTCCGCGGCGGTCGAGGTGGCTGACTTGAGGCAGTCCAGCGCGGGCATCCCCGCCTTCTGCATGGCCACGAACTCGTCGACCGGCCGTCCCAGCAGGCAGAACCCGTAGGACGCGTCGGTGCCGAACACCACCGGCGCCCCGGCTTCCAGGAGCAGCTTGAAGTTGGCCTTGGTGTCCTCGATCGCTTCCTGTCCGCGCGCCTTGGGCAGTCCCGCCGCGATGCCCGAGGGAACCGCGTCGCCTGCCGCGAGATACTCATCGCAGAAGCCCGTCCAGTCGCGCCTGACCTTCCGGGAGACGAGACCGCAGTAGCGCGGGTCCTGGTCGTATCTCTTCTCAATGCCCTCGAGGGCGTTCTCGAACACGCTGAGCGTCGGGCAGTAGTAGACGCCGGACGCCACCACCCTTTCGACCATCTCCGCGGTGAGCGGCTCGAAGCAGGAGTGCATCAGCGCGTCGACGCCGGCCTTGAGCGCGACGTCGTAATCCTCGGGGAAGTGGGCGTGACAGTAGACCCTCCTGCCGCGCGCGTGAGCCTCTTCGACCGCGGCCCGCGCGGCTTCCTCGCTCAAGGCGGGGATAGGCCTTTCGGCGTAGCTGCGGTGCATGATGGCGATCTTCACGCCGTCCATGCGTGAGGCCACCACCGAGCGGACGGCCCGGCGTGCGTCCTCTGCGGTCACGCAGGGAAGCGCTACCCCCAGCATCGCGACGCCCTTCGGCATCCAGTCCAGCGGATAGCCGCCGGGCGCGGTGATCAGGGGACCGCAGCCGAAGATGTCCGGCCCGCATTCGGGGCTCTTCCTGAAGCGCTCGCGCAGCGCTGAAGTAAGACCGGGCGCCCCGCCCATCTCTCCCAGCGCGGTCACTCCCGCGCGCAGCATGTCCCTGAAGTTGCGCACGATGCTGTCGACAGAGATCGTCTCGTTGGGGTCGAACATACCGCCCCTGGCGGTATGCGTGTGAGTGTTGATGAGCCCCGGTGACACCAGTGAGCCGCGGGCGTCCAGGATCCTGCGCCCCGCGTAGGCTCCCGGCCCCGCGTCGGAGATCGACGCGATCGTGGCGCCTTCGACCTGGATCCGCACCGCGCCCTCAATGATGTTGGTCCCGTCGAAGTAGAGGTCGACGAGCACTACCAGCCCTTGTTCCATTTCAACCTCGAATTCTCGTGGATTCAGGTTCAGTTGAACTCTAACACTCAGGTGTTCGCCGCATAACCTCCCCTGTTGTGCCGGCTGGACTCGAGACATTATCCTTGACGGACACCGGTGGCCCGGAGACAGATTCGAAAGTAGAGAAATAAGTAGAAAGTACCTGTCCCAAATATGAAAGCGAAAATATCAGAGCCCCGGCAGGGGAGCACGTCCCTGGACTACGCGCTGGTGTGCGTCGCGCCCATCATCTGGGGCGTCAGCGGCGTCTTAGTCCGCTGGACGCACCTGGCGGGCCACGAGCAGGTGCTGATCTTCTACCGCTCGTGCTTCGCGGTCGCGTTCTACTCGATTGTCATGCTGGCGACGCGGCGCCGGATCGAGTTCAAGTCCAAGGGCGAGGCGCCATTGCTGATCACCAGCGGCCTCCTTGCCGCCGCCTTCGCCCTCTGTGTCTTCAAGGCGTACAACCTGCTGCCGATTGGAGTGGCCACTTTCATCCTCTACCTGTTCCCGGTGTTGGTGGCGGTGATGGCTCCGCTGCTGCTGAATGAGAAGACCGAGCGCGGGACTTTCCTTTGCTTGGCCATCGCGCTCGCCGGAACGGCTGTCCTTTCCTGGGGGCAGATGGGCGGCGGGAGCTCCAGCGCGAAGGGGCTGGCGCTGGCGTTCTCCTCGGCCGTGTTCTGGGGCCTGTTGATGCTCATCTGGAAGAAGCTGCGCGAGACCCTGTCGCCGCTGACGATCGGCTTCTGGACCAACACGGTCGCCGCGGTGGTCACCGCCGGCTTCGCCATCCCCCTGACCTGGATAGTCACGCCCAAAGGGTGGGCCGCCATCGCGGTCTTCGGGACGGTCAGCTTCGGCGTCGCCGGTCTCATATACTTCTACGCCCTCAAGCGGGTCAAGGCGCAGGACGCCGCGCTGCTCTCGTACATCGAGCCCGTGAGCGCGATGATATTCGGCTTCGCGCTGCTGGGCGAGTCTCCCAACTGGCAGGACCTCGTAGGCGCCGTGTTGATCCTGGCCGCCGGCGCGCTGCTGCTGCGCATGCGGACTTCGGGCAAGGAAGTGCCGGTCATACCTCCCGACGCGCTGGAGATCGACGACGGTCCTCTTCAGAGCGGCGACGCCTGAGGCTCATCCTCCGGATGCCGGCGGAACCGGCTGAGGCGTGGCCGGCGCAGACGCGGCCGGCTGTGCCACCTCCGAGGCGTACTCCAGCCTGCGGTAGATGTGCGCGTGCGCCAGGAAGGTCAGTGGTATGGTGATGAACAGTCCGATCCCGCAGGCGATGGCGCCCAGGATGTTTATGCCCATGACGGCGAGCCAGAAGAGGAACAGGTGGCCTTTCTCGCCATTCGTTATCTGGCCGCTCCTCTTGATCGCGTCCACAGAGCCCATGTCCTTGTCGATTATCAGGTACGGGTAGAACTGGTACTTGAGCCCCCAGTATATGCCCGGGACGATCAGCAGTATCAGGCCGGCAATGACGAGCAGCACGTAGAGGATATGTCCGACGAGCATGTCCAGGAAGCGAGGGTAGCCCTCGTAGAGGTCGGTGAAGTCGCCGGGTCCGCCGGCGAGGAAGCGCAGGCTTATCTTTACTACCGCGATGGCTACGAAGACGGCTATCACCAAGCCGAGGATGTCGAAGATGAGGATCACCGCCTGGCTTCTGGTCGCGTAAGTCGGGACCGAGAAGATCCCCTCGACGACCCAGAAGATCAAAAGGATCAGGATGAGGAAGCCGATGTTGGACTTGAACGTCTCCCAGCCGAACCGCAACGACTCGCCGATATCGAACTTCTTCTGGTTCATCCCCTCTACCCCCCGACCTCTCCGTGAAGCTTCCATCACGGCACACGTGG
Organism: Actinomycetota bacterium; assembly: GCA_003157385.1. Lineage (GTDB taxonomy): Bacteria > Actinomycetota > Geothermincolia > Fen-727 > Anoxymicrobiaceae > FEN-680. Next base: position 16,282 of record PMJJ01000035.1, on the reverse strand, counting down.
CTTTTTCTGCTCCGCTCTGCCAGTTATTCAACAGTCCCGTTCTTTTTCCTGTGGGCGTCCGGTACGGGCCGGGCCGAACGCGCCCCGGTGCGGGCTTCCGCCAGCTGCGATTCTTGTTATGATTCGCCCAGAACATTTTTGTCGACCGACAGGTTTGAAGCCGCGAGAAGGGAGGATCCATTGGGGACTCTATTCGATAGGACCACCAACGAGTACCACAGCCTTTCGGACCTGCCGCCACAGGTTCTGGAGGCGCTGCGGGCCGACGTCGAGAAGTTCGAGCTTCCTGAAGTGGGGGCGAACGTCATCGCCTGCTACCGGACGACATCGGTGCCGACCAGTAAACACAAGAAGGACAAGGAGAGCGAGATACAGCACCTGTCGATCGTCCTCACCCCCGAGATGCTGTACTGGGTGCTCGACTGGCGCGGCAAGATCAACGTGAACTGGGCGCGGTTGAGCGAGATAGAGGTCGGAGACTACCGGCGTTCGCCGGAGTACGAGATCATGCCCGATGAAGGCGTCGACGTGCGCGGCTTTGTCCGGGGCGGCCGCGAGCGAGTCTCCGCCTTCATCGGGCTGGGCGAAGGCGGCGAGGCCGACAAGCTGATGGCCATTCTCGGGGAAGCGGTCAAGAAGGCCGGAGGGGTCTGGAAGCAGTAATGGACCAGGAGCACGGAGGACATTACAGCTACGCCCTGCGCTACGCGTCGCTCACGGCCGTTTACGACCCGGTGGTCCGCCGGACCTGCAGAGAGACAAAGTTCAAGTCGGAGCTGGTCAGGCAGGCCGGCGTCTCGGCGGGCGACCTGGCGCTGGACCTCGCATGCGGCACCGGCACTCTCACTGTCCAGCTGAAGGAATCGTGCCTCCAGGCCGACGTCGTAGGCCTGGACGGGAGCGATGAGATCCTGGTGACGGCCAGGGAGAAAGCCGCGGGCGCTGGAGTCGCGCTCTCGTTCTATCACGCGCTGTCGTACGAGATGCCGTTCGAGGGCGCGCGCTTCGACCGGGTGATATCGAGCCTCTTCTTCCACCATCTCAACAGCGAGCACAAACAGCAGACACTCGAGGAGGTCCACAGGGTGCTCAAGCCCGGAGGCGAGCTCCACGTGGCAGACTGGGGCAAGGCGCCCAACGCGTTCTTCCGCGCGGCGTTCGGCGTGGTGCAGTTGCTCGACGGCTTCGAGACGACCAGGGACAGCGTCGCGGGCAGGTTGCCCGATTACATGGAGAATGCCGGTTTCACGCGGGTCGCCGAGACTTCCAGGGTGCTGACGCCGCTGGGGAGCGTGTCGTTGTATCGAGCCGTGAAGCCCGTTGAGGAAGCCTGACAGGGAGCGAAACAAGAAAGGCGTGCGCGATGGAAAAACTGATGGTCGGCGACGTCGAGATGTGCTACCGGCGGACCGGTGAAGGCCCACCACTGGTTATGATCATGGGCCTTACCGCAAACATGGACTGGTGGGCACCCGAGCTGCTGGACCGGCTGGCCGGCGACTTCAGCCTGGTCCTGCTGGATAACCGCGGCGCAGGCAGAAGCACGGATGGCACCTTGCCCTTTTCCATGAGGCAGTTCGCATGCGACTCCGCCGGCCTGATGAGGGAGCTGGGGCTGGAACGCGCCCACGTCATGGGCGTTTCGATGGGTGGCATGATCGCGCAGGAGCTGGCGCTGGGCTGGCCGGCGATGGTCGAGCGTCTGGTGCTCTGCTGCACCAGCTGCGGCGGCCTCCACACCAGGCTTCCCAGGTGGCCGGCGATGAAGGCAGTGCTCAGGCCCCGGGTCGCGGACCCGCGCGAGCAGGCCCTGCAGAGCGCGCCGATACTGTTCCCGCAACCATGGCTTTCGCAGCACCCCGAGATTGTCGACAACTTCGCCGAGACCGTCGCGAAGGCTCCCATCAGCAGGAAGAACGCGCAGAGGCAGATCGGTGCCGTGATGCGACACAACACCTACTCGAGGCTGGGGTGCATCGGGCAACCCACGCTGGTCCTCTCCGGCCTCCAGGACGTCCTGATCCCGCCGGAGAACTCGCTCACTCTTGCGCGCAGAATACGGGGAGCCAGAGTGAAAGTGTTCGAGGGCGCAGGCCATGGCTTCACCACCCAGTACGCGGCCGAGGTCGCGGAGACTGCCGCGGAGTTCCTGCTGCAGCAGTGAGGCGCGGCAACAGCTTACTCAGATAGAGGGCACCACTCCGTCGAACGGCACGCCGTTCCACACCATCCTGTTCTGGCCCTCGGGGTCGTCCTGCTGTGACGTGGTCGCGTTGAACACCATGGTCGCCCTGGCGCCGGTGTTGTACGCCTTCCACGAGGGCACTCCGGAGGCGTTGGGGTTCCCCGTCCGGGCGAAGGCGGCCCAGGCGTCCTGGATCGTGTTCGACAGCCCCTGCGGGGGGTGCGTGCCGACCAGCCGCCCGACCTGCCCTTTGAAGTTCCCGAAGACGAAGGGCAGCTCGATCGCGTGGCACGCCCGGGCCCCGGCGATGGTGGGGCTGGGCCAGGAGAACATGTACATCCAGATGTTCTGCCGCCTGACGGACTGCGCCTCGGCGACGCGGATGGAAGGCACGCGGAAGATGGCGTCGGTCAGCACAGCCATGCTCACGTCACCCATCGTGCCGCCGGGCATCCGCGAGAAATAGCTTGCTGCAACGGCGGAGTTCGACGCCAGCGAGGTCGCGTTGATGGCCCCCTGCACCGTGGGTATGCGCGGCGCCAGAATGGTCAGCGGGAGCCGAGCCAGAAGCGGTGTCGCGAGCGTCCAGAGACGGATCTCGTCGTGGTTGGTGCCGATCATGAGATCGACCCCGGAGGCGCTGCCCTCGGCGATCGCGTGCAGCGGTGGCTGCGGAAGCGACGCCCCGTCGACCACCGGCCCGAAGACGAACTCGGACTCCGCGCTGGGGTTCACCATCTTCGATTCCGCGGCGACCATCTGCGCCGCCGTGAGGGCCTTCAGCCCGTTAACGTCGGTCACTCCGGCGGCGGTCATGAACCTGGTGCTGACGGCCGACGCGGAGGTCGTGTCGCGCACCATGTTGGCCGCGCCGCTCTCGGCGATCGCGTGCCGGAGCAGGCCTTTCGCGCCAGGCATGCCCAGCAGCGCGCACACGCTCATGCCGCCGGCGGACTCGCCGAAGATGGTGACGTTGGACGGGTCGCCACCGAATGCCGCGATGTTTTCGTGCACCCACCTGACCGCCGCTATCTGGTCGAGCAGGCCGAGGTTGCCGCTCTGTGCGTACGCGGAACCGCCCAGCGCGCCCAGGTACAGGAACCCGAACGGGCCCAGCCGGTAGTTGATTGTGACGACGTCGACGTCGCCGCGCTTGGCCAGGTTGGCCCCGTCGTAGAGCGGGTCGGAACCCGCTCCGTTCTTGAAGCCGCCGCTGTGTATCCAGACCATCACCGGCCGGCGCGAGGAGTCGAGCTTCGGTGCCCAGACGTTGAGGAAGAGACAGTCCTCCGACTGCTGTGTCGGCGCCGTGCCTGCTATCGCGTTGGGGGGCTGGACCTCGGCCTTGCCGTATCTCAGCGCCTCGAGCGTGCCGCTCCATGCTCTGGCGGGCTGCGGTGGCTGGAAGCGCAGGTCACCCACGGGCGGGGCGGCATAAGGTATCCCCTTGAAGACCACCACCCCGTTCGACGCCACCTGGCCCTGGATCTTGCCGGCGTGAGCCGAGACGACCGTGCTTGTCGCACAGCCTCCCAGTGCAAGGAGCGCGCTCGCGCACAGCGCTGCGACCAGGAGCAGCGCGAGGGTGCTCTGGATTGTGCGAGCGGCTGAACTCGTCGGCATATCCATCCTCCAATCCGCCGTGCCACCACCACAAGGTCTGCTTTCTATCCGCGAAAACAATAACCTGTCTCGTGTCGGCGGCCCACCCTGAGGGCGCTGCCCGTTCAGGATATGAGTCGCCGGCCGGACCGCCAGGCCCGGCCCGGTGGGACACAGCACAGGAAACAAGGTATCATCCTTGAAAGCTAACTTAGCCGTGAGGGGACGCAGGTGGAGTGAAGGGAGCCGGATGTGGATGGGAACGGTGGCGGCGCGGGGGACAAGCAGACTCCGGATGAGCTGACGAGGCTGGCGGCCGAGAACGAAGAGCTGAAAGCGAAGCTGGCCGCGGGCGGCAAGACCAAGAAACATCACTTCTGGCGCAACTTCCTGGTATGGTTCCTGATAATCCTGGCCAGCTTCCTGGCCCTGGCGGGCACCCTCTCGACCTGGGTTGCCACCACCACGCTGAACACCAACACTTTCGTGAACACCGTGGCGCCGCTTGTCAAGAACGATGCCGTGGCCAAAGCGGTGAGCGACCAGGCGGTCACCAAGCTCTTCGCGACCTACGACGTGGAAGGGAAGATCAAGTCCGGTCTGACCCAGCTCGAAACGGCCGTCAAGCAGGCGGCCCCCAAAGCGCCCATCCCCGACGTCGACCTGTCCGTCATTGCGGGTCCGATATCCAGCGGCCTGCAGACGGCGGCCAAGACCATCTCGCTGAAGCTCCTGCAGAGCGACGCCTTCTATAAGGTATGGCAGGAGACCATCAGGCTCGCACACACCGCCATGGTAAACATCGTGGAGGGCAAGAAGAACGCCGCCGTGACCAGCCAGGGCAACACGGTCGTTCTCAACCTCTCCCCTCTGCTCACGCAGATCAAGGACAAGCTGGCGGCCGCCGGGCTCGGCTTCCTCAACAAAGTACAGGTGCCGGCCGACTTCGGCCAGATCAAGCTCTTCACTGCCGATCAGCTCGGCGCGGTCAAAGGCGCGGTGAACCTGCTGAGGCTGGTCTCCTGGCTGCTGCCGCTGCTGGCCCTCATCTTCTACATCATCGCGGTCCTGATCGCGATCAACCGTAGAACGGCGCTGATGGGAGCGGCGATCGCGCTCGCCATTACCATGCTCATCGTGCTCATCGTTCTCAAAGTCGCACACACGCAGCTCTTCAACCAGATGAAGCAAGCGGAGGTCCAGGCCGCCGCGAATGTGGTCTGGGGCTCGGTGCTCGCGGGCCTCTACCAGGCGGTCAGGGGGCTGCTGGCGCTCGGCATCGTGGTAGCCATCGGGGCGGCCATCGCCGGTCCCTACAAGTGGTCGACTTCTCTGCGGGGACACACCGCCGCTTTCTTCACCAAGTGGAGGGAGCGCCGCCAGGGCGGGGAGCCCAAGACCGGCTTCTACGCCTTTGTCGACAAGTACGCCTGGTGGCTGCGGATAGCGGGACTGGTGATCGCGGTGATCGTCCTGGTGGCCCTGCCCCACATCTCGGGGCTGGCCGTGATCATCGCGGTGATAATCCTGGCGGTGTACATGGCGCTCATCGAGCTGCTCCGCTGAGGGAGTGAGCGGCTAGACCAGTGTGCTTATGCCTTTGGCCAGCAGGTAGACCGCGAATACCAGCAGTATCCCGATGGCTATGACCTTCCTGTGGCGGGCGAGCCATCCACCGAGGGCGGTCATGAATTTCTCCGACCTCTCGGGGGATATCAGGTAGATCGCGATCGGGATCAAGAGCGTCAGCAGAGTGGCGAAGGTAAGGATGACGAAGGCGATGGCGCCGTCAGACGTGCTCACCTTCGCCTGGGTTATAGCGTGGACGCCCGAGACGAAGAGAACGAACGTCGACGCGTTCACGAACATCGCGGCCATCCCTACTACAAAAGCCCTCCACGGCTTCATGCCATGCTCGGCCTCGGCTTTCTCCGGCTTGGGCTTCTTCTTCCATGCGTACGGTATCAACACCGCGCAGGCGACCCCCAGCGCCACGTCGATCCAGCCGTCGAGGGCGCCGTGGTGTCCGCTGCCGGCTTTGTCGAACAGGAACAAGCCAGCGACGCCTACGGCCACCAGCACCAGCACGAAGCCTGCCAGGAAGAGCAGCGAGTTGCGGCGGGCGTCCTTCTTCACCATGATGGCGAGCAGGATCATGATCGCCACAGGGCTGACCGCCGCCCCCAGCCCGATCAGAATGACTTTCGGTACCAGGTCACCCATGTCTCAATCCCGTCTCTCGGCGCGCTGCTTGAGCGCTCTGTTCATCTCCTGGAACGGTTCCAGCACGGCGGCCTCCATCCTCTTGCGCGCAAAGCCGATCAGGAGCCCGCGGAAGAGCATGTTGTGATCGAGGCGGCACGCGCCGTCGCCTTCCGGCTCCAGCTTGAAGAAGTGCTCGCTCTCGAAGAAGCCGGGCACGCCCGGGTTTCCCAGCCAGCGCAACTCGATTCCCGGGGAGACCGCCAGCAGCCTGGGGCGGAAGTGGCGCGGCCTGCTCCCATCCGGCTGGAAGCGCAGGTCCAGCCTCGAACCCTCCACCAGCTCGCCGGACGCGCTGCGTATCATCGGGTTCCAGCTGGCGTAAGAGTCCAGATCCGCGAGCACGCTCCACACCCGCTCGGCCGGCGCGTCTATCTCGATTGAAGTGCACACTTCGAATGACATCTCCAGACCCCTCAATCGCCTGACAGCCGGTCGAAACCCTGCCTGTCGTGCGACGCCAGAACCGTAACGACGCCTTTGCCCTCGGCGATGACTTTCTTGATCCTGGCGAGCTGAAGTCGCGCCGAGCGCGGGTCGTCGTGGGCCAGGCGCGCGAAGAACCTGACCGCCGCCCGGGGGTGCTCCAGCTCTTCAGCGGCATAGAAGGCGTCTCCGCAGTCGAGGAGCCAGCCATCGTCGGTCTGGAGCGCGACCCCGCACTGTCCGGCGGTGTGGCCGGGCAGCGGGACCAGGACCAGGCCAGCGGGAAGCCCCTCGAGCCCCCTGATGCACTCCATCCCGAACCAGTCCTCGCCGGAGGTATCCTTGTAAGTCACCCACTTCGGGTCGTGAGCGAAGTGACAGCGCCGGTAGCTCGGGCGCCGGCTCCTGTCCTCTGAGACCGCGGCATCGTACTCGGCCTGCGAAACGTGCACCCTGGCGTCGGGGAAGTCGGACAGGCCCCCGGCGTGGTCCGAGTCCAGGTGGGTGCAGATGATGTCGGTCACATCCTCCGGCTTGCGCCCCATGCTCTCGATCCGGCGCGAAGCTGTCTGCTCGAGGTCCGGAATGGCGTTGAGCATCAGGTTGGGAAAGCCGAGGCGCCCGGGGTCGTTCATGTCGCGGGTCCCCAGGCCGGAGTCCACCAGGATCAGCCGGTCGCCGTCCTCGAGGAGCAGGCAGACGCTCGGCACGTCGGCGAGAGGCCCCAGCACCTTCCTGACAAAGCGCGGGTGGAAGGTACCGCAGTTCAGGTAGTGCACCTTCAAATCCCTCTCCTCTCGACCGGTATTGCTAAACGAGATTATACAACCAGCGCTTCTTCTGCCGGCGTCGCCGCACGAAAGACCGGAAAAAGGGAGAGCGGGGCTACTGTTTGACCCATACCTCGGTCTGCGTGCCCTCGGTGGAGGTCAGGGTGTTGCCCTTGCGCGTGAAGGTGATGAGAGGGCCACCGGTCGACGGGTTGAGGAGGGTGACCTTGTTTCCACTCACGGTGTAGTTGGTGGTGGCGGCCTTGGTGCTGGTGGGGATGGTTATGGTGGCAGTCCCGCTCGAGTCGAGGACCATCTTGCTGCCGTCGGACATCTTGTAGGTGCCCTCGACCCCGCTGCCGCTGGTCCCGCCGAACAGGGCGTATATCCCGGTCGTGAGAAGGGCGACGACCATGGCGAGCACTATGATGAGGGCGACAAGCTTGACGCCCTTGCTTTTTTTTCTCGAGGCCATTGTCTACTCCGTTGTAAGCCGAACTCTCTGTCAGTCGTAGGTCACGTAGCTGCGTATGCGGTCCAGTGTCTTCTCCACGAACTCCGGGTCCGTGATCTTGAGCTCGATCGCGCCGTTGGGACAGACGATGGCGCAGCGCCCGCAGGCACGGCAGAACTCGCTGATGACGGCCTTTTTGTCCACGATGGCGATCGCCTGCATGTAGCATTTGGGGACGCACTTACCGCAGCCCTTGCACTTATCGGGGTCGAAGTCGATCTGAAGGCTCTCCAGGTGAGGCTGGGTCGGCTCGATGAACTCCAGAGGCGCCAGCGCAGAGAAGCGCGTGACGCAGCAGCACTCGCAGCAGAAGCAGACCGTCAGCAGCCTGTGCCGGTCCTTGATCTTGAAGATGAAGTTGTCCGCCCGCGCCTTGCCCACGATCGGCACCAGCCCGGCCGCGACGGCCTTGCGGGCGTGGGCCTTGGCCTCCTCGACGCCGACCTCGCGGAACGGAGTCGAGTTGCTCGCCTCCAGGCAGGAGTCGCCCATCAGCAGGCAGCCGATCTCGGTGGGGTAGTCCTTGCAGTGCCAGCCCTTGCGGCACCCGCAGTACTCGAATATCGCCCGGTGCGACGCCTCCTCGATGATGCGGTCCAGGACCTCCAGCGGCATGGGAGTGTCCCCGGGGCGCTCGATGTTCTCGTTTATGGGCAGCCATCTCATGTCCGTCTTGTCCTCGCGCAGCCAGGGATGCCATTTGTTCACATGCGGCAGGTGGTAGAAACCTCTCATGAGCGTCTGCGCCCAGCCGGGGACTCCTTTGATGCGCGGGGTTTTCCTCGCGGTCGACACAACTTCTCCTTCTCGTGAAACTCGAGCGATGTAACACCTTATTATCGGTGAAAGGTGAGGCTATTGGAATCGTCACCCGGAACAGGCCGGCTCATACCCCCAGCACTTCGTTGACCAGGATGATGCTGATCCTGTCCTTTGCCTGCTCCCCGTTGAAGATGAGGAGCTTGTTCACCGCGGTGGTGGTGCCGGGGCCATAGGCCTCCAGCGCGCGCTGGCGCTCGTGGGGCAGCGACCATTCGTAGATCCGCTTGATGCCTTCGTCGGAATCGGCGACGATCTTCTGCGCGCCTACGACCCAGATGACCTTCAAGGCTCCGTAGACGTAGGCCGCCATCTGGCTCCCGGTTTTGGAGGCCAGCATCGCCGAGCCGTCCTCGGTGACGGCGTGCACGCTGCCGATTGCCCAGGGGGGCGCGGCGCCGAGCCGCTGCATCTCCAGCTCCTGAGTCTTACGGTCCATCTTCGCCAGGGCGTTCCTGGTCGCCTGGTAGCGGCCGGATTCCATGATGTCCTTGTCCAGCCCGATGTCGGTCAGGGTCATCGAGGTCATGTTCATGACCTCGTCGGAAGCGGGGATGATGGAGAGCACTTTCTCTCTGGCTTCAGCGCCGGTCTGGACCAGGCTCGCATTCATCCCGTACTCGTTGAGGGCCGAGATCGCCCAGTCTATGGAGTCACGGTCCGCAAGAGTATCCCATGCCATGATGCCGCCTCTCATTGGCTGTAAAGGCAACTCATTCTACAGGAACGCGTTCACCTCGGCCGCGACGTCGGCGGGGAACTGCATGGGGAAGCCGCGGCTCGTCGGGCGGACGGCTCCATGGCCTGATATGCTTGTCGGGCTCGGAGACGACGCTCAAGGAGGCTTTCATGCGGACGAGGATGACGGAGCTACTGGGAATAGAGCACCCGGTCATGTGCGGAGGGATGATGTGGCTGGCGCTGCCGGGCCTGTGCTCGGCCATCTCCAACGCGGGCGGGCTGGGGAACCTGACCGCGGGCAACTACGACACCGCCCAAGAGCTGCGGGCGGCTATTGGCGAGACCAGGCGGCTCACGGACAAGCCGTTCTGCGTGAACATCACCCTGCTCCCATCGGTGCGCATCACCCGTGAGCTCCACCAGGGGTACTTCGACGTGTGTTGCGAGGAGGGAGTTGCCGCCCTGGAGATATCCGGCGCGCCGATCGACAGGTACCTGGGCGAGGAGGCCGTCGAGAAGGCGAAGAAGGCGGGAGTGAAGCTGATACACAAGCTGGGGTCGGTGCGCCACGCGCTGCACGCCGAGTCCGCCGGGTACGACGCGGTCATCGCCGCGGGCATAGAGGAAGGCGGCCACCCGCTGGACGACGACGTCACCACCACGGTCCTGACCCCGCGGATAAGCGAATCGATAGGCATGCCGGTGATCACGGCGGGCGGCATCGCGGACGGACGGGGCCTGGCCGCCGCGCTGGTGCTGGGCGGATCGGGCGTGATGATGGCGTCGAGGTTCATCGCCACCGACGAGTGCGAGGCGAACGACCTGATCAAGCAGGAGCTGGTGAAGAGGCAGGAGTTCGACACGACCCTGATATGCCGGTCCATCAAGCTCCAGATGCGGTGCCTGAAGAACGAGATAGCGGGGAAGGTGCTCCAGGTCGAGGCGGGTAATGGTACGCTCGAGGATATCTTGCCGTTCATGATCGGGTCGAGGTCGAAGGAGGCGTGGAGCAACGGCGACGTGGAGATGGCGCCTCTCGCCGTCGGCCAGTCGATCGGCCTGATAAAGGACGTGGTGTCCTGTGACGAGCTGTTGAAACGCGTGGCTTCGCAGGCGGAGTCGGCTCTCGCCGGCGCCGGAAAGTTCGATCTCTGAGGCAAGCGACCGCGCCCGCTTATGGTCGCGCGCACAGGACAGGTCGGAGCTTGAGAGAAGTGAGTGATAACGCTCCTCGGGAAGGAACAGATGCCGACATTTGATTCATTGAGGACCGGGCTGAAGTGGATCAGGGCGATCTCATCCTACCTCACGTGGGCGAGGGATGAGACGGCCAGGGGGTCGGGCCGCGTCCAGGCAGGCGACATAAACATCTTCTACAAGTGGTTCGGGTTCGGCGAGCCGCTGCTGCTGCTGCACGGCGGCTTCACGGTGATCGAGGGCTGGGTGGCGCAGATCCCGGCCCTGTCCCACTCCAACCTCCTGATTGCCATGGACTCCCGCGGGCACGGGCGCACCACCCTGGGGACGGCCGGGCTCACCTACCGGCAGATGGGGCGAGACGCGGCCGCGCTCCTGGATATCCTGCACACGGGTCCCGTCACCGTGGTGGGCTCCAGCGACGGGGGGAACGCCGCGCTTGGCCTGGCCGTCGAGCGTCCTGACCTGGTCAAAGGCCTGGTCCTGATGGGGACGTCGTTGAACCTGGAGAACTGCATCGCCGACAAGAGGGCCACCACTGAAGAGTTCCTGAGCCCATGGTCCCCCGAGCTGATCAGCCTTTCGTGGATCAGGGGGCTGATCAACCCCGAGAAGGACTCGCGCAACCGTTTTATCGACCAGATGCGGAAGTTGTGGACCGAGCCGTCAGACGTGCGGCTCGAGGACCTGTCGGCCGTCAAGGCGCCTACTCTCATAATCGCTGGGGACAGGGACGAGTTTCTCGCGCTGCCTGGTGACCCGCTGGCGGTGTTCCAGGAGCTGTACGACGCGATACCCGGAGCGAAGATGACGGTCGTCCCCGGCGGCAGCCACGGCCTGAACATTGAGAGGGCGGCAACCGTCAACCGTCTCATCAGGGACTTTATCTCCGAGCCCTATGGCAAGGTGGCCCCCGAGATCGCTCCTCCGCCCCCACCCTCGCGCTCGATAGCCGCGAGGTTCGCGAGCCTCCTGTCCACTTGCGCGCGCGAGATGAACAGGTAGTCCGGATAGGCAGCTCCCGGTGGGAACGGCGCCGGCTCGCTCGTGTAGAGATCTTCCAGCAGCTCGATAGTCTCTCTCAGCGCTGCCGGGTTGCAGGTGAGCCGGGACGCCACGGTATCTGCCAGGACGTCGTCGTTGCGCCGGAGCCTGCGGCCCGCGGGAAGCGCCCACGACAGGTACAGCAGAGTCCAGGCCAGGCACGCCAGCCCCAGGTACCAGCTGAAGCCGAACATGAACGAGGCCAGCAGGAACGGGCCGATTATGAGCACGGTGAACATCAGCGTCACCAGAGATCTCGCACGACGATCCGGCACAGATAACCCTTCGCGCAGCAGCAGGTGCGCCGCCTCGTGCGCCGTGAGCGCCTCCACCTGCTGGTCTGTGAGCCCGGCCGCGAGCGCGGCCTCGGTGATGCCGATGGACCACTTCCCGCTCCTGGAGAAGGCGAGCGCGTTGACCGTTGGGACCGCAAGCGAGACCACGTCCGGGGCCGGGACTCCGGCGGCGATGCTCAGCGAGGCCGCCGCGTCCCTGTAAGGGTCGATGCCCGCTGCCGGCCCGGGCGCGACCGGAACCTTTTCCGTCCATGCCATCAGCAGGAAGCCCAGCGGCAGGACCGTAAGAGCCATGAAGATGGACCACAGTGCCCAGTCCGCCCTGGTCCCGGGCTGGAGCCCCATGAAGAACGGCCCGCCGTGGACCTGAGACCAGACGATCGGCAGGATCGCCAGCGCAACCGTCTCGAGCATCACCGGCGCGATGAGGAACAGCAACCTCGCTTTCCTGCGCCTGCGGTAACGGGCTATCCGCTGGAGGATGTCCCGGTCGAGCGCGACATCAGCCACTTTCTCCCGCCTCAGGCGCGCCGGTCAGGCGGGCGAGGCGCGGCGAGGATCCGACCGTCCCGGATGGCGAGCCCGCCATCGGGCACGCTGCGCATGGACGAGTCCACTAGCACGTGCGTGCCGCCGAGGATGACCAGGTCGCAGGGAGCATGTGGGTCCACGGGCGCTTCTCCTTATCTGTTCAACCTCAATGGCAGGTCCTTCAACCTGCCGGAGAAGTCACCGTATTCACAGAAGCCGGTGCCGGCATACGACGTCTTCCTGGAGCCGCCGGACGTCCAGGTGCACTCGAAGTCGAAGCCGAGCATCGCGCCACCCGGGAGGATGCCAGCCGCCGGAGTTGCGGCTTTTGCCTCGTATCGGAGCGTTCCCTTGCGGTTTCGCATCAGGCCCTCCCAGCGGACGGGCACCATGATGGTGTTGCCGAGCGCATCCTCGTCAAGGTCGACCTCGTGATAGGTAACCCACAGGCCGCGCATCCCGGCCGGCCGCGCGCCCGGCAGGCACGCTGCCGCCTTCAGGGGTATGAACGTCCCGCCGCCCACGCCGATCGAGAGGCCGGCGGCGGAGTCGAAGGGGGAGGCCGCGTCCTCGAACGCGAGCACGTCCCAGTGATAGCTGACCGGCACGCGCCTGACGTCGAACGGGAGCGCCGCGCCCGTGACGTGCTCCATCACACCGAAGGAGTCGAGCAGCTTCAGCGATCCCTCGTCGGCAAGCTCCAGTGACAACCTGGAGTGAAGACCTACGTAGGAGATCATCCGGCCGAACCTGGACCACCAGATCGGCCAGCCCGCCTCGAAGCGGAAGTTCGCCGAGCGCCTCTTGCCGGGCAGAGCGAATGACATCTCGTAGCCGCCCGCGGCGCCCTCGAACAGGAAGTTATCCTCGTAGGTCACCGCCAGTGGAGAGGAGAAGCAGGTGAGGGTGCCCTCGGGCAGTCCCGCGTCGTGCACCGCGACCTCGTCCTCCGTCGCCCAGGCGATCATCACCTCGGTCTGCTCGCCCAGGGCCTCCAGCAGCGAGAAGGGGTGCTCCCCGGCAGGGCAGGAGCGGTGGTAGAAATGAGCCTTGCACCAGCGCAGCCCGGACGCGCGGGGCGGGATCGCGATGGCGAACCACCCGTCCCAGGCCGCCGGAGGGACGAAAGGCAGCAGATGCTTGTTCTCCACCGACCAGATCGGAGCGATCACGCCGGCACCTCGCTCATCCCGAACGGCATGTTCAGATAGTACACGCCGGAGTCCACGGTCTTGCGGACGTCGAGCAGCTTCTCGAACACGTGCAGCATCGGCTGGTTCTCGACCAGCACCTCGGCGGTGAAGCCGAGCAGGCCCTGGCGCTTGGCCAGCTGGGTGAGGTACGCGAGCAGCTCGGTCCCGATGCCCCTGTTCTGGTACTGGTCCCTGACCACGAAAGCCACGTCGCCGGTGTGCTCGTCCTCGTTGATCGTGTACTGCCCCAGGCCGGCGATGACCTCCTGCTCTCCTTCCTGGACCACCGCGAGGATCGCCATCTCCCTGGTGTAGTCGATTATCACGTACTCCTGCAGTCTCTCGTGCGGCATGTCCTGCCGGAACGAGATGAAGCGCGTGTACATGCTGTTGTCGGAGAGCGAGTAGAAGAAGTCCTTGAGGGAGGGCTCGTCCGAGATCCGCACCGGCCGGAAGAGCACCTCCACGCCGTCCCTGGTCGTCCGGTAGGTCTCCAGCTCCTCGGGGTACTCGCCCTTCTTGCCGGGGATGAACGCCTGATCTGCGTAGATCAGGTTGAGGCGCTTGGCTTCCTCGATGAGCCAGGAGCGGAACTTGGGGTGGGCGATGGCGATCAGCTCCATGGCGCGCTCCCTGATGTTCTTGCCGTGGAGGAACGCGATGCCGTACTCGGTCACCACGTAGTGGATGTCGCCCCGGGTCAGCGTGACCCCGGCGCCCTCGGACATGCTCGGGATTATCCTGGAGAACTGGCCCTCGGCGCCCGCGGTGGACGGGAGAGCGAGGATGGTCTTCCCGCCGGGGGAGAGCACCGCGCCCCGCATGAAGTCTGCCTGCCCGCCTATGCCGCTGTAGAACAGCTTGCCGATGGACTCGGCCGTGGCCTGGCCGGTCAGGTCGATCTCCAGAGCCATGTTGATCGCGGTCATGTTGCGGTTGCGCGCGATGTTGAGCGGGTTGTTGGTGTAGTCGATCGGCCGGAAGTCGATGGACGGGTTGTCGTTTATGTAGTCGTAGGTCTCCGCGCTTCCCATGCAGAAGGTCGCGACCGTCTTGCCGCGGTCCAGGGTCTTGCGCGTGTTGTCGATGACGCCCTTCTTAATGAGGTTGACTATGCCGTCGCTCAACAGCTCGGTGTGCACGCCGAGGTGCTTCTTGTCCTCGAGGTTGGACAGTATCGCGATGGGGATGCTGCCATAGCCGACCTGTATGGTGTCGCCGTCCTCCACGATGCGGGCGACGTATTTGCCGATCTGCCGCACCAGCGCGTCCGGCGCCGTGGGGTTGTACTCCAGGAGGGGCTCGTCGAAGGGGATCAGGAAGTCGACGTCCCTCATGTGGATGAACGTGTCTCCGTGGACGCGCGGCATCAGGTTGTTGACCTGCGCGATCACCGTCGAGGCCATCTCCACCGCGGCCTTGGTGATGTCCACGCTCACGCCCAGGCTCATATAACCGTTGTTGTCCGGCGGCGACGTCTGTATGAGCGCGATGTCGATGGGTATGAACTTGCGATAGAGCAGCCCCGGAACCTGCGAGAGGAAGACCGGCGTGTAGTCGGCAAGTCCCTGGTTCACCGCCTCGCGGGTGTTGTCCCCGATGAAGAACGAGGTGTGGCGGAAGTTCTGTTTGAGTTTCTCGTCCGCGTACGGCGCGACCCCGAGCGTCCATACGTGAAGCACCTCGGTGTCGAAGAAGGCCTTGGGATGCGAGTGGACGTAGTCCGCCAGCGAGCCGACCAGGTGCTGGGGCTCCCCGCAGCCGGTGCCGATGAACAGGTGGTCACCCCTTCGGATTACGTCGAACGCCTTGTCGGCCGAAACGAACTTGTCCGGGTAGGCTCCCCTATTATCCTGGAGAGTGTCTGGTGTCTTGACCGGGTCCATCTGTCGCTCCTTCGAGTCGGGTGCCCCCGCGTCCAAACGCGCTGCTATATACTAACCTGCCCCTCGCGGGCCGTCATGTCCGCCTGGAATATCCACGCCGCCAGGCTCAACCGGGAGAGTAAGCTGCCTGGCTCCCTTCAGCCACGCCCCGGGTCCTCGTCTCCCTTTCTGACCATGATGCGCTGGAAATCGGAGAAACCGATCGCGCGCCAGAAGGCGAGCCCCGGCTCGTTTGTCTCGGCGACCTCGAGCTCTATCCTGCCGATGCCCCGCTCCTCGAACCACTCGATGGTGCGCGAGACCAGCAAGCTGGCCGCGCCGCGGCGCCTGAACGCCACCTCGACGACCAAGTCGTCGAGGTGGCCGAACGCGCGGCACTCCAGGACCGGCGGATGCTGTTCCACGCTGGAGAGGGCGTAGCCGACGACAGTGCCTTCGGAGACGCACACCAGTACGAGGAAGTCTTCCGCCGCGATCGCCTGCCTCAGGTGGGTCTCGAAGTTGCCGGCGGCGCCCGCGCAAGGTGTGAAGAAGGGGTCGAGCGCCGCGTGGTGGCGGGCAAGCTGCTCCCACAGCCTCACGATCGCTTCGACGTGCTGTTCTGCTGCCGTGACCGCCTCCAGGGTAAGCTCCCTTCGTCGCGAGTTGACCGGGACACTGGCCCCGGTCGCCGAACACTTGGTATCTTATTATCCGTCTAAGTATGACAGCAGAGCGGCACAGGAGAGCAGTTGCAGAGTTACCGTGAGAGCAGGTCTCCCGGATGTCCTTCATAAAATCGATCAAGCTGAGGATCGGTAAAGCCCGTTCCCACACGGATGAGCCCGATGCCGAGGCGCCAGAGAACGCGGATGAGCCCGACGCCGAGCCCGGTCC
>PMJJ01000124.1:15036-23408 GCA_003157385.1 Actinomycetota bacterium | reverse complement strand
CATTTTGGCTGCCGTCCCGCTGCTACTGACCTGTGTAGCCCTCCGCGAAGTACCAGGTGCTCGACGGGCCCGGGGCTCCGATGACGTCGTGCCCGCCGTTCCACTGACCCTTGTAGTTGAAGTACATCGGCCTCTCGGCGATAATTTTCTGCCCGTTGGTGCAGGCCACGTGGACCGAGAAGTCGTGGGCCGTGTCGTCGTAGACACCCAGCAGGTTCTTGGGGGTTATGGTCACGCGAGAGTACCTGGCCACGCCGATCCGCTGCTCAGAAGTGGTCCCATCGCCCTTCATGTAAGTGATGGTCAGGTCAGCGTTCTTGCTGCCGGGGTTCTGGATGCACAGGAACGGCTCGAAGCCGGGCCGGCACGTTCCCTCGGCGAAGAAGAAATCGCTGGCCGGGGCCGCCGCTCCCACCACGTCGTGCCCGCCGGTCCAGACGCCGTTGAAGGCGAAGTACATCGGCCGCTCCGCGATGATCTGCTGCCCGTTGGTGCACTCGACCTTCGCCGAGAAATCGTGGGCGGGGTCGTTGCCGGTGCCCAGCCTGTTGCGGGGGTTGACTGTGGCGCGCGAGTTCGGGCCCACGCTGAGGTTGTCCGTCGCGATGGCGCCGTCGCCCTTCATGTAAGTGATGCGTACGCTCGCCGGCGCCGCGCCGGGGTTCTGGATGCAGATGTAAGGGTCGAACCCGGGCCGCGTGGTCCCTTCCGCGAAGTAGAAAACGGATGAGGTGGCGGTCGCTCCCACCACGTCATGGCCGCCGTTCCAACCGGGTCCGTAGTTGAAGTACAGCGCCCTCTCGGCGATGATCTTCTGCCCGTTGGTGCAGGCCACCCTGGTCGAGAAGTCGTGGGCGGTGTCGTCGCCCGTGCCCAGCCTGGCCCGCGGCGAGACTGTCGAGCGTGACTTCGGCGCGACCGTTATCGAATCGGTGGCGGTTCCCCCGTCGCCCTTCATATAGGTGAGGGTTATCGAGGCGGCCACCGCGCCGGGGTTCTGGATGCAGATGTAGGGGTCGAAGTTGGGCCGGCACGTTCCCTCGGCGAAGTAGAAGGTCGAGGCAGGCGCCGTCTCGCCGACCACGTCGTGCCCGCCGGTCCAGGAGCCCTTGTAGTTGAAGTACATGGACCTCTCCACGATCACCGGCAGGTTGGCGCTGACGCGCGCGCTCACGCTCCTGTTGGGCATGATGCTGTTGATGAAGACGGTCTGCCGCGACAGCGGCTTGACCCCGATGGCGACGCTCTTCCTCTCACCCTTGTCGCTCATCAGTTCGATGGTGGCGGTGGCGGTCTTCGTGTTCGGGTTCTGGATCAGTATGTACTCGTGGAAGTTCGCCGGCGGCGGCGGAGGCGGGGGCTCGTTGCCTGTCGGTATCGCGCCGGTGTGCTCGGGGTTCTGACGAAACTGCGCCCACGGCATGATGCCCGCATCGCCTGCGGCCGTCATGCGCTTGCTGCCACAGTCGAACACGTAGAAGCTGCCGCCCCCGGACTCGGCCCCGGTGCCGACCGCGACCTCTACCCTTCCATCGTTGTCAAAGTCACCGACGCAGGGGCTGGTGATGACGAAGTTGTCCAGCACCTGGTTCCAGACGCAGTTGCCCCAGATGTCCCAGGCGCCGATCGCCTGGCCGGAACCCATCACAAACTCGGGCTTGCCGTCGCTGTTGATGTCGCCGAGCGCCGGCGAGGCGCGGTTGGGTCCGCCGAATGCCGGTATCTCCCACATCTTGGCGCCGGTGTTGCCCTTGATCAGCATTATCCTGTCGGCTCCACGGCCGGCCACCGGATAGCAGGCGATCGCGATCTCTTTGACGCCGTCCCCGTCGACGTCGCCGATCGCGGGCGAGGACATGGTGCACCCCGGGACCGGGACCGGGAAGCCCGCGCACATGTTGCCGTGGCAGCCGAAGGCGTAGACCACGAACCCCTGGGTGGAGAGGTGGCCCGTGGCGGTGTAGTAATGCCCTGTGCCTATCACGATCTCGGGCCAGCCGTCGTTGTTGATGTCTGCCACCGCGGGCGAGGACCAGAGTACCTCCGGCGTACACTGCGGGAACCCGGGCTGCACGCTGCCGTTTCCTTTGAGCACCCAGAGCAGTCCTCCGGGGGGATAGGGCCAGCCGTTGCCGCCGGTGCTGTCGCCGCCGATGATTATCTCCTTGAGCCCGTCACGGTCGATGTCGGCGAGCGCGGGAGAGGACCAGATTGTGTCCTTGGTGTCGAAGGGGAAGCCTGGCAGTAGCGTGCCGTTGAAACACCAGGCGTAGATGTAATGCCCGTAGCAGCCCGTCACGATCTCGGGTGCGCCGTCGCCGTTGATGTCGCCGATCGCCGGCGTGCCATAGACACCGATGTATCCGTCGGTGTTGGGCGTCTGCTTGGGCCAGCCCCACTGGCTCAGCACCGCGCCGTAGCAATTGAGGCCCCACACCACGCCGTTCATGTCGCCGAAGAAGACTTCTTTCTTGCCGTCGCCGTCGACGTCGTAGCATGCCGCGCCCCCGCGTATGGCGGCGTGGCAGTTGAAGACCCACTTGATCTGCGCGGTGGCGGTGAAGCAGTACATGATGCCGTTCATGTTGCCGGCGAGGATCTCCTGCCTGCCGTCACCGTCGATGTCACACGCGGTCAGCTTGGCGTCGTTGAAACTGGAGCCCGCTCCGTACTGGCCCTTGAGGCCCTTGGACAGGCTCGCCGCCGAGGAGGACTGCAGTATGAACAGCGGGGCCGCGATGACCACCACCAGCGCCAGCAGCCCGACTGCCGCGGCGAGGAAGCGCGCGCGCTTTTCCGACACGAACTTGAGCAAGAGAACCACCCTTCTCAGTCAATTTCACACGGCCGGCAACGAGGCCGGAATAAACTTTCCTTCAACAGGATTATCGAAACCCGAGGCAGGCAACTTAACGCCTCGAACCTCACTTTACGGAGCATTAGACGTAAAAACATTGAGATTGGTTATCCGCGAAGCCATATGTCAGGCCATGAGTGGGTAAAACGTATCCAGTCACTGAATCTGGCCATCACTGGGAAGCCGGCGCTACGCACGGGGCTTGAGCGGCTCCCACCAGGAGCGGTTGTCGACGTACCAGCGGACGGTCTCGGAGAGCATCGCGGCAAAGTCCTCACGGGGCCGGTAGCCCAGGGAGGCGGCGCGTGAGAATTCGAGCGAGTACCGCCTGTCGTGGCCGGGCCGGTCGTCAACGTACTTGATGAGCGACTCGGGCTTTCCCAGCTCGGCGAGGATTCCCCTGGTGATCTCGATGTTGGTCCGCTCCTGCCCCCCGCCGATGTTGTAGACGCCGCCGGGTTCGCCGTTGGCCAGCACCAGGTCGATACCGGCGCAGTTGTCGTTGACGAACAGCCAGTCGCGGACGTTGAGGCCGTCGCCGTAGAGCGGCACCGGCAGGTCGTCCATGGCGTTGGTGATGAACAGCGGGATGAGCTTCTCCGGGTATTGGTACGGCCCGAAGTTGTTGCTCGAGCGCGTGATGAGGACCGGCATCCCGTAGGTCTTGTAGTAGGCGCGCACCAGCAGGTCCGCCGAGGCCTTGCTGGCCGAGTAGGGGCTGTTGGGCGCGATGTTGGAGCTCTCGGTGAACGAGCCGCTCTCGATGGAGCCGTAGACCTCGTCGGTCGAGACCTGCAGGTAGCGCTTGACGTGACGCTTCCTGCACGCCTCCAGCAGGTTGAAGGTGCCGAACACGTCGGTCCTTATGAACTCGTCCGGTCCGGTGATGGAGCGGTCGACGTGGCTCTCGGCGGCGAAGTTGACGATCGCGTCGAAGCCCTCCGAGACCAGTCCGTCAACCAGCGCCTCGTCGCAGATATCGCCCTTGACGAACGTGTAGTCGTTGGCGCCTTCCACGTCGCGCAGGTTGGCCGGGTTGCCGGCATAGGTGAGCTTGTCCAGGTTGGTGATCGAGATGCCCTCGTGGGCCGAGAACATGTAGCGCACGAAGTTGGATCCGATGAACCCGCAGGCGCCGGTTATCAGTATCTTCAAGTTGACCTCTCTAGCCGTGCTTGAGCGACCAGTCGAACGGGATCTGGTCGGTGTCGTAGGGAAGCCTGTGCTCGTCCGGGTCGTCGTAGTCGTAGAGCTCGGTGGGCATGTTGACGATGAAGGCCTCATCACTGCTCACGCACTTCCAGCCGTGGTAGACCTCCTTGGGGATGTGCACCAGCACGGGCTTGTGCTCACCCAGGTAGATCTCCTGCACCTCGCCGCGCGTTGACGAGCCCTCGCGGCCGTCATACAGGCCCAGCTTTATCATGCCCTTCACGCACACCACGTTGTCGTCCTGCTTGAGGTGCATGTGCCA
The DNA here is from genome assembly GCA_003157385.1 of Actinomycetota bacterium. Taxonomy (GTDB): domain Bacteria; phylum Actinomycetota; class Geothermincolia; order Fen-727; family Anoxymicrobiaceae; genus FEN-680. The sequence goes on along the minus strand of PMJJ01000124.1, from coordinate 19,077 downwards.
GCCCTTGATGACCCCCGGGTAGGTGGTCGTGACGTATGCCTGCCCGAACACCTCGAACACGTCGTCGTCGCTCCGGAGCATCTCCATCAGGTGCCCCCGCTCGTCCGGGACCACCCGCAGCTGCTTGACCACCACGCCGTCGATCATTCTTGCCTCCTGTAAGTGCACCACGGTACCTGACACCACGGTGCGTTTTTGACTCAGAGTATCCCTATGCGGCTGTTGTCCCCCAGCATCAGCCGGTACGCCGCCGGCTTCAGCGGGGAGCGCTCCACTATCACGTTCTGGCCGATCAGGCTGTCCTCTATGCGGCCGGATATGTCGGTAACGGTGCTGTTCTCCAGGATGATGCTGTGCTCGATCTCCGAGCCCGTAATCTCGACCCCGTAGTAGATCGAGGTGAACGGCCCTATAAAGGAGTTCACGATCTTGGTGCCCTCGCCTATTATGGCCGGACCCCTGACCGTGCTGTTGACGATCTCGGCGCCCTTCTCGACCACGACCATGCCCACGACGTTGGACTCGCTGCAGACGTAGCCCTCGTTGCGGGCCTCCAGCGTGTCGAGCATGATGCGGTTGGCCTCGAGCATGTCTTCCAGGCGGCCCGTGTCCTTCCACCATCCCTCGATGATGTGCGGGTCGACGACCAGCCCCTGGTCGATCAGCCACTGGATGGCGTCGGTGATCTCGAGCTCGCCGCGGCCGGAAGGCTTGATCGCCTTGACCGCCTCCATGATGTGGCCGTCGAACATGTACACCCCCACCAGCGCCAGGTCGCTCGCCGGGTTCTCGGGCTTCTCCACCAGCTTCACGACCTTGCCCGAGGCGAGCTCGGCGACGCCGAAACGCTCCGGCTCCTTGACGCTGGCCAGGAGGATCTGGCTGTTGGGGCGGTTCTGCCTGAACTGCTCCACCAGCGAGGTGATGCCCTCCTTGATGAGGTTGTCGCCCAGGTACATCACGAAGTCGTCGTCCCCCAGGAACGGCTCGGCCACCATGACCGCGTGCGCCAGGCCCAGCGGCTCGTCCTGCTGGACGTAGGTCACGTTGATGCCCCACTTGGAGCCGTCGCCGACGGCCTGGATGATCTCCTTGGCGGTCTCGCCGACCACGATGCCGACGTCCTCGACCCCCGCCGCCTTGATGGCCTCGAGGCCGTAGAAGAGCACGGGCTTGTTGGCGATCGGAACGAGCTGCTTCGCCATGGTATGCGTTATCGGGCGCAGCCGCGTCCCCGAGCCGCCGCACAGCACCAGTGCCTTCATCTGCCCTCCGTTCTCAGGCCTCGAACAACCTCAGAATGTTATCATCAGGCCGTCGAGTATCACAAGTTGGGGGCGGCCGCGACGGACCCCGCATAGGAGGCGTCTTGAAGCAGCAGTGGATGACCGGCCCGGGCCACGCGGTGGTGGCGTGCGCGCTCAGCGCGGTGATGCTCCTGGCCGTCTGCGGGGGCGCGTTGGCAGGCTCCTCGCCCGGTGCCGGCGGGGGCGCGTCCGGCGTCTACGAGCGCGACTGGGGGACCTGCGCGTCCGCGGTGAGCGCGCCCGCCAGACGCTGGTACCTCGCCGAGGGCTGCACCGCGGGCGGTTTCCAGACCTGGGTGCTGGTGCAGAACCCCGGCACGCGGCCCGTCGATGTCACCATGGAGCTCCAGACGGCCCAGGGGGCCCGCCAGGGTCCTTCGGACACCATTCCCCCGCTGAGCAGGAGAACGTACAACCTGGCCGACTACGTGGTCTCCTACGAGGTCTCGACCAGCGTCAGCGCCACCGGCGACGTGGTCTGCGAGCGCGCCATGTACGGCCCCGGCAGGATCTGGGGAACGGGCGCCACCGGCGTCACCCAACCGGCGAAGACCTGGTACCTGGCCGAGGGGTGCACCGCCGGAGGGGTGGAGACCTGGGTGCTCCTCCAGAACCCGGGAGCAACGCCCGCGAACGTACGGCTGACCTTCCAGACCACGAACGGGCAGGTCCGCGGCCCCACCGACACCATACCGGCGCGCACCAGGCGGACCTACAAGCTGGCCGACTACGTCACGTCCTACGACGTGGCCACCACCGTGACCGCCAGCGCCGGGGTGGTCTGCGAGCGGGCGATGTACGGAGACGACAGGGAGTGGGCCACCGACTCGACCGGGATCAGCACGCCGTCGACAACCTGGTACATGTCCGAGGGCTGCACGCTACCCGGTTTCGAGACCTGGCTGCTGGTCCAGAACCCCGGCGACAAGCCCGTTTACCTGACGACTCACCTGCTCACCGACAGCGGCGAGGTCGCGGGGCCATCCGCCAGGCTCGAGGCCGGCAGCCGCACGTCGTTCGACCTCTCCGGCTGGGCGCCCGACAAGAGCATCGCGGCCGTCGTCTCGGCGAGCGGACCCGTAGTGGCGGAGCGCGCCATGTACGGGGACCACCGTCGCTGGGGTTCCTGCTCCGGTGGCTCGCAGGAACTGTCAACGAGGTGGTACATGGCGGAGGGCTGCACCGCAAGCGGGTTCGAGACCTGGGTCGCGGTGGCCAACCCGGGCGACGAGCCGGTGGACGTGTCCTTCCAGCTTCAGACCGACAAGGGCCCGGTGGCCGGCCCCTCCGGCACTATCGAGGCGCACCGGCGCCGCACCTTCGACCTCTCCGGATCGGTGACCTCATACAACGTGTCGTCGCTGCTGGAGGCGACCGGGCCGGTCGCGTGCGAGCGCTCGATGTACGGGGTCGGGACCTCCAGGCGCATGTGCGCGCCGGTCGAGGCCCCTCTCCTCTACCCGTTCACCAGAGACGGCTCGGCCGCCTGCGGTCACTGGCCGGCCGGCTCTACCGACTACCCCTACTTCGGCGCGCCGCGCGAGGGCGGGCGCCTGCACGCCGGTGTGGATATCTACCCCGCCACCGGCAAGGGAACGCCGGTGAGGGCGGTCAAGGACGGAACGGTGATAAAGACCGGCCTGTTCTACACGCGCGCAACGGGAGAGCAGACCTACGCGATACTGGTGGACCACGGCGACTTCGTGGCGAACTATGGCGAGGTACAGCCGCCGGAATCATGGGTCGCGCCGGGGGCGCACCTGGCCAGGGGGCAGGCGTTCGCGAGCGTGAGCGGGACGGTGCAGCTGCACTTCGAGATGTATGCGCCGGGCACGACTTCGTGGTCGCAGTGGTATGGCCCGCAGCCGGCGAACCTGATAGATCCTACCAACGACATGCTCGAGCTCTACTAGGTCCGCAATCCGGCGCGGTCGCCTACTCGAGGACCCCCGAGACCGTGGTCAGCTCGAAGCCTTTGCCCCTGAGGTACTTCACTATCCGGGGCAGCGCCTCCAGCGTGTGTGGACCCTGCGAGTGCATCAGGATTATGTCGCCGCCCTGGACGCCCTGGGTGGCCCTGGCAAATATCTGGTCCGCCGTCGTCGTCGGCTTCCAGTCCTCGGTGTCGCGGGTCCAGTTGACCACCACGTACCCCAGGCTCGATGCTATCTGTAGGATGCGGGCGTCGAAGGCCCCGCCGGGGGGCCGGAAGAAGGCCGCGGTGCCCGTCCCGGAGATGCTGCGCACGATGCTGTTGCAGTCGGCGATCTCCCGGGTGGCGATCGGGGTGGGCAGGCGCGTGACGTCGACGTGTGTGCAGGTGTGGTTGGCGATCTCGAAGCCCCTGTCCCTGGCCTCGCGGATCAGGTCCTTGTGGGCGTTCGCGGCGCCTCCCGTCGGGAAGATCGTCGCCGGGACCCTGAGCTGGGTCAGGGTGTCGAGCAGCTTGCCCAGCCCGGAGTAACAGTCGTCGAAGGTGAGGGCGACCCGCTGCCTGGAGCGGTCGCCGTGGGTCACTGCCACGGGCGGTCTGGGGCCCGACGGGAACTGTGACACCGGCCAGTACTGCACTCCCCCGCCGGGCACGAAGATCAGCTTGTCGGGAGGGAGGCTGTAGCCGTGCAGCAGCCCGGCGTTGCGCAAGCCCTCGAGGTAGGGCACTCCGCCGGAGCGATCGGAAGCTTTCCTGGGAAGCTGGACGGCAAACGAACGCGCCAGGGCCCGGTTCACGTCC
>PMJJ01000124.1:0-14932 GCA_003157385.1 Actinomycetota bacterium | reverse complement strand
CCCAGGGGACGGAACACAGTGCTTAGAAGCCCGTGTAACCCTCGGCGAAGTACCAGGTCTTGGACGGCGCAGTGGCGCCGGTGGAGTCGTGGCCGCCCTTGCGGCTGCAGTAGCCGTCGGAGTAGACGAAATACATCGCCCTCTCGGCAACCACCTTCACCCCGTTGGTGGAGTGCACGCTCGTCGACATCTCCGCGTTCTCCAATCCCGCCACCTCGTCCGCGTGGATGGTGAAGCGCGACCTGGCCTTGATAGTATACGCCTTCTCCAGGGGGCTTCCAGACGGCAGGTTGAACGTGACCTGGACCTGCGCGGCCTTGTTTTCCGGGTTCTCGATGAGGACGTAGGTGTCGAAACGGCCGCCGGTGTACCCCTCGGCGAAGTACCAGTCCGAGGCCGGGGCCGGGACCCCGGTGCTGTTGCTCCCGTCGGTGATCCCCGAGTTGTTGTAGTTGAAGTACAGCGAGTGCTCGGCCGCTATGCCCACCTCGTTGACCGAGGTCAGCGTGGTGGAGAAGCTGCGGCTCTCCAGGCCGGGCACGGTGTTGGCGTGGATGGTGTAGCGCGAGTGCTCGGGGATGCTGTAGACCTGCTTGACGGTGGTGCCGTCCTCCCTCAGGTAGTCGGCCTGGACCACGGCGGTCTTGTCGCCGGGGTTCTGCATCAGGATGTAGGTGTCAAAGCCCGGTCCGGTGTAGCCCTCGGCCAAGTACCATGTGCTGGAGAGCGCCGAGACGCCGGGCGAGTTGTGGCCGCCGGTCCGTCCCGCGTAGTCGAAGTACATCGAGCGCTCGGCGATTATCCCCTGGCCGCTGGTGCACTCCACCACGGTGGAGACGTCGCTGTTTGCGAGCCCGGGCACGTCGTTGACGCGGATGGTGGTGCGCGAGTTGCCGGGGACCTGCTGGGTCTTGACCACGTTGGGCTTGCCGCCCGGCACCATGAAGGTGTACCTGATGTCGGCCGGCTCGGGGTTGGGGTTCTGCACCAGCACGTAGGTCAGGAAGCTCCCGCCCGTGTAGCCCTCGGCGAGGTACCACTTCTTCTGCGGGGCGGTGACGCCGATGCTGTTGGAGCCGCCCACAAACCGGTTGTCGTAGTTGAAGTACATCGAGCGCTCCGCGATCACCGGCTCGTCCGCGTCCACGCGCACCGACGTCTCCTGGAACTGCATGTAGTCGTTGACCTTGAGGGTGAAGCGCGATTTGGGGGCCAGCTGCTCGTCGTGCTCGCTGGTGGAGCCGTCCGGCTTCATGAACGTGAAACGCACCACGTCCTTGTCGGGGTTGGGGTTCAGCACCAGCAGGTACTCGTCGAAGTTGGAGTGCACGATGTCGAACTTGGTGTTGGAGAAACCCAACAGGCCCTGGATCACGCTCCCAGGGACGCTCTTGATCGCCGACGAGCCGACCAGCCTGGCGGTCTTGACCCGCCCTCCCGGCGTCCTGCGCGAGAGGTCCATCACGTACAGCGAGCCCACCGCGGTGTCGTCGCGCGAGTTCAGGCGCGCCTCCAGCTCCGACTTGGTGAACCTCGCCGTCCACTGGTAGCGGGGCGACTGCGAGCAGAACGTGTCGGGCTTTCCGCGCAGGTACGGGATGGGCGTCCCGCCCCAGACGTCCTCGTTGTTCTCGGTGTGCCCGCCGCAGGAGCCACAGTAGGCGGCCGTGATCGGCTGGCCGCCGTAGGTGATTATCTCGCCGGCGGTGGTGTCGACCGCGGCGTTGTTGTTGGGGTACGCCGCAACGTTCTTGTTCTCGTCGCAGGCCTGGCAGCAATCGCCGCTGGAGCAGACGTCGAACCCCTGGGCGGCGTGCTTGTTGCGGGCGATGCACGACAGCGTGTAGGTCCGCGCGGCCACATACAGGCACTTGAGCTCCTCCATCGGCGAGTCGTTGGGCTCTTCCTGCAGGTGCTCCAGGTAATCGTGCATGCTCCAGGTCCGTATCTGCCCATCGCGCCCCTGGACCCGCACGGGGCGGTTCTCGTCGGTCCTTGAGAACGTTATGCCCGTGTAGTAGAAATTGAGGATGGTGTGGTAATCCTGTCCGGCCAATGCACGGTAGTGGACGCCGTCCATGCACATGCCGACCCCGTGCGCCCTCCCGTATCCGACGAAGTCGTAGACCTGCTCGCCGGCCCCGTTAGCCGCCGTTGCGGGCGCGAGCGATATCGCCAGCAGTGACACCACCAGCAGTATGGCCATGGTGGCGGCGGTGAGGGTGCCTATCGTTTTGCGATTCATATCTTTACTCACACCTTTGCGTCTCGTGGAACGGACGTTACCTTCCAGTGTACCCCTCGGCGAAGTACCAGCGGGCGGCGGGTCCGGTGACCCCATGCTCGCAGGAGCCGCCGGACTTGCCCTGGTAACGGAAGTACATCGAGCGCTCCGCCGTCACCGGCAGATCGCTGGTGATGGCGGTCGAGACCTCGGTCGACTCGAGCCCCTTGACCTTGTTGACCGCGATCGTGTAGCGGCTCTGGGCCGCGATCCTGTAGGACTGTTCCAAGTGCCGCCCACCCGGCAGCAGGAAGCTCGCGCTCACGTTGGCCGCCTCCCTGTTGGGGTTGGAGATCAGCACGTAAGTGTCGAAGCCTGGTCCCGTGTAGCCTTCGGCCAGGTACCATTTGTCCGAGGGGGCGGTGACCCCGAACGCGTCGTGGCCGCCGGTGATCCCGTTGTAGGTGAAGTACATCGCCCTCTCGGCAGCAACGGGCTTGTCCGACCTGACCCGCGCTGAGAACGCCTTCTGCTCCCAGCCCTTGATGTTGTCCACAGTCACGGTCTGGCGCGAGTGCGCGGCAAGGGTCAGGTAGACGTCGCTCTTCTGGCCGTCGTCGGACTGCAGCGACAGGCTGGCGTGGGCCGGCGCGTCGTTGGGGTTGGCGATCAATATGTAGGTGTCGAAGCCACCGGCCGTATAGCCTTCCGCGAAGTACCAGTTCGGCGACAGCGCGGTCACGCCTCCCTCGTTGCTGCCCTCCCTGATCCCGTTGTAGTCGAAGTACATCGAACGCTCGACCACGACTGGCGCGCCGGCATCGACACGCGTGGAGAACTCGGCCTGCTCCATTCCCTTCACCGAGTTGACCGCCACCGTGTAGCGCGCGTAAGGCGCCACGGTGAAGAAGATCTGCTGAGTCGCGCCCCCCGTCTTGAGGAAGGTCATCTTGACGGGCGCGGGAGTGCCGCCCGGGTTCTGCACCAGGATATAGGTGTCGAACTTATACGCGGTGCAGCCCTCGGCGAAAAACCAGGTCGTCGCGGGCGCGAGCGCTCCGGCGCTGGTGTGCCCGCCCGGGTACTTTCCACGGTAGTTGAAGTACATCGACCTCTCGGCCACGACCTCGCCTTGCGTCGCCTCGACCGTCGTGGAAGCCTCCTCGTTGATGAGGGTGTCGTTCATCTTGACGGTCTTCCTGCTGGTGGGGTCCAGCTTGACGCTGACCGGCACCCGCCTGCCGTCGGGCAGCATGTAGGTCAGGGTGGCGGCGGCGGGCGTGGGGTCCGGGTTCTCCAACAGGAAGTAGGTGTCGAAGGAGTCGGGAGCGCCTTCGGCGATCACGCGCTTGCCGCAAGCGAAGTGGTCCGAGTAGTAGCCCGAGGCAATGGATTGCACGCTGACCCCGGCGTTGCTCCCCGTCGAATGTATGAACAGTCCGTGGCCGATGTACATGCCGGCGTGTCCGACGTAGTCGGGCTGTGCCGTGTCCGTGTGGAAGAATATCGGGTCGCCCGGCAGCAGGGCGTCCTTGGACAGCGTGGCGTAGCGCTGGTCCTTGGCCTGGTCGTCGGCCACCCTCATCATCGGGTACCCCATCGACCTCTCCAGCACGAAGTAGACCAGCCCCGAGCAGTCGTAGCCACCCTCCTCGTCGCAGTCGCCCCCCCAGACGTAGGGATAGCCGATCTTGGAAAACGCCAGGTCGAGCGCCCTCGTCCTGGCGGGGCCGGCCAGCGGGCTCTGGCACTGCGACCAGGTGAACAGGTCGGTGACGGAGCTCTTGCGCCACTGGTCGAGCTGGTCGCAGGCCTGCACGCTGTAGGCCATCTCGCCCCTGGGGTAGGCCCGGCTCGGCCACACCTTGGTGTTGCTGAACTTGAGGTGGAGGTCGTGGGCGACGATCGAGGTCCCTGTGTAAGGCGGGCTCCCCGGCCATATCCCGGCCGCCGACCTCGCCTGATCCGAGAGCCCCAGCCCCTGGACCAGCCCGCCCAGGGCGGTGGCGGCGTTCACGGCCTCTCCCCTGCGGAAGGTGCCGTCGGGGTATCGCCCGACGTAGCCGCGCTTCACCGCGATGTTGGCGAACGCGAAGTCCGGGTCGGTCCTGGCGATGTCCGTGAAGGTGATCGACGGGTCGACCGCCTCGGCGGTGTTCTTGAAGAGGCGCACCAGGGTGCAGGCGTAGTCCATCTTGGTGACGGGGTCGGCCGGGTGAAAGTTGCCGTCGGGTCCCCCGTTCATGAAGCCTTTGTTGGTGGCGTAGTCAATCGCCTGCACGATCTCCGCCGGCTGGCCGGCCAGGTCGGGGAACGACTGCGCGCTCGCGCGGGGGGGCGCCAGCAGCGAGGCCGGGCAGGCGAGGAGCGCCGCCAGCAGCAGCGCCGCCGCGATCCGTGCCCACCTCGTGCTCGACCTTGTGGAATCCATCGTCATCATCTACCTGGTGCAGCCTTCGGCGAAGTACCATGTCAGGGAGGGTTCGGTCGTGCCCATCGCGTTGGTCCCGCCGAACTTGCCGCCGTAGTTGAAGTACATCGAGCGCTCCACCACCAGCGGAACGGTCGAGGTCACGTGGGTCGAGAACTCCGCCGCCCCCAGCCCGTCGACGGTGTTCACCTTCAGCGTGCGGCGCGAGACCGCGGGCACCGGGAGCACCACCCGCTTGACAGTGCCGTCCGGCAGCATGAAGTCGACCTTGGCGCTCGCGTCCTGAGCCGTGGGGTTCTCCAGCAGGATGTAAGTGTCGAAACCCTGGGCGGTGAAGCCCTCGGCCAGGTACCACTGCGATGAGGGCGCCGTCACGGCCGTCGAGTTGGAGCCCTCGGTTATCCCGTGGTAGTTGAAGTATATGGAGCGCTCGACCACGACAGGCACGTTCGATCCCACCGCCACGGACACGTCAGTCGCCCCCAGACCGGGCACCTCGTTAACGTGGATCGTCTTGCGGGTGCGCGGGCCGATCTCCTCGCGGGTGGTCACCACCTTGCCGCCCGGGACCAGGTAGTCCATGCGTACCGAGGCGTTGGTGGTGCCCGGGTTCTCGATGAGGACGTAGGTGTCAAAGCCTTTGCCCGTGTACCCCTCGGCCAGGTACCAGGTCTTCGACGGTGCGACCACGGCCGGCGAGTCGGTCCCGCCGGAGATGCCCGCGTGGTTCTTGAAGTACATGGGGCGCTCGACTACGACCGGGAACTGGGAGGTGACGCGCGTCGAGAAGTCGGCCTTGGCGAGGCCTGCCACGGTCGAGCAGTCCAGGGTGCACCGGGAGTGCGGCTTGAGCGAGAGGGTGCAGCCGACGTTCTGCCCGTTCGAGAGCATGAACTGCAGGGTGGCGGTGTTGGCTTGAGCCTGCGGGTTCTCGATGCAGATGTAGGTCGTGAATCCCCAGTTGGTCGAGCCCTCCGCCAGGTACCAGTCGCTTGCGGGCGCGGTGACGCCAGGCGCGTCGTGCCCGCCCCTTCCCTGGCTGAAGTTGAAGTACATGGCGCGCTCGGCCACGATCGGCACGCCGTTGGTGCTGGCAACCGTGGCAGAGAGCGCCTCGTTCGGCTCCACGTCGTCGACGTGGACGGTATACCTGGAGAGCGGCGGTATCTCCACCTTCTGGACGTCCTGGCGGCCCGACTCGGTCAGGTAGGTTATGTCCACGTCGGAAGTCTGCTTGGCGTCCGGGTTCATCATCAACAGATACTCGTCGAAGAGGCCGGGGTCTTTCAGGTAATCCTGGACTCCGGCCGCGACGCCGTCCGCGATCTTCTGCCTGAAATTGGGGTCCTGGAGCATCTTGGCCTCGGCGGGGTTGGTCAGGAACGCGCCCTCGACCAGCGCCGAGGTCATGTTGGTGTGCTTGAGGACGTAGAAGCCGGCTTCCTTGACCCCGCGATCCTCGAGCTTGATCCTCTTGACCACCTCGGTCTGCACGGCCGTCGCGAGCCTTCTCCCGTCCTCTGAGCCGTAGTAGGCGTAGGTCTCGGTGCCCTCCGAGTCCGTGAGGTAGGCGTTGTTATGGATGGCCATGAAGATCGTCGCGCCCGCGTTGTTGGCGATGTCGCAGCGCTGCTGCAGCGAGACGGTCTGGTCGCCGGTCCTGGTCATCAGGACAGCGTAGCCGTTGGCCTGCAGGATCGCGCGGGCGCGCAGGGCGATGTCGAGGTTGACCACCTTCTCCTGGACGCCGTTGTAGAAGGCACCGGAGTCGTCACCGCCGTGGCCGGGGTCCAGGCACACCAGGGGGCCGTGCCCTGATACGGGCGCGGGAGCGCCCTGCGCCACCGCCCAGGGAGCAAAAACCGTCACCAGTATTGCCGCGGCCGCGGCCGCGCATAGGGCCCTGTTCCTTACTGATCCGTGCATCATCCTCCAAACAAAAAGCCAGGCAAACCCGGATATCACTCCGGCTCCCTGGCAAAAGGATTTCATATTCAGTTCGGCTGTCGATTATAACATAGACTTACTTCTCTAATCGGTTCCCGCTGACCTTGGGGACAGGTGCTTTCCACTATTATTCCACTCTTAAGGACCGCTGGCGATGAGACAGTCATGCACGCTCCTGGAGTGGAAAAATAGTGGAAAGTACCTGTCCCCGTCCTAGTAGCCACGGATGCCGATCGAGTCGGTCCCACCACTCCTGTTGTTGAAGTAGACCGCCCTCTCCACTATCACCGGTCCGTCGGCGCTGACCCTGGTGCTCGCCTCGGAAGCGGGCAGAGTCTTGTTCATCGAGACCGTGAACCTGCTGCGCGGCGGCACCTGGTAGGTCTGNNCCGTGTAGCCCTCGGGCAGGTACCAGGTGCTGTCGGGCGTCGGCGTGCCGATCGAGTCGTGGCCGTCGCTCCTGTTGTTCCAGTACATCGCCCTCTCCACCAGCACGGGGTACTGCGAGCGCACCTTCGTCGACACCTCGCTCGCCGGGAAGATGTCGTTGACGCCGATGGTGAACCTCGACTTGGCCGGCAGCTGGTACTGCTTGGTGGTGTTGTTGCCGTTACTCTCCATGAAGGTGACCGTGATGTTGTTGGACGTGCTCTGCGGGTTCTGGACCAGCACGTACTCCTCGAAGCCCTGGGCCGTGTACCCCTCGGCGAGGTACCAGGTGCTCGAGGTGGAGCAGGCCCCTATCGAGCAGGTACCGGCCGTCATGTTGTTGAGGTACTGGGCTCGCTCGACCACCACGGGGACGGAGCTGTCGATCTGCGTCGACACCGACTGCGCCGGGACGATGTCGTTCACGTGTATCGTGAATCGCGAGTGCGGACCGACGCTGTACTGCCTGGTCACGTTGCCGGCCCCGGGCGTCATGTACTGCGCGGTGATGCTCGCCTGGCTGTCGCCGGGGTTCTGGATCAGCACGTAATCGTCCCAGCCCTGGGCGGTGTAGCCCTCAGCCATGTACCACGTCTTCGACGGCTGGGACACCCCGATGGAGTCGTGCCCGGCCTTGCGACCACTGAAGTACATAGCGCGCTCGACGGCGATGGGGATGTCCGCGTGGACGCAAGTGCTCACCTCCGCGTCGGGGAGCAGGTCGTTGACCGTGATGGTGAACCGGCTGTTCGCGGCGACCGTGTACGAGCGCGTCATCGTCTTTCCGCCCGGCATCATGAAGGTGACGTCCGCGTTGGCCTGCACGGGGTTGGGGTTCTGAATGAGCACGTACTCCTCGAAATCTCCACCGGTGGCGTTGTGGCCGGTGAAGCCCTCGGCGAGGTACCAGGTCCTGGACAGGTCCGGCACGGAGTCGTTGACCATCACCGTCGCCGTGGCCGGTCGTATCTCGATGGCGGCGTTGGTCGCGACCGCGTCCACCCTGGCGGTGTAGGTCCCGTCCTGCACCGGACGGCCGCTGGAGTCCTTGCCGTCCCAGGTGAAGCTCCCGGCCCCGGAGACCGCGTTGAAGTCCGCCCACGACTTGACCAGGGTGGAGCCGCACCATATCGACTGGCTGACCCTGGCGGACGCCGGCAGGCTGTAGCTCACTCTGACCGTATCGTTCACCCCGTCCGTGTTGGGGCTTATAGCGTGGCTGCCCGCGCTCATGCCCGCTATGTCCCTCATGTTTCGCGCGGCCACCTTGGCGGGAAGCAGCGCCCTGTTGGTCAGCGCCGGAGCCGTCGAAGGTCCGCCGAAGTACATCGTCGGCACCCGCGTCGCGGGGTCGGCGGCCGACCAGTTGGCCCTGGCGAAGACCGGGACCCTAAGCGGGTAGGTCGTGTTCTGGTAGTAGAGCGCCGAAGCCGGCGAGTCGAGCGTGAGGCCCGCGACCGCGTCGATCAGCCCGAAAGCCGCGGCACCTCGCGGGTAGTAGCCGAGGCTCTGCGAATAGCCGGCGCTGGCGCCTCCGCTCTCGTCGGTGACCGAGTAGGGCACCGGGGTCTTGCCCGCGCCCGCGCCGGTCGAGCTCTCCCACGGCACAGCGGAGACTGACATCCCGCCGGCCCCTGTGCCGCCCGGGTAGACCACGACGTCCCAGAAAGACCCGTTCAGGCTCTGGGCGAAGTACTTCTCCAGGCTCCAGTAGCGGTTGCACATCGCCAGAGGGTTGTTGTTGTTGTGGAGGCCTATGCCCAGCTGGGCGGCGGTCGAATCGCGCCAGATGTTCTGCGATACCCACTCGTTGTAGGCGTCATAGGTCGTGTGCGAGCACCCGTAGGTCTTGAGCGTCTTCTCGGTGGAGTTGACCAGATCCTGCTGCATCCGTGTGGTGTTGCCGGTGGTCAGCCCGACCGAGCGGGTGCCGGACAGCAGGTACAGCAGGCCGTTGCTCGGGTAGATGCTGTAGGCGTCCTGGTCGGCGGCCGCCATCACCTGGTCGCTGCACACGGCGAAGTGGTCGCTGAGCCACATGTCGTTAGCCAGCGTCTCGTTGATCAGCTCGACCCCCGCGTTGCACTTGGCGGCGTAGGCCGTATCGCCCACGGAGGCGGCCATCTCTTTTGCCGCCTGGTAGGCCGCCAGGCACTTGGTCCCCAGGTACACCTGGTCCTTGCCTTTCTGCAGCGCCAGGGAGGACTGGTCCAGCGTGTTCTGGGTGTTGATGTCGGGCAGGCCGTTGTTGTTCTGGTCGCAGTTCATCATGAAGTCGACCAGGTTGCGCACGGTGGAATACTGGGACTGCATGAACGCGGCGTCCCCCGTGCTCTTCCAGTACTTGAAGAGCATCAGCACGTAGTTGGCGTTCTCCTCCACCGGCATGGCCGACGGGTAGACCTGGCCGGTAGCGGCGTCGCCTATCCCCATGTCGTGCGAGAGGTAGGTGCCCTGCGGGCAGGCGTTCCGGTACAGCGGCCACTCGCTCAGCAGCGTCTTAAGCAGACCAGGCCAGAAGTCGTAGTAGAACCAGGCGTCGTTGTACTCGACGTCGATGGTCGAGTGGAACCGGCAGGAGGAGCCCTCCCAGACGCTGAACCAGTCGCGCCCGGCGTCCGAGTGCAGCCACCAGGCGTTCATCAGGTAGCTCTGGAAGCCGTACATCAGCATGTTGCGGACAGAGTCCCGGTACGCCCCCGGCAGTGTCAGGTAGGAGTCGGAAGACACGGTCGAGTCGAAGAACTGGGTCTTGTCCTGGATGTTATCGCCGGTCCAGCGAGAGCCCAGGGCGTAGTCCGCGACGTCGTGTGAGCTCGCGAACTGCGTGGTGTACCTGAACCTGAAGCTCGTGTCCGAGTAGGCCCTGTTGGTCACCTTCATCATCTGGTCGCCGATGTAGCCGGCCAGCACGAAGTGCTTGGTGACCACCGCTCCGGCCCCGAGGTCGTGGATCGACCACACCGCGCCGGTGTAGCCGCGCGGGTAGAAGCTGAACAGCGGGTGCTTGTAATCGTTGTAGGTATAGGGATAGCCCGCGGGCGAGGTGTATCCCCAGAGCTGGCCCTGGTTGAAGTCCCCGAACTCGCCCGCGACCGAGCCACGGAAATCGACGTCCCCGGCCTCACCGGCCGGCACGGCCAGCACCTCGGAAGCCAGGTGGGACTTGCCCGCGTTGTAGCTCTCGTCGTAGTAGCTGTACCTGGAGGCCGCGTCCATGCCCGTCACGGTCGCGGTGGAGAACTCCGAGACCGCGCTGGAGGCGAAGTCCTGCCTCTGCGGCCGGGCCACCACGAAAGTCGGGGAAACCGGCACGGCGCTGTTGTTCTTGACGGTCACGTCCAGGTAGATGAAGGGCGCGCCGCTCAGCTTGTCGTCCTGCGGGTAGAACGGGGCCGTGAAGGTGGTGCTCACCGTGAACGGGAGGGCCGCCGAGGTGCCCGTGAAACCCTGGGAGGTCATGGTATGCGACTGCACCACGTTCTCCCAGACCGGATACCGGTCGGTGAACGGCATGACGCGCATGGTGGAGCCGTTGGAGAGCCCCAGCACCAGGTCCTGGAGGTCGCCCGTCCCGTCGCCCATCGGGGACATCCTCGAGGAGAGCTTCTGGGGGACCAGGTTCAGGCAGAAGCGGGAGCCGAGCCTGCTCAGCACGGTCTCGTAGGTGTTCCTGCTGCTGGTGGCCGGCATGCGCACCGGCGTGCTCGCCGTCAGCCTGCTGGCCGAGGAGTCTATCTCGACGAAGTTGGTGGCTCCGCTGTATACCCTGATGGTGCTGATGGTGGCGTAGTCGACGCCCCCTGCCTGGTCCGACCGCAACAGCACCACGATGTTGCCCGACGCGTCGGCCCGGGCCGTAAGGGTGGTCTGCACCGCGGCGTTCTTGCCCACGTTGCGGTAGATGTCGAACCGGGAGATCTTCAGCGTCCCCTGCAGGTACACGTTGAACACGCGCTGGCCCACCGCCGAGAATTTGTGTTCCACGAAGCTCATCTCGACCGAGTAGTAGTTGTTCGGCGTGAGGTCGGCTATGACGTAGTCGAAGTTCTTTCCCTCGCGCTGCCTCTGGAACTTGTACTGCTGTTTCGTCCCGGAGTCCGTCCCCGATGTCTTCTGCCCGTAGAAGGTGCTGGGGTAGGTCAGCTCGTTCCAGGCGTTCTGCTGGAGCTCGACGATGGGCTGAGCCACGCCGGTCGACGCGGCCGAGGCGGCCGTCGCCAGCAGCACCACGCCGCAGGCGACCAGCAGTACCAGACCGGCACACAGCGAGGCCCTCACGAGCTTTGTTCCCATGATTTATCATTCCCCAGGCGTCAGAGGCGTTTTATAAGCGGCCGTCATGAAATGATGAACGGCACGGGCTCGACAGTCAAGCAGAGGGAACCTCCTCACCTGACATCCGTCCCCGTTATCTATAGACTCTTTAACGTCCCGAGGTGTTCAGCGGGGTCGCCGCGGCGGCCGTTCCAGAAAGGCGGATGAATGAACATCCTTTTCGTGGTCAAGGAGTTCCCCCACAGCCACGTGATCGGCGGGCCGATCATCATCTACAACCGGATCAAGTACCTGTCCGCCAAGCACACCGTGTCGTGCATCGCGTTCGCCCCTCTCCAGCCGACCGAAGAGCAGGTCGACTCGCTGGCGATGTACTGCAAGGAGCTGCGCCTGATACCGCCGGCGGCGCCCAGGGGCGCGGCGCGGCGCGCCTGGGACTTCTGCGCGGGGCCGGTGCCGCCGTACTTCATGCTCAACTACTCCAAGGAGATGTATAAGGAGCTCGGCCAGATGGCCGGCTCGTTCTCCTACGACGTGGCGATCTCCGAGTACTCGATGGTCGCCCAGTACCTCTACAGGAACCCCGATCTCGCCGGCGTCAAGAGGGTGATGTCCGTGCACGAGTGCTACTACCTGGCGCGCAAGAAGGTGCTCCAGTTCGAGGGCATGTCCCGCGAGGGCCTCTCCGCGCTGATGCAGCTCAAGGGGCTCAAGAAGTTCGAGTTCGACATGTACGCCGACGCGGACAAGGTGCTGACCCTGACCCCCGAGGGCCGCGACGAGCTGCTGGCCGTGCGCAAAGACCTGGACATCGCGGTGGTGCCTCACGGCGTCGACGTCGACAGCTTCACGCCGGGCGACCGGAAGACGGACCACCCACCGACCGTGATGTTCCTGGGCAACTTCCCTCACGACCCCAACCGCGACGCGATGGTGTTCTTCGCCCGTGAGGCCTGGCCCCTGGTGAAGAAGGAGGTGCCGGACGCGCGGTTCCTGGTGGTGGGGCGGGGCCCGACGCCGGACATGCTCGAGCTCGCCAGGCAGAACCCCTCGATCGAGATCACGGGAGAGGTCGACTCGGTGAGGCCCTACTTCGCCCGCGCGGACGTGTTCGTCTGCCCGGTGCGGATGGGCGGCGGCTTCAGGGGCAAGGTGCTCGAGGCCATGGCGTGCGGGGTGCCGGTCGTCTCGACCGCGCTGGGGGCCGAGGGCCTGCCGGCCTCAGACGGGGAGAACATCCTCCTGGCAGAGACCGCGCCCGAGATCGCGCGCGGCGTGCTCCGCCTGCTGAATGACGCCTCGCTTCACCAGAGCATCGCGTCGGCGGCGCGGGAGCTGATGGTCGAGCATTTCTCGTGGCAGAGCGGGGTCCGGATCCTGGAAGGTGTGCTCGAGCAGGTGGTCGGCCCGGAAAAGTAGCCGGCGCCGCCGCGCTTCATCGACGGTTCACTGCACCGGCGTGGTGGAGGCGGGAACCCTGGGCTGGTCCTCCACGTACATCCCGATGCCCAGCACTGCCTTGGCCTGCCGGGCGCCGGGGTTGTACGGCACCAGGTCGACGGGGAGGATGTAAGCCTTGGCGGTCGAGTCCCTGGCGAACCGCCCCGGCCCTTTGTAGACGATGAAGAACTCGGACTGTTCGCGACCCTTGGGTGCCGCGTTCTGCAGGCCGACATAGGTCGCCCTGGTCCCGTTCGCGGTCACCACGGGCTTTGATGCAAGCACCTTGCCTTTCACCACTATGAGCTTGCCCAGGTACTGGTCGAACTTGCGCTCGACCTGCTGTGGGTCGACCACCTGGACCCCCGCGGGAGGTCCGGCGGAAGGGAACAGTGACGGGTTGGCGGCTATGAACGAGGCGGCGCCGTCCGGAATATCCATCAAGTAGCCCTGGTAATATTTCTTCTTGCAGAGCTCCTCGACCAGGTCCTGGTATCCGCCGACGAGATTGCCGTACTTGCAGGTGAAGCACAGGCCCGGGAGCGTCTCCACGTCGTAGTCGTACTGCTCGGATTTATTGACCTTGACGGTGACCACCCGCTCTTTGTATATCCTGCCGCAGTTGGTGCACTTCCAGCGGGTCCCGCTCTGCACCGACACCAGGTCGCCGAGCCCGATGCTCCTCGAGATCAGAAAGGCGCAAAGGCCGGCTGCGAGCCCCAGGATAACGACCATGAAGACGATCGGCACAAAAAGATGGGGGCGGTCGACGCCGGGGATCTCCCGGCCGTTGTTGATATGGGAGTGCTTCGGGTCGGGCCCCTTCTCGTCGATGAAGCTGTGCCCGCAGGTGGGACAGAACAGGTTGGTCCTGTGGTTATTGGTCTCGCAATCCGGGCATTGTTTCATCGGCTTCTTCCCGTCAGAGATACAACCGATATGACGCGATGTGCCGCGCGGCAGTTCCTGCCCGCGCCCGTTTCAACCTTAAACCCGGCACGCCCGAGGGTCAAACAACGCCCTCTGAGTCCGGCTTGGATCCCTCATTGACAAAGCCTGCGCCAATCTCTATATTAATTAGCCATGCTAATTATGTTTCTGGAGGACGAGTGAGAGTTGACGAGCGCTCCGAGCTCGCCGAGGAGTTCTTCCTCTTCATCGGTGCGATCATGCGCGGGACGCGCGCTATCTTCCGAAGCGAGCTCGAGGAGAACGATGTTACCTGGCCGCAGTTCCACCTGCTGAAGATGGTGAAGCATCGTGACAGGACCACGGTCACGGAGCTTTCCAACTCTCTCATGATCGCCGCGCCGACGGCGAGCAGGATGATAGACGGGCTTTGCACTAAGGGGCTGCTCAGGAAAGAGAAAGACCCCAAAGACCACCGGGTTACGCTTGTCGTCCTCACCCGGAAGAGCAAGGTGCTCCTGGACGACCTGCTCAGGGCACAGAGTGAGGTGATGGCCGACGTGTTCGCCGGTGAAGACACCTCCGAGCTCGCCAGGAACATGAAGAGCCTCGGGCGGATATCCGGCAAGTGGCTGGCGATAGCCGAGAAAAAAACAAGAAAAGGTGAAAAGAATGAGTGAGGCGATCGTAAAGGTCGACGAGCTGGTGAAGAACTTCGGCGAGCTCGTGGCCGTCAACGCAGTGTCTTTCGAGGTGGAGAAGGGGGAGATCTTCGGGTTCCTCGGCCCCAACGGGGCCGGAAAGACGACGACGATCAGCATGCTCTGCACCCTTCTGAAGCCGACCGGGGGCAGGGCAACCGTGAACGGTTTCGACATCTCGACAGACAAGCACCTGGTCCGCGAGTCGATCGGGCTGGTATTCCAGGACCCCAGCCTGGACGACAGGCTGACGGCGCGAGAGAACCTCGAGTTCCACGCGGTGCTCTACCACGTGCCGCGGAACATCAGGGAATCGCGCATCGAGGAAGTCCTCGACATGGTCAGCCTTGATGACAGAGCAGAGGACAGGATCGAGACGTACTCCGGGGGCATGAAGAGGCGCCTCGAGATAGCGCGCGGCCTCCTCCACTACCCCAAAGTGCTCTTCCTCGACGAGCCGACCATCGGTCTCGACCCCCAGACGCGCAACTACATCTGGGACTACATCGAGGGTCTCAAGAAGCGCGAAGCCATCACCATCTTCCTCACGACCCATTACATGGAAGAGGCGGA
>PMJJ01000078.1 GCA_003157385.1 Actinomycetota bacterium | reverse complement strand
GACGACGTGCGCGACTCCCCGGCGTTGTCCGTGGCCGCGCAGATGCAGCTGCAGGGTGCGCACGTCGTGGTCACCGACCCGCAGGCGATCGACAACGCGCGCGCCAGATGGCCTGACCTCACGTTCGCCGAGACCGCGGAAGAGGCCGTGGTCGGTGCCGACGTCATCTTGCTCGCGACCGAATGGGCGGAGTACCGCGGTCTCGACCCGGACAAGTTGGCCACCGTCGTGCACAAGAAGCGCATCCTCGACGGACGCAACGTGCTCGATCCGGAGGTGTGGCGCGCAGCAGGGTGGACGTACCGCGCGCTCGGGCGCCGCTGACGCGGACGTCGCTGACGCGGACGCCTCTGACGCGGACGGCGGCTGTCTCGGGCGCCAACTGCGTCGGGGCCGGCCCGACGACGTCCGGTCGGGCTGGTGCTCGCGGCGGGTCCGGCCAGTCGCCCACCCGCTCGCGAACTCGGAGGCTGGCCTCGAACTCGGACACTCCCCCGGCTCCGAGTTCGGCGGAAACGTCCGAGTTCGGCGGCGGTGCGGTTGACGGCGCCGCGGTTTGACGGGGGATGGCTGGGGTTGCGCCGTTCGGGGGGCTCTTGCGTGACCAGCAGGAGGGGGCGGGGACTTCATCCTTGACGCGTCTGACGGGCCGCGGTGAGACTCGCGAAACAGCGTGTGGGCCATCGAAGCCTGGCGCGAGGAGGTCGCGACTGTGATCAGACGGCATACGCCCCGGCGTCTGGCATGGACGTTCGTGACGGTGCTGGTCGTGTCCATGGCGACGCCGGCAAGCGGAGAGGTGACGAAGGCTCCGGGCACCGCGAGCGTGTCCGGTGCGGGCGTGCTCGACCTGGACGGCGCGCGGGACCGCTGGCAGCAACCGCAATGGCCGCAGATCGGCACGTCGTCCGCCAAGGGGTCTATCGAGTTCGACTCGATCAGCATGTCGGACCTGGTGGTGACGCCGGACCCGGCGCCGATCCCGACCGCCGTGGGCGCTTCGGCGATCGCGGACCCGACTTCCGGCGACATCCCGGCCCGGGCTCTGAGCGCCTACAAGGCAGCCGCCCTGGCCACGCAGAAGAGCAGGTCGTCGTGTGGCCTGGACTGGGCGCTGCTCGCCGGGATCGGCAAGATCGAGTCGAACCACGGTCGACACGGGGGTGCGAGCCTGGGCCCGGACGGTGTCGCGCGACCGCTGATCATCGGGATCGCGCTCGACGGCCGACCGGGCGTGGCGCTGATAGCCGACACCGACCGGGGAGTCTATGACGGCGACACGGTCTTCGATCACGCGGTCGGGCCGATGCAGTTCATCCCGGGCACCTGGGCGCGTGCGGGCGTAGACGGGGACCGCGACGGAAGGTCCGACCCGCACGACATCGACGACGCAGCGCTGGCCGCCGCCCGCTATCTGTGCGCCGGCGGCGGCGCGTTGGGCGATGTGCCAGGGGCCACGGCGGCGCTGCTGCGCTACAACCACAACGCCGCCTACGGCGTGCGCGTACTGGCGCTGGCTTCGGCCTATCGCCAGGGCGTGACCGTGGCCGCGATGCCCGCGTCGTCCGCCCAGCCCGGCCCCGTCACGGTGGCCAGACCGCCGACGTCGACGCCGATCCTGGCGTCAACCCCGGTCCACGTGCCAACCCCGACCGCTGCTGCGGCTCCGCCTGCCACGCCGACGCCGACCCTGAGCCCGACGCCGAGCCCGGTCCCTCGGAGCCCTCCAGGGCAAGGGCCTTCGTCTCCAGGCTCAGGATGCCCCGCCGTCCCGGATGGGTGAGGATCCCCAACCCGCCGAGGGCCGTGAGGATCGCCTTCGCCTGGACCGTGTTGGTCCTGGCGGTCGTCCTGGTGGTCGGCGCGGGGATGGAGCTCGTTGCGAGCGGTAAGATCAACCCGGGGGTGAAGGTCGATGGGGTCCCGGTCGGCGGCAAGACGCGGGCCCAGGCCAGGCAGGTGCTCGAGAACAAGATCAAGCCGCTCGACGCGAACGTACAGCTCGCGTTCGAGGGCAAGCAGTACGCTGTCGACCTCAAGGCGATCGGCTTCAGGATCAACATGGACGGAATGGTCCAGGAGGCGTTTATCTCGGGCAAGCAGAGCCCGGGGCTGCTGCGCATCGCCAGGCGCCTGATAGGCGCGCGGACGAACAGGGACGTCCCGGTGATGATCTCCTGCGACAAGGCTCAGATCAAGGCCAGGGTCACTGCCATTGCGGCACAGGTGGACAGGCACCCGACCAGCGCCAGCATCAGCATCGTTTCCGGCGAACCCAATATCGTCCCATCGAAGATGGGCGTCAGGGTGCGCGTGGACGATACGGTGGCCGCGGTCCTCAAGGCGCTGCCCACGGAGAAGCGGCAGGTGGGCCTGGTGGCGGACCTGATAACCCCCGAGCTGGTCGACTCCGACATCGCAAAGATAATCGTGATCCACCAGAAGCAGTTCAGGCTCTACCTGTATGACCGCGAGAACGAGGTCAACAGCTTCATGGTCGCCGTAGGCATGCCGCAGTACCCGACCCCCAACGGCCACTTCAACATAACCTACAAGGAGAGGAACCCGACCTGGCTCCCCACGTCGGAGTGGGCCAAGGACAAGCAGGGCATACCGCAGCCTCCCGGGCCGAACAACCCGCTGGGCGGCTACTGGATGGACCTGGGGGGAGGCATCGGAATACATGCCACGCCGTTCCCCAACTCGCTGGGGTCGCAGGCGTCCCACGGCTGCATCAGGATGGCCTCCGACGACGCCGGGACGCTCTTCAACGCGGTGAAGGTCGGCACGCCGGTCTTCATCACCGACTGACAAATAATTCAAGAATGGGGTAAGACCACTTTCTTGAATACTGCTCCGCAAAATAGGGGTCAAACCTCTTTTTGCATTTTGCAGGTGAGGCTGAAGCGCTGGTAGCGGAAGGAGAGCCAGGTGCCAAAGTTCACATTCGATCCGGAGATCAAGGAAGCGCTGGACTCTTTCCTGTTGGACAACCCCGAGGTTGAACCGGGCAAGGCGTTCGGGATGCCGGCCTACTACGTGAACGGCAAGATGTTCGCGGGAGTGTTCGGCGACGGTGCCACCATCAAAGTGTCGGCGGAGACGGCGGCCGAGCTCCTCGAGAGAGACGGCGTCGACGAGTTGCAGCCTATGGCGGGGCGCACCATGAAGAACTGGGTCATCATCAGGCACGACGACCCCGCCGGCTACGTAGGCGACAAGGACCTCTTCAGCACCGCGTTCGATTACGTCTACGCCCTCACCAAGGAGAAGAAATAGGTTTCCAGGAACCTCTTCTCATGTAGTATTCACTTGAGTCTCGGGCCCACGGGCCACAGGCATGGAGGTGACCGCTTTGTCAGCAGGTGAAGTCTTGATCTACGGCGCGGGAATGTCAGGCCTGATCGCCGCCTGTAACCTCGCGAGCGAGGGCTACGACGTCCTGGTCAGGGAGAAGGAATCGAGCTGGGGCGGCTCGAGCGTGTTCAACCCTTCGCTGCACACGACGCCCCTCGACGTTCCGGCTACCTCGGAGTACATAGGCATCGACGTCTCGCACGCGTTCAAGGACGTGAGCACTCTGTCCATATACCTGCATGACTACAAGATCCCGGCACCGGTGTTCATGGCCTACCACGTCGAGCGCAGCTCCCGGCCGAGCAGCCTCGATGCGCTGCTCTACGATAAGTGCGTCCAGGCCGGTGTGAAATTCGAGTTCAACACCGCGCTTCGCAAGCAGGACCTCGAGTCCCTGCCTGAGGGCACGATCATCGCCTGCGGGCTCAACCAGGCTGCCTACGACGACCTGGGTATCCCCTACAAGGAATGGTGCGCCTGGATGGCGCGGGGCGAGGCCGAGCACGACAACGACGCCTGGATCTGGATGGACGAGTGCATCAACGAGTACGGCTACATCTCCTACTGCAACGGTATGTACTACAATCTGCTGTTCGCCTACGGTCAGGAAGTGACCCGTGACGACCTCGATAAGTACCAGGCTTTCATGAAGAGGGTCGAAGGGGTCGAGGAGGACAATTGGGAGTATGTGCGCGGGGCCGCCCCCGTGGTCTCGCCCGACAACCCGCAGCTGGTGCGCGACGGATTCATCATGTGCGGGACGATGTCCGGCTGCCTCGACCCTTTCATGGGCTTCGGCATCTCGGGCTCGCTGGTCTCCGGCAAGGTTGCGGCGATAGCCGTGTCTGACCCGGCCAGGGCGCAGGAGGAGTTCGAGAGGTTCACCCGCAACTACGCCAAGGTCTACAACTTCAAGCAGGAGGTCTGGTACCCGCTGCGCGCCAGGGTCGACATCCTGGAGGACCTCGCCAACATCCTGGGACCCGAGCGGACCATCAAGCTTTTCATCGAGGGGCTGCGCAAGGGGAGGAAGCACTCGGCGATCCCCGGCTTCGGGGTCCTTTCCTGCAACTGAGATGGGCCTCAGCGGTCGCCCGGCCGCCCCGGGTTGTCATGCCCGAAAGAGGCCAACTCTGGTAGGATTACTGAGGCCCGCGACCTGCCCGAGCACCTCCCTGTGGGAACCATCGGCGGATCGCCGCGCCGGAAGGACACACGACAAGGAGTTGTTATGTTTGACCTGATCATCGACAACGCCGAAGTCCTTGACGGCTCCGGCAAGGAATCGTACCGCGCGGACATCGGCATCACCGGTGAGAAGATCGAGAAGATAGGCAACCTGGCGTCCGCCGAGACAAAGGAGCGCATCGACGCCGCCGGCAGGACGGTCTGCCCCGGGTTCATCGACGTTCACTCCCACGCGGACCTGGCGTTCTTCAAGCAGGACCACGCCGCCGTGCTCTCCCCGCTGGTAAAGCAGGGGATAACGACTTTCGTGGGCGGCAACTGCGGCATGGCCCTGGCTCCCATAACCAAGGAGCACAACGCGGGGCAGCAGATGTACCTGGAGGTCTTCACCCAGATGGACTTCGACCAGGACGTGCACTGGACCGACATGGGCTCCTACCTCGACTTCATGGACAAGAAAGGCGTGCCGCTCAACTGCGCGCCGCTGGCCCCGCACGGCATGATGCGGATATCCGCGTGCGGCCTCGAGACCAGGCTCGCCAAGCCGGAGGAGCGCGCAATGATGGGCCGCCTGCTGGAGGAGTCCATGGAGGCGGGCTGCTTTGGGATGTCCACCGGCCTGCAGTATTTCCCCGGCAACCAGAGCGACACCGAGGAGCTGGTCGAGCTGGGCGCCGTGCTGTCGAAGTATGGCGGGATCTATACCAGCCACCTGCGGTCGTACACCGCCTCGACCCTCAACCAGGCTATCGGCGAGGTCGCCGAGATCTCCAGCCGCAACGAGATCCGCGGCCAGGTGTCTCACATATTCAGCCTCCCATGGCTGGGGCGCATTCACAAGCCCGCATTGAAGGTGCTCAAGTGGCTGGTGAAGCACGACGAGGTAGCACACAGGACCATCCCCAACTTCCTCATCACCGCCGAGATGTCCAAGATCCTCAAGGACCTCGACAAGTTCAGGGCGCAGGGCGCCCAGATTGCGATGGACGTGATGCCGACTACTGCCGGCTTCACGCACCTCATGGCGTTCTTCCCGTCGTGGGCGCTGGCGGGCGGCCGCGAGGACATAATCGCCCGCATCAGCGACAAGGCCATCCGCGAGGAGATGCGCAAGGACATCGACGAGGGAGTGCCGACCTGGCCGCACCGCGGCAAGAACGACTGGTCGCTTAACGTCATGCGCCAGATGGGCTGGGACGCGGTGACGGTCATGGCGGTCCACAGCGAGGAGAACAAGGGCCTCGAGGGGAGGCGTTTCACGGACATCGCCGCCGAGCAGGGCAAGCACCCGTTCGACGTGATGTGCGACCTGCTCATCGAGGAGGACGGGCGGGTGCTGGTCTTCGAGTCTATGGGGGAGCCGGACGACTACTTCACTGAGAAGTACACCTTCCCGGCGCTGCAGGACCCGCAGACGATGGTCAGCACTGACACTATCCTACTCGGCATCGGCAAGCCCTCCTACCTGTTCTACGGTTGCTACCCCAAGTTCATCGGCCGCTACGTATTCGAGAAGCAGCTCGTGGACCTTCCGAGCGCGATCGCGCGATGCACCTCGCTGCCGGCGGACTGGTTCGGCATTAAGGGCCGGGGTCGGGTGGAGGAAGGGTACTACGCCGACCTGCTGCTGATGCGCCCTGACGATTTCAAGACCGAGGCGGTTTTCCGCAATCCCGAGATCCACCCGGAGGGCCTCGACATGGTCATCATCAACGGCAAGGTCGCGCTCGACGGTGGGGATTTCAAGGTGGACGAGCTGCCGGGGAAGATGCTCCGCCGGGACGCAAAATAGGGGTCAAACGCAAAAGGGCGACAGTCGCCTTTTTACGTTTAGAGCTGGTATCTCTGCCAGGCGGTCCTGTCCTCCATGTGACCTCCTTCGATGGAGTCCACGCTCATCATCACAGTGTTCGCCCCTGCTAAAGTGGACGAGGGCACTTCGATCCACAGGCGCGTGGCGAGGCGCCGGACCGGGATCGCTCCCGAGTGGTAGATGCTGTTGCGTGCGAACTTCAACCAGGTGGTCGCCTTCCCGTGCACGGCTATGTCGGCCCGTGACACGCCCGACCCCCTGAAGATCCTCAGCCGGCAGGTATAGGTGACGTCGTTCGAGATGGCGCCCTCGGTCTCCATCCCGATGTATGAGACGGCTTTGCCCTGGGCGAACGCTACCCGTGTTATCTCGGTGCTGCCCGAAGCATCCGGCCTCATCAGGTCTGACGGCGGGTCGGAGTTTACGACGTAAGGCATCGTCCGGGCGGCCAGGTCTGGCTTCGTCGGGCCTATCGACCACACCTGCCCCGGGGGTACCTGCCTCGTCAGCTCGTCCTTCCTGATGAAGGACTCGATGAACGGGCCCGACACCCGCGCCGGGACCCTGTACTCCTTGAGCGCCTCGCCCTTCACCTGCTCCTCATGCTGCGACAGCGGAGCGAGCTCCCACTGCTCACCGGATAGTTCCAGTGCCGGAGGCGGAGTCATCGAGGCGGCGGGCGCATACTGCCGGGGCACCGGGAAGTCGTTGCGGTGTACCAGGTAGGTGTACTCGTGAGCCCGGTAGCCTGCCTGCGTCAACGCGTACTGGATGAAGGCGTTCGCCGCCCAGTGGTCGTGGTGGTCGTCTTCGGCGTCGGGGTAGAGGATCGAGTTGGGCCCGAAGCCTTTCATGACGGACTCCAGGTTCTTCACCAGGTTCGCGCCGCAGTAAGGCGCCCTCTTCTGGTAAGCGAAGTCGTAGGGGGCGTGCCTGGCGCCGTTGAGGCCGAGGTGGAGCTTGTTGTAGTCCCAGTTGCTGCCCCACAGGGAGTTGAGGCTCCCGTCCGCGTAACCCAGGAAGAGCAGGTCGCGCGCCGGAAGACCCAGGTGACTGGTCGCAAGGCGGGTCTCCCGCATCCGCTCGGCACCCATCGCCGTGAAGTCTGCCGGGGTCGGAGCGTCTTTTCCGGAACAGACGCGGGCGGCCCCCCGGTTCCCGTCTCCGCCGGTGATGACCACCACCTCGACCTTGCGACCCTCGGCCAGGGCTTGCTGGATGAGACCGCCCGCCGCGAGGCTCTCATCGTCGGGATGCGGCGCCACGACCAGCAGGCGGTTGCCAATCGGTGAGGCGGCCCCTATGCGTACGCCCCTGCCGACGCGCACCGGCTGCCCGAGCAGGTCGAACCCCTGAAGAAGGAGGACCGCCGCCAGCAGGGAGATGAGCACGGCGGCCACGATCGCCACGTTTCTGGGCAGCTTCCCGGCCAGGCTCGTCTGCGGGAGTTGTTCTTCTTTTGCGTTTAGAATTTCGACCACCTGTAGAACAGCTTCTTAGCCAGTTCAGCCGACGCGATGTAGAGTAACATAATCGTCAGCAACAAGGGGTAGAAATAGGGCGGGAAAGGTCTGAAGCCCATGAGCGTGCCCAGTTGGGTGTACGGAAGTATGATGACCACGACGGCCACCATGGCGGTCATGCCCACCAGGTACTTGCTGGGTCTGCTCTTGTAGAACACTCTCTTGGTCCTTATCACCAGGACGATCATCGACGCTGATATAACGCTCTCCACGAACCATCCGGTTCTCCAGGTCATGGCGTAGTTGGCGTGGATCAGGCCGCTGCTGTGCAGCAGCAGGGTCAGGGCCGCGAAGGTCATGTAGTCGAAGACCGACGACAGCAGCCCGAAGACCACCATGAACCTGCGGATGAACGAGATGTCCCAGCGCCTGGGGTGGTCGACCATCTCGGGGTCCACGGTGTCGGTGGCGATGGTCAACTCGGGCATGTCCGTCAGCAGGTTCATCAGCAGCACCTGGCTGGGCAGCAGCGGCAGGAACCCCATAAACAGCGAGGCGCCGGCCATGCTGAACATGTTGCCGAAGTTTGCGCTGGTCGCCATGAAGACGTACTTCATCGTGTTGGCGAAGGTCGCCCTGCCCTCGGTGACGCCGTTGGCCAGCACGTTCAGGTCCCGCTCCAGGAGCACGAAATCGGCGGCCTCCTTGGCCACGTCCACGGCCGAGTCGACAGACACCCCCACGTCGGCGGCGTGAAGCGCGGGGGCGTCGTTGATGCCGTCCCCCATGTAGCCCACCACGTTGCCCGCCGCGACCAGCGCCCTTATGATCGCTTCCTTCTCGTTGGGCTCGACCTCCGCGAAGATGTCCACGCCGTTGACGCGAGTCGCGAGCGTATCCCGGTTGTATTTCACGACCTCCTCGCCCGTCATGATGACCGGGTCCTTCAGCCCCACCATCTCGCCGACGTGGCCAGCCACCAGCTTGTTGTCGCCCGTGATGACCTTGAGCTGCACGCCCAGGCCAGCCAGGCGTTCGATGGTCTCGTCGACGCCTTTCTTGGGCGGGTCGAACAGCGCCAGGATGCCGAGGAAACACATGTTATTCTCGTCTTCCGCGGACACGTTCGGCGTTCCGTCCATGCCGCGATAGGCGACCCCCAGGGTGCGAAAGCCCTGGCCGCCGAGCTTCTCGTACTGCGCCTGGATCTCATCTCGCAGCTCGGCGATGGGCACGGTGTCGCCATCCGGCTTCTCCGCGGCGTTGCAGGCGGCGAGCACCCCGTTCAGCGCGCCCTTGGTGATGAGGATGCTCTTCTGGCCGTCGTCCTTCCGTTTGACCAGGATGCTCAGGCGCTTCCTGGTGAAGTCGTAAGGCACCTCGTCGAGCTTGGAGTAGTTCGAGATGTCGAGCTTCTGCCCGCGGATGGCTTCGTCGATGGGGTTGGTGAACCCGGTCTCGAAAGCGGCGTTCAGGTACGAGTAGAGCTTCACCTTGTCGCTCTGCTGACCGTCGACGCCCAGGGCGTCGCTGACCTGGACCACGCCCTCGGTGAGCGTGCCGGTCTTGTCGGAGCAGAAGACGTTCATCCCCCCGAAGTTTTCGATGGCGGCCAGGCGCTTGACGATGACCTTGTCGTTGGCCATCCGCCGTGCGCCCTTGGAGAGGTTGACAGAGATTATCGCGGGTAGGAGCTGCGGGGTGAGGCCCACGGCCAGCGCGAGAGAGAAGAGGAAAGAGTCGAGCACCGGCTTGTGGAATGCTACGTTGATCGCGAATATCGCGATGACCAGGAGGAGGGTGACCTCCATCAGCAGGTAGCCGAAGTGCTTGATGCCGCGCTCGAATTCCGTCTCCTCGCGCCGGGACTTGAGGCGCTCGGATACCGAGCCGAACTCGGTGGACTTTCCCGTTTTCACCACCAGCGCCAGGGCGTCGCCGCTGACCACGTGCGTGCCCATGAAGACCGTGTTCTTTCTCTGGGCCAGGGGAGCGCCCTCCTCGACCCGGGCCGGGTCTTTCTTCACCGGGAATGTCTCGCCGGTCAGAGTGGCCTGGTCGACGAAGAGGTCTTTCGAGTCGAGCACCAGGCCGTCGCCGGGGATCATGTCGCCGGCGTCCAGCACTACCACGTCGCCGGGCACGACTTCGGACAGCGGCACCTCGCTATGCTTGCCGTCGCGCACCACCATGGCCTTGACCTGCACTATCGCCAACAGCTTGGCGACGGCGTCCGCCGCGCCCTTTTCCTGCCAGAACCCCAGCGCCCCGCTGAGGAAGATGATGACTAGGATGATGGTCGCGTCCGCGACGTCCTTGAGGAAGAGAGAGAGGATGGCGGCGAAGACCAGGATCAGGATTATCGGGCTCTTGAACTGCCCGAAAAACAGCGAGATCGTCCCGCGCTTCTTGGTCTTCTCGAGCACGTTGGGACCGTGCTGCGCGAGCCTGCTGGCGGCTTCTGCGGATGACAGGCCGTCCTTGCCAGTCTCGAGCATCCCCAGCACTTCACCGGTGTCCATGCTCCAGTATGAGTCGAGCTGTCCGGCCTTCTCTTCCATCCACCCCCGCCCTTTTCCTCGCCCGCAATCAGACTTCGGTTACTCGCGGTTGGTTCCTTCCTTTGCTGAGGCCAACGCAAAACGCCGCCCGGAGGCGGCGCGCCGAAGCGGTCGGTCCTACCGGGGCGGCTGCGGCTTGATTGGCGCGTAGTACTCGATCTTGCCCGGCAGGCGCCGGCTCACGATCATCACGACCGCGCCGGAGACGCCTAGAGCCACGCCCGACAGCGCGACGACGACGATGAGCCATACCGAGGACACGAACGCCAGCGTGACGCTGCAACCCACCAGCACCGCCAGCGACACCACGCTGCCCGCGATGGCGGTTCGCTTGGTCTTCTGGATCTTGTCCGTGTCGTCGAAGACTATGACCGGTCGCGGCTTGTCTTTCTCTATGCACTCGTCGCAGAGGGTCTCCTGCGACTCCTCGGGGATCGGCTCCCCGCACCTCTCGCAGGGCCTGAACTTGTCAGGTGGCAGGAGGGCGCCGCTTCCGGCCGCGGGCCTCTGTATCGAGCCGCACTTGTCGCAGATCCGCCCGTAGGGGCCGAGGTTGTACCCGCACACGATGCAGGTCCTGTCCATCACTCGACGAATACGTGGCATCCGTTCCTCCCGCTTCAGATACCTTACAGACGTTATCGTTTTGTCGCTTGGTGTACTTTAGAAGACCCATTTCCGCTACCCGTTCACATGCTCGACCGGCCGCCCGGCGCCGCGGCGCAACCCGGTCTTAGCCGGTATCTTATCACTACACATTGAGGCCTGCGGGGGCAAGCGGTTGCAAGCCGAAGTGATAACCCCGGACTCCCGGTGCTTTCGCCTTCCTCGCGTTCAGTCGCGCTTTTCGTGTCAGACCCCCATGTCACAATAGTTATTGTTGTATAGCTTGCCGGAAGGAGGTGTGGATTGGCGAGCCATCACACGAAGGACAAGGGAGATCTCGGGGTTGTTATGGTCATAGCGGACCTCGTGCGGCATGGCATCCGTGTCTACCTACCGCTATCGGAGCATCAGCCTTCCGATCTGATTGCTCTTGATGGAAGCGGCCGTGTTGCGAGGGTCCAGGTCAAGTACCGAACGCTGGAGCCAACCGGGGTAGTCTCAATTGACTTCAGAAACACATACTCGGACAGTCACGGTGCCCATAAAAAACTTGCCGACCACAGCCAGTTCGACTGCTACGCGGTCTACTGTCCTCAGACAGAGAAAGTCTACTATTTCCGAATCGATGATATTCCCGAGCGGAGTGCGCGGTGTGTTTCACTGCGGATGGTGCCCACGGCCAACAACCAGAAAAAGAAGGTCATGATGGCGAGTGATTACGAGGCGTTTGGTAGAATATTTGATTGAGACGCCCCCGTAGCTCAGATGGATAGAGCGCTGGTCTTCTAAATCAGATGTCGCAGGTTCGAGTCCTGCCGGGGGCGCCACCACCATGAACACCCCGCTTCTTAGAATTGAAATCGCGGTCTGAAAGCCTTATCTTTTATTTTGCCCGCCGAAGCCACATGCGGGCTCAGCGGCCTTGCATCTCGCACGAGGTGGACGTAGCTCAGTTGGTTAGAGCGCCGGGTTGTGGCCCCGGAGGTCGGGGGTTCGAATCCCCTCGTTCACCCCAATCCCAGTCGCAAGCGTACTGTGATCCTGGATGCGCCAGGTATGCCTTCAATTGTTAGTTACCCCTTGACGGACGCCGCTCCCCCGTATGAGAATATCGAACATACATGTATGTCCGATTACCGGGCGGGGATGAGTTTGGGTACCGACAGCAAGAGCGATCTCATCGTTGATGCCAGCACGCGAGTCTTTCCAAGGCTCGGCTATCACAAGGCGACCGTCGAGGACATCATCCAGGAGGCGAACGTCGCCCGCTCCACCTTCTACGTGTACTTCTCCAGCAAGCGCGAGATCTTCGACAACATTATGGGCGGCCTGATGGAGGGCATGCTCTCCACCATCGAGGCCGGGGTCGACTCGATCGTCGAGACCTTCGGCGCAAGTGACCGCCCCGGCGACGCCGAGTTGATGAAGGCGCTGGTCGACCTGCTGAACCAGGTCTTCGGTTTCATCGAGATGAACCGCGGCATGACCAGGATATTCCTGAACGACCTCATCGGCATCGACGAGGATATGACCATGCTCTTTCACGAGTTCCAGGACAAGCTGACCGGAGACTTCGAGAGGTTGATACGTTTCGGCGTGGACATCGGGTTCCTGCGCCGGGTCGACCAGAGGAGAGCAGCGGATTTCATTGTGGGAGGCCTCATACACGTGGCGCGCGACATCTCCACGGGAGTCATCGACTCCGAGGTGGACGAGATGTCACGCGAGATAGTCGACATGCAGCTCAACGGGCTGCGTCCGGCGGGCGCGCGCGCGTAGGGGCTCAACCGAGCTGGGGGTGTCATGGATTACCAGGAGCTGTTCCCGGTGCCGGTGGAGTGGCTGCAGGACGTGGACCGCTCGATGGCCCGCACCGTGGCCGACTGGGCCGACGCCGAGGTGATAGCGGGCAGGCTCGAGCACAAGGAAGACTACGACGCGCTGCTGCTCCCCGCCATGCGCAAGCTGCTGGTAGACATCGGTCTGCAGTCGATGCTCTGGCCCGAGGAGATGGGAGGGGGAGGGCTGGGCACTCCCGACGCCGCGATGACGCTGGCCGCGGTGATCGAGCAAGTTGGACGCGCGGACAGCGGCATCGCGTTTGTCCTGGCCAACACCTTCGCGCTGCAATCCGCTTTCGCCATCGAGCCCTACAAGAACGAAGCCCTGCTCGAGCACATGGCGCCGGTTGTATGCGGCAAGGATCCCGTCATCGCCTCGCTGATCCTTCCTAGCTATTCGAAGGACCCCGATGCGGCCGCGTTCTACGGCCTTCCTTATCAGGCAGCGGCAAAGAGAGACGCCGACGGCTGGCTCCTGAGCGCGCGCGACGCCAGGCCGCAGTGCTCCGGTGCGGGCGCCTACGCTTTCGGTGTGGCCTGCGCGGGTGAGAGCGACGAGCCGATGCTCGTGCTGGTCGCGCCGCATCTCAGGGGCTTCTCGACCGGCGAACCGTTCAAGAAGACAGGTCTCGCCGCCAGCATCAATGCGGACATCACAATGGATGGAGTACGCGCGGCGGACGCCCAGGTACTGCTCCAAGGCACGACCCGCATGCGCGGGATGCTCGCCTGGTATTACACGCTCTGCGCCGCGGCTTGCTCCGGCGCCTTGCTTGCCACTTACGACATCATCAAGGAGTGGGGCGACACCAGGGTCATCAAGGGCAAGGGCCAGGTCTTCAAGGAGAACCCGCTGGTCGCGTCGCTGCTGGGGGAGATCGGCGGAAAGATGGCGATGGGACGCCTTCTCACCTTCAACGCCGCGCGCCTGCTTTCGGCTCCTAACCTCTACGGCCCGGCGGGCTCGCCTCCGGTGGCAACTGCCGCCACAGCAGCTTTCAAGCTGGCGGCGCGGGGCGCTATGGAGGCGATGGACAACACCATGGAGCTAATGGCGTCCGCCGGTTACGCGACCGAGTGGAACCTGGAGAGGTACTGGCGGGACGTGAAGACGCTCGAGTCCTGTGTCCTGCCCGAGACAGTCGCACAGACCGACCTTGCCAGGCATTATTTCGACCTGAAGGAACTGTAGTGATGGAGGGAGCGCGATGCGCACCATAGACGATTTCACCAGGCCGCTCGAGTACCTGGCGCCGGTCGACAAGCACCTCGGCGACATCGTGCGCGCGTGGGCCGAGCGCGAGGTCATGCCCTATCGCCGCCAGTACGACGAGGACTGGGAGGCGCACCGGCTCATCGAGCCCGCCTTCCGCAGCCTCATGGGCGAGCTCGGTTTCCAGAGGATGCTCTTCCCCGAGGATGTGGGGGGCTGGGGCTTCGGACACTCCGGCTATACAGCAACCATCGCCTGCCGCGCGTTCGAGGAGATCGCCCGCGCCGACTCGGGGATGGCGGTCGCGTTCGGCGTCCTGTTCTGGCCGCTGGTCATGATTTGCAACGAGCCGCACGTGAACAGGAGGCTATGCGAGGAGCTTGCCCCGATGTTCTGCGACACCACCGCGCCCTGCTTCGCGGCGAACGCGATGACCGAGCCGCAGGGGGGCGCCGATATCGAAAACATGGAGATCGTCGGAGGCAGCACCATCGAGACGACCGCCGTGCTCGATGGCGACGAGTGGGTTATCAACGGCCACAAGCTCTGGCCCACCAACTCCGGCGGCGTCGCCGACCTCTTCGGCGTGGTCTGCACCACCAAGGCGGGCTCGCGCGACCTCGACGACTTCGCGTTCATCTTTGTCCCCGCGAAGAATCCCGGTTGCACCCAGAGTGGCCCTTACCAGAAGGCGGGCATGGCCGCGGACAAGAACGGCGACATCTGGTTCGAGGACTGCAGGGTACCGTCGTGGTACCGCGCGCATGGCCCGGGCCTGGACGCGATGTACTTCAAGGAGGTCATCAGCTTCGGCAACATGGGCAGCACGGCGTTCGTGGTGGGCGCGCTGATGAACGTGTACGAGATACTCAAGGACTTCTGCACCGAGCAGACCTACAGGGGCAAGCCGCTCAAGGAGAACGACGACATCGCCGGCGTTCTGGCGGACTTCGCACGCGACATCGACATCTGCAGGATCCTCGCCTACCAGTGCGCGAGGATGATCGACCGCCCCGACCTATACGGCGAGCGCTGGTCCGACGAGATCGTCGCCAAGGGCAGGGGGTATAAGTACTTCGCCTGCGACCGCGCGGTCGAGGACCTCAAGAAGGCGATGAACATCATGGGCGCGCACGGCAGCGACCGGCTGTGGGACGTGGAGAAGCACTGGCGCGATGTGAAGATAGTGCAGCTCTGGATGGGGGGCAAGCAGCTCTGCCAGATGGAGGTGGCTCGCTGGTTCTACGAGTGCGAGACGCTGTAGAAGTTTTCGTAGCGCCGGCGTCTCGCCGTCACGGATGATAAGGACGCAAAGAGAGACGGGCATGGATGAGAGACGGCGACAGGGACCGATAGAAGGGATAAGCCGCGTACTGCGCGAGCTGCTGCGCACGCCGCGATTCAAGGCGAGCGTACGCATCATACTGCGCGAGCTCGACCCGGAGAACGCGGCCCTGCTCGTACGCACGCTGGTCTGGGAGGACCCCGAGTTCTTCCTGAGCCTGCTGAGCTCGACTCCCTCGCTGGTGAACGCCGCCATCGCCGGCGCCGACGAGACCACGTCCCAGCTGGCCAACTTCCCGACCGTTCTTCTCACCGGCTTCATGGCCGGCCTGATCGAGGAGGTCGACGCGCGCAGGCTGGGGCACGCCGCCGGGCAGGCGCTGGTGCTGTCCGCGAGGCTCGCCGCGGTGAACGACGAGAACCTTGCCGGCGCCGCAGCCGGCTTCTGGGAGGGACTGGGAGCTGGCATAACCGAGTCGCTTCCGGGAGCCGAAGCGGGGCAGGGAGCTGTCGGCCTGCTCCTGGACACGCTGGTCCCGATGCTCGGCTCGGCGGTCGAGCGCCTTGGCTCCGAGGCCGTGCGTGAGGGATCCGAAGCAAGACAGCTGGTTCGTGGCATCGCCGAGAGCATGCGCCAGATAGCCGGGCAGAACCCCGAGTTCATGCAGGGGGTTGTGGTGCCGCTCATAGACGCGGGGCGCGAGGCGCTTGCCGCGTCAGAAGCGGACGGCACCGCGACCGAAGAGGATGGGGGAAGCGAGAAATGACGGTGGGCGACATGGACCCAATCGGCTCAGAAGAGACGGCGGGCGCCGGCGTGCGGGTGTTGCGCGAGGTCATGCGCACCCCCGCCTTCATGAGCATCATCAAGATGAACATCGCCTCGCTCGACCCTGAGAGCGCCGGGCTCGCGGTCCGCACCCTGCTGTGGGAGGACCCCGAGCTGGCACTGAGCCTGGTCGCCCTCGCGCCGGACATGTTCAACTATGTCGTCGAGGCGGTCCTGGAGCTGGGGCGCCAGCTGGACCAGTTCCCGGCGCCGCTGCTTGAAGCTTTCCTCGAAGAGCTGACAAGCGGCATCGACCCCGACAGGCTGCGCGAGGTGCCGGTGGTGTACGGCCGTATCTTCGAGAAGGTCGACGCCGGCCGGCGCGCAGCGGTCGCCCTGGGCGTGGCGATCAACACGGGAGCCGGGATGGTAAACAGGGCCGCCGGGCGCAACCCCGATTTCCTGAGGGACGCCCTGGCGGAGGTCGACGGGCGCGAGGTGGCGAAGGCGGGCTTCGCCGTGGTGCGCTCGGCCTGCCTGTGGGGATATATGGCTTTGAAAAGACTGGTCGAGCGCGTGGCGGGACACAATGCGAGGTGATTTGAGTTGAGCGAGAAGAAGGCGGGCAAAGAGACCGCGACGCAGGCGGAGCAGACGCGGGAAGCGGTCAGGAAGCTCATGGAGCGGATCGAGCCGGAGCAGCTCGAGACCGCTTTCAGGGATGATCCCGACCTGACCCGCGAGGCCATCGAGTCGGCGTACCTGTTCGAGATGGCATGGGTGCGCGTCATCAAGCTCTTCGCGCAGTTCCTCGACGGGCTTGAGCCGGCCGAGCGACGGGTGGTCCTCGAGAAGCACATCGAGGCGGTCGACGGCTCGGAGATCGCAGCCGCCCTCAACTCGTACTCCGCGCTGGTGATGAAAGTGCACGCGGAGAACCCGGACCTCGCCAGCGCCGCGTTCCCCGCGTTAGAGGCGGTCCTCAAGGAGACGGACTTCGGCAAGGTGCGCGAGGCCACCACCGACATGCTCGACTACTTCACCGTCTACATTACGCGCTTCATCGAGACCATGATGGAGAACCCGGTGGTGGTGGCGAACATCGTGGGTATCGTCCCGCCGGTCGCCAACGCGCTGATCAAGCTCGTGTCGGTGACGCTCGAGAAAACGAACCTGCCGCCGGAGATCCTCGCCAGCGCGCTCTTCAACACCATCACCGCGCTCGACGCCGAAGAGCTCGGGCGCATGATCACCACCGGTTCGCGCATGGCTATCGACCTGCACGCCGGCAACTACATCCTGGGTGGGACGGAGCCGCGATTCAGGGCCGTCTTCACCGACGTGATGAAGCGGATGCTCGACAACGTCGACATCGAAGCCGCCAACGAGGTGCTGGTCGCCGTCGGAGAGGACGCCGAGGTCATGGCGGGCGTGCTGGTCGAGCTCATCGCGCGCGACCCCGAGAAGGTCGTGCTCGCCTGGCGCACCGGCACCGCGCTCTGTAACATCCTGGCGCGAGTGGTCGCGAACGCCTTCGCCGAGGCCAACGCCTGGCCCGACGAGCTCCTCGAGCGGTTGGGGAATGAGGCCCGCGAGCTGGACACGGCGGAGATCAGCCGGGCGATAGACTCGGCGATCACGCTGGCGCTACGGTTCCGCGAGGCGAACCCCGGGCTGAACGAGGAGGTCATGAGCGGGGTCATCCAGGGGATAGACACCGAGCGGCTGGAGTTCCTCCTGACCGCCGCCTGCTCCGACGCGCTCTCGGCTGTCATGTCCAACGCCGGGGTGAGGCAGGCGCTGCGGCCCGAGGAGATGGGCAGGCGCATCAACGGCTGGTTGGCGGCGTTCAACCGCTCGCCGGCGGCGCGGCCGGGCGCGATCAAGGAGTACGTTACCGGCCTGCTCGCCGAGGTCGACACCGCGGAGCTGGACATGGCTGCACGCAGCATCTCTCATGGGATGATGGACGCCGTGTTCGCCACGGGCGAGCGGGTCGTGATGATACTGAAGTTGGGCGCGAGCAACCTGTGGCGCCTGGCGAAGCTCGTGACAAAGGGCCTGGCGTCGTCCAGGACCGGCGCACGATAAGCCGACCAACGACAAGAAGGTGGTGCGCCCGATGATGGAAGAGGTCGCCAGGCTGTCAGAGACGATCGAGAACGACAGCGTCAAGGAATGGAAGGCCGGCGGCGGGAAGGTCGTGGGATACGCCTGCGTCTGCACCCCGGTCGAGATCCTCGACGCTGCGGGGATCCTCCCTTATCGCATCCGCGCGCTTGGCAATCCCCGCACCGATATTGCCGACTCCCACCTTGCACGGTTCAACTGCTCGTTCTGCCGCTCGTGCCTGCAGCTGGGTCTCGAGGGCGCTTTCGATTTCATGGACGGCCTGATCGAGACGAACGGGTGCGACCACCTGAGGGGCATGTTCGAGAACTGGCAGTACGTGAAGCCGTCGCCGTTCTTCTATTACGTGAAGGTGCCGCACCAGACTACGCCCGACGCGATGGAATACTTCGAGGAGGAGATCAGGCTCTTCCGCGGCGCCATCGAGCAGGAGTACGGGACGAAGATAACCGACGAAAGCCTGCGCGACGCCATCAGGCGGCAGGAGGCTATCCGCGAGAGGCTGCGCAAGGTATACGACATGCGCAAGGCCGATGCGCCCGCCTTCACCGGGGCCGAGGCGCTGTCGCTCTTCCTGCTGGCGTCGGCGGTCCCGCCCGACCGCTTCTGCGAGATGGCCGACGCGGCCATCGCCGAGCGCAAGGACAACAAGGTGACCGGCTACCGCGCCCGCCTGATGCTGGGAGGCGCGGCAAGCGACGAGCCGGAGCTGATAAAGGCCATCGAGGACGTGGGGGGGTTGATCGTCACCGACGCCCTCTGCTACGGCGCGCGTGCTTTCTGGAGCCCCATCGACCTCGATGCCGATCCGGTCAAAGCGATGGCCGACGTCTACCTGCGCGACCTGCTCTGCCCCCGCATGTACGACGACTACCCGCGCAGGCGCGACTTCGTGCTCAACGCGGTCGCCGAGGCCAGGGTGGACGGGGTGGTCCTGACACACAACAAGTTCTGCGACGTGCACGGCGTTGACAACGTGCAGCTCCGGCTGGACCTGGAGAAGCGCGACATACCGGTGCTGCAGCTGGAAAAGGTGTACGGCTCGAAGGCCGACGTGGGCCGCATCAGGACCAGGGTCCAGGCGTTCCTCGAGAGGATCGGAGGCAAGGCATGACCAGAGCTCTGGCCGAGGCGAAGACCGGGATGTTCGACCGCGTCGCCATGTTGTTCGAGGTCATCGACATGCTGCCCGAGGAGATGAGCGACGAGGAGATTGCCGGGCTTATGAACATCCTGCCCGGTGACGCCGCCAACGCGCTGGGGGCGATGCTGGTGCCGCGGGTTCGCAAGGGCAGCATCGCGTTCATGCGCATGCTGGCGGTCTGGCTGGACCAGGCGAAGCACGCCGCGACGAAGCACGGGAAGAAAACAATCCTGGTACCCTTTTGTTTCCCGCCTGAATTGATACATGCTTTCGACAACGGCTACCCAATAACGAGCGAAGTTCTTTCGACGCTGGGGGTCGTCGCGCTGGAGGGTCAGGGCGAGCGCTACTACGACATGGCGCTGGGCCTGGGCCTGCCCGATCACATCTGCTCGTCCAACTCGATAGAGGTAGGCTCGATGCTGGGGAGCAACGACTTCCAGCCCCAGGCGATCATCTCTGCGGCGGTGGGCTCGTGCGACATTAACTCCAAGACGCACGAGTTCGTCTCCAACTACCACGACATCCCGCTGTTCATGCTGGAGAAGCCGGTGGACAACACCGACCGCGGGATCAAGCAGTACTACCGCAACTACCGAACGCTGGTCGCCACCCTGGAGGAGTTCTTCGACGAGGAGCTCACCGAGGAGAAGATCCGGACTGTGGTCGAGATGCACAACGAGTGCACTAGGCTCTACATGGAGCTGTGGGAGCTGCACAAGGCCTCGCCACACCCCGTCCCCAACCTGTTCGCTCTGTACACCTACGGCGCGCGCTTCGCGATGTGGGGCACCGACAGCGGCGTCGAGCTGATGCGGGTGCTGGTGGATGAGTCCAAGAAGAGGCTGAAGTCGGGCGAGTACCCGGCCGAGCGCGAGGTCGCACGCTGCCTGCTCACCTATACTTCCTTCTACTTCGACCTGGCGGGGATGTTCAACTGGATGGAGGAGCAGGGCTACTCCTACCTGGGGGACGGGCTCAACATGATCTTCCCCCAGCCGATCGACACCACCAGCAGGGACACAATGCTGGACGGCATGGCCGAGGAAGCGAGGAACATGCCGATGACGCGGCAGATGGGCGCTCCCTCTATGGCCATGGGCTGGAGCGACGACGTGATAATGGCCGTAACCCAACTCAGCGCCGACTGCGCGATATATCCAGGGCACCATGCCTGCAAGCAGACGTGGAGCGCGGCCTCGATCCTGCGCGAGGAGCTGATGAAACAGGTCGGCGTGCCGCTGCTGGTCCTGCAGGGAGACTCGTGGCTCAGGCGCACGACGCCGATCGGCGTCATTCAGGAACTCATCGAGGAGTTCATAAGCAACGTGGTGGTGCCAAAGCAGGCGGGGCGAAGGAAAGTGCGCAAGCGCACAAGACCCGCGGCGGATGAAGAGGCTGAAGTGACAACCGAGAGTGAGAGCTGATGCCGATAATCGCGGGGGCGCCGCGGGTGCCCGAGGGCCTTTTCAACAGAGTCTTCCAGATGATGGAGATGATAGAGCGCGTGCCCGACGACTTCAGCGACGAGGAGGTCCGGGGGATCATAGCACTGATGCCGTCCGACGTCGCCGACACGCTGGAGGGGTTCTTTGCCAGGCGCGTGAGGACGGCCAGCGTCGCCTACCTCAAGATGATCGCGCGCTGGATGCGTGACGCCAAAGAAGCAAAGGCCTCGGGCAAGAAGGTCATCCTGGTCCCGTTCAACTTCGTGCCCGAGCTCTTGCACGCGTTCGAGAACGCCGTGCCGCTCACCAGCGAAGTGCTCACGTCTCTGGGCGCCGGGGCGACCCAGGGCAAGGGGCACCGCTACTGGGACTACGCCATGGGGCTGGGGATACCCGACCACCTCTGCTCGGCCAGCACCATCGAGCTCGGCTCGATGCTCACCGAGGATGACTTCGAGGCCGACGCCATCATCTCGTGCACCGCGGGAGCCTGCGACGCCAACTCCAAGATCCACGAGTTCGTGGCGAACTACCTGGGCATACCTCAGTTCATCCTCGAGAAGCCGGTCGACGACACCGAGCGCGGCATCGAGCAGTACCGCAAGAATTTTTACTCGATGGTCCAGAGCCTGGAGGACTTCGTCGGCGAGCGAATCGACGAGGGTCGGCTGCGCGACGTCGTCGAGAAGTGCAACAGGGCCGCCGAGCTCCACTACCAGCTCTGGGAGTTGAAGAAGAACTCGCCGAGCCCGGTGCCCAACCTGTTCTCGTTCTTCATCTACGGCTGCAGGTTCACCATGTGGGGCAAGCAGGAAGCGATCGACTGCCTGGAGATAATGGTCGCCGAATCCAGGAAGCGGCTGGCCGCGGGCGACTACCCGGCCGCGGCGGAGATCGCGCGCTGCGCCTGGTTGTACGTCGGCTATTACATCGACTACAACGGACTGTTCAACTGGATGGAGGAGCAGGGCTACACTTACCTGTTCGACGTGCTCGACCTGTTTTTCCCCGAGCCGATACCGACCGGCAGCAAACAGGAGATGCTTGACGGCATCTGCGAGGCGGCGCGGACCTTCCCCATGACCAGGCAGATGGGAGCGGACTCGATGTCCGTCGCTTGGATCGACGATGCCATCCACATGGCCAGAGAGATGGGCGCCGACTGCGGGATCTACTGCGGGCACCACGCCTGCAAGCAGACCTGGAGCGTCATATCCATTGTGCAGAAGGAGCTGATGGAGCGGGCCGGCGCGCCTACCCTCTGCCTGCAGGGAGACGCCTGGCTGAGCGGCATGACCCCCATGAGCGCGCTCCAGGAGGACATAGACCAGTTCGTCAAGAACGTCGTGGTCAAGAAGCGCGCGCCCCGCTCGGTGCGCTCGAAGAAAAATTCAAGATAGGGGTCAGACCCCTTTCTTGAATAAATGTAAAAAGGGACAGTCCCCATTTTGCGTTTGAGGAGACGAGATGCCGTTTGCCGGAATCGACGTAGGATCGCTCACCGCACAGGCGGTGTTGATAGAGGATGGGCACACCCCGATGCTCAAGTCGATCGGGGTGCGCCTCCTGTCCCACAGCATCCGCGTGCGGCCCAATCCCCTGGACTCGGCGCGCGCGGTCATGGGCGAGCTGCTGGTGGAGCACGGCCTGGGCTGGGACGACATCACCTACTGCGTCAGCACCGGCTACGGGCGCGACAGCGTGCAGGCTGAGGGCCTCGCCAACGCCAACGTGAGCGAGATCTCCTGCCACGGGACAGGCGCGCACGCCCTGGCGCCCCGGGTCAGGACCATCATCGACATCGGCGGCCAGGACGCCAAGGTCATACGCGTCAGC
>PMJJ01000031.1 GCA_003157385.1 Actinomycetota bacterium | reverse complement strand
CGAGATGGACAACCTCCTCTCCGCCGCCGAGTACAAAGAACTCGTGGCAGGCGAGGAGCAGTAATTTAATAGGACTGTTTGAAAAGGCGGACACAGACGTGTCCGCCTTTTTCATTGCTAATAGATTAACCAGACTGGTCAATCGATGGGTCAATAAGACGGGCCTGCGAGTGTCCGGTCTTCCTCTAAACGTAAGAGCGGGCACTCGATTGTCCGTTTCTCTGTTTGTGAATCAACGGAGAGTTGAGGCAACGGCGGGTGTGATCAAAATTGAGGGGCTACGGGTAAGTCTTTTGCTCGCTGTCCTCGCATGAGCCCTGATCCGGCGCGGACTTATGAATGCTGTGGAGGCTTCGCAAAAGACTAACCCTGAGCCCCGTTGGAGTCGCTCACGCCCATGATCGCTTGAATAAGATAAGTCCCGCATAGTAGGAACCGTTGGGGGTAATACCTGCTATGAGAAAACAGAGTTGACAGATGGCAGTGTATAATAACTGACTGCGGCAGGCTTCAAGTGGAGTGTTAATGGGTCAAGAGATCAAACCTGGGGATACCGTACGAGTCTCTCACGATATTGCTGTAGGGAATCAGTATGCTTTTATAAGTAGTGAGCAGGTTGTCGTTGAGAGCATAAGCGCTAATACACAGAGGCCCGCATACAAATACGTCGTGTTCTCTCAAAGACTCCTCAAGAAGTTCCAGCTGAGCGACAACGACGTAAGCCTTCCGGCAGCATTGCCGGTGGCCACGCGGGACGTGACCCGAGAACCGCTATCAGCACAGAAGGCATCGAGGCCGGCTAAGCCAGCGACGCTCAAAGAACGGTTGGTGGACCTTCCCGTGAGCAAGTCGGTTGTCGTCGTCGCGGCGGTCGGTCTGGTCCTGGTCGTGGCGATTGTCTGCATCAATCTGTTCCGCGCCTCTAGTCCCGAAGCTACGGCCAAGGCCTTTTTTGCAGCAGGGGAGAGTTTTGACATCAACGGGATGATTGCACAGATGGATCCGACGGCGCTGGCACAGAACCCGTCGCAGAAGTCACAACTGGAACAGCAGTTTGGCAAATAGAGCGCTACGACAAGAACTACAATGAAGTACAGAATACAGTACCTAGTACCTCGTTACGGGGCCAACTTTGCGAGAGCCTTGATATACAAGACGACGATCAGCGGAAACACCGCGACAGTGGTGGCTTCCTTCAATTCGAACTATATCAGGGGAGAAGGCAACCAGATCCCTCCCAATACCATGGTCAAGTTTTCAACATTGGGCATGGTGAAGAAGAACGGCAAGTGGCTGATCTCACAGTGTCAGATGGAGGACTGGTGATTTGACCCTCGACATGATACTGACCTTCAAGCGGCGATGGGTCAACAAAGACAAGAGGTCGAAACTACTGCATATCCAACTTGTTCTGCCGAGTTCTGTGAACCATTTGTCCCGTGAACCATGCATCCAAGTGAAACTCTATTAGGCGAAACCAGTTGGAGCCGCACTACAATCAACCCGAGAGGCAGAATCCTATTCGAGAGATCGATTCCCGCTCTGACGTATCGTTGCGCCATGCGTGGATGGAGGTGGCAACATGGAAGCAGGCGACTCTGGATTTATCAAGCGCGAGATTCTAGTGAGCGGCGTCGTCGCGTTCAGGCGCAACCAGCAGGTGACCATCGAGAAGGTCGACCCCAACCCCGAGCGCCCACAATACAAGTACGTCGTCTATTCCAGGGATCTCGAGCATCGGTTCCAGTTGACCGACGATGACATCGAGCCTGCGCCCGCCTACATCGCTCCTCAACGGGCGCAGAAGCCCTACGTCCCGGTATCGACCATGGGCGCACCGACCAGAGGCAAGCTGGCAACCGCCCTCGAATGGGCAAAGTAGCGCGAGAACCGGACCATCGTGGTCGCCGCCGGCCTCATCCTCCTCATGTTTGTCGGGTATGGCGTCTACACCTTGGT
This sequence comes from Actinomycetota bacterium, assembly GCA_003157385.1. Taxonomy (GTDB): domain Bacteria; phylum Actinomycetota; class Geothermincolia; order Fen-727; family Anoxymicrobiaceae; genus FEN-680. Next base: position 3,297 of record PMJJ01000031.1, on the reverse strand, counting down.
CAAGAGCAGCGCCGCTTCGGCACCGGACGTGGTGGTCAAGCAGTTCTTCGAGGTGGGCGGGAACAGGGATCTCAACGGCATGATGTCGCTGGTCGACCCGGCCAAAAGCAAGGAAATTGAAAAAGTCTGCAAGACATATTTCATCAACCAGGGCTTCGGGCTCGGCTTCACCAGGGTGCTGGACTACGAGCTTGTCAAGAACGGTGACACTGCCACCGTGACCGTGACTGTCCCGGCCCAGTACATCCGTGGAGGCAATGAGCCCTACGGGACGACCGTCAACGTCGCGGACGTGACACTTCACGTGGTAAACAGTAAGTGGGTCATCTCCAAGGTAGTCATCAAACTCTACTAGGGCTCAGCCGAGCTTCTTGCGCAGCACATCAGAGGCCATGGAAGGGTTGGCCTTGCCCCGCGTCTTCTTCATGACCTGCCCCATCAGGAACTTGAGCGCCGCCTCCTTGCCCTGCCTCAAGTCCTCGGCGGCTTCCGGGTTCTCGGTGACGACCTCGTCCACCACCGATTCGATCTCGGAGGAGTCGGCGATCTGGCTCAGGCCCCTGTCCGCCACGATCACCCGGGGGGTCTTGCCGGACTCGAAGGCTTCGCGCAGGACGTCCTTGGCCATCTTCCCCGAGATGACCCTCTGCGCCAGGAGCGCCACCAGCTCGCCCAGCCCTGTCGGCTTCAGCGGGCACGCGTCTATCGGTATCGAGGCGTCCTTCAGCAGCGCCGCGAGGTCGCCGGCGATCCACTTGGCTAGCTCCACCGGGTCCTGTCCGGTCTGGACCGCGTTCTCGAAGTAGTCGGCCATCGCCTTCTCGCTGGTAAGCATCGTCGCTATCTCCGGCGGGAGTTTGAAGTCTTTCTCGAATCGGTGCAGCTTCTCGACCGGCAGCTCCGGCATCCTGGCCCTGATCACCTCGACCCAATCGGCATCTGGCTCTATCGGAACGAGGTCGGGCTCCGGGAAGTACCGGTAGTCGAAGGCCTCCTCTTTGCTGCGCAGCGGGCTGGTCATGCCCGCGGCATCGTCCCAGTGGCGGGTCTCCTGGACTATCGGCTGCCCCTGCTCCAGCGCGAATCGCTGCCGCTCCACCTCGTAGGCCAGCGCGCGCGAGAGAGCGCGGAAGGAGTTCATGTTCTTGATCTCGACCTTGGTCCCNNCTCCATCTTGCAGTCGCTGATCCCGAGGTACTCGAGCGTCGCGCGGAGCAGCTGCAGGAAGACCCGCGCCTCTTCGGGGCCGCGCAGGTCCGGCTCGCTGACTATCTCGGCCAGCGGAATACCCGCGCGGTTGAAGTCCTCGAGGCTGTGCTCGGCGCCGTGGATGCGGCCGCTCTCGCCGATGTGTATGCTCTTTCCGGTGTCCTCCTCGAGGTGGACACGGGTGATACCCACCCTGCGTCGGTAGCCGTCCATCTCGACCTCAAGCCAGCCTCCCGCGGTCAGGGGGATGTCGTACTGGGATATCTGGAAGTCCTTGGGCATGTCCGGGTAGAAATAGTTCTTGCGATGGAATATCGAGCGCGGCGTCACCTCGCAGTTGAGCGCCAGCCCCAGCAGTATGGTGTTTGCGATCGCGGCCCTGTTGGCGACCGGCAGAACACCGGGGTGTCCCAGGCATATCGGGCAGGTCTTGGTGTTGGGGTTGCCGCCGAACGTGGCCGCGCATCCACAGAACATCTTCGACGCCGTGTTAAGCTCCGCGTGTATCTCCAGCCCGATCACGGTTTGGTATTCCATCGCCCTACCTTCTATCCGGCCTCGAGGCCCACCGGCCTCACGTCGAACTTCAGCTCGCGCTCCAGGGCCAGCGCGGCGTCCAGTATCTTCTGCTCCGACAGCGGCGGGCCCATGATCTGGAACCCCACCGGCAGTCCGCCGGCAAGCCCGCAAGGAAGGCTCAGGGCCGGTATCCCCGCGAGGTTGACCGGGATAGTGCAGATGTCGGACAGGTACATCGTCAAGGGATCGTCCATCTTCTCGCCAAGCTTGAAGGCCGTGGTCGGGGACGTCGGGGACACCAGCAGGTCGTAGGTGTCGAAGGCCCGGGCGTAGTCCTGCACGATGAGGGTGCGGATCTTCTGAGCCTTGGCGTAGTACTCGTCGTAGTATCCGGCGGACAGCGCGTAGGTGCCCAGCATGATGCGGCGCTTGACCTCCGGCCCGAACCCCTGCGCCCTGGTGGCGTCGTACATCTCCCAGATGTCGGCGAACTCGCCGGCGGCCCTGAACCCGTACCTCACCCCGTCAAACCGCGCCAGGTTGCTCGAAGCCTCAGCCGGCGCGATGAGGTAGTAGGCGGAAAGCCCGTACGAGAAGCTCGGCAGCGAGACCTCTTCGCAGGTGACCCCCAGCCCCTCGAGCACGTCCATGGCCGCTTTGATCTTCTCGAGCACGCCCGGGTCTATCCCCTCGCTGGAGAGCTCCTTGACGATGGCGACCTTAAGGCCCTTCACCTCACCGGTCAGGCGGGAGAGGTAGTCGACCGCGGGCTGCTCGATTGAGGTGGAGTCGCGCCTGTCGTGTCCGGATATGACACCCAGCAGCGCCGCGCAGTCGGAGACGTCGAGCGCCATGGGGCCGACCTGGTCCAGCGAAGAAGCGAAAGCCACCAGCCCGTAGCGCGACACCAGCCCGTAGGTCGGCTTCATCCCCACTATCCCGCAGAGCGCCGCGGGCTGCCTGATACTCCCGCCGGTGTCGGAGCCCAGCGCCCAGGGCGCCTCGCCGGCGCTGACCGCCGCCGCCGAACCCCCGCTCGACCCGCCGGGAACCCTGTCGAGGTCCCAGGGGTTATGGGTCGGCCCGAAGTAGGAATTCTCGGTCGAGGAGCCCATGGCGAACTCGTCCATGTTGGCCTTGCCCAGCATGACCGTGCCGGCGGCGGTGACCCGCTCCACGGCCGTCGCGTCGTACACCGGCACGAATTTCTCGAGCATCCGCGAGCCACAAGTCGTTGTGAACCCGCGCGTGGAGAGCACGTCCTTGATCGCGATCGGCACGCCGCACAGGGGCCCGGCATCGTCACCGGCGGCGATGGCCCGGTCGATCTGTCGCGCCCGTTCGCGGGCGTCATCCGCGCAGAGGTTGACGAACGCGCTCACGCGCGGCTCGACGGCCTCGATCCGGTCGAGGTAGGCCGAGGTGGCCTCGACCGAGGATATCTCTTTGTCCTTGATCGCCCTGGCGAGCTCGAGCCCGCTGGAATATACGATGTCCATCCCACCGCCTCAGATTATCCTGGGCACCTTGAAGGCCCCGCCTTCCGCCCAGGTCGCGTTGCGGGTGACC
>PMJJ01000028.1:25110-27934 GCA_003157385.1 Actinomycetota bacterium | reverse complement strand
GACTCTGTCGCGCTCCTGCACTTCCTCTCACACATAGCCGAGGGCATGGGCCTGACGCTTGCCGTGTTCCACGCCGACCATATGCTCAGGGGGGAGGAGTCCGCCGGGGACGCCGAGTTCGTGCGCGAGATGGCCGAAGGCCTCGGTCTTCCCTCGCGGAGCGTGAGGATCGACGTAAAGAGGGAGATCGAGGAGACGGGGCGCTCGCCGCAGGACGCGGCCAGGGCGCTCAGGCTCGAGGCTCTGCTCGATTACGCCGACGAGTGGGAGGCGGACCGCGTCGCGGTGGGGCACACGGCCGACGACCAGGTGGAGACGTTCCTGATGCGGGTGGTGCAGGGGGCCGGGCTCACGGGGCTCGCCGCCATCGGGCCGATGTCCGGCAAGATAATCAGGCCGCTCATCGAGGTGTGGCGCTTCGAGGTCGAGGCATACCTGTCCGCCAGCGACATCGCTTACCGCGTGGACCGCACCAACCTGGAGACGGCATACCTGCGCAACCGAGTGAGGCTCAAGCTGCTGCCCTTCCTCGTCGCTGAGTTCGGAGAGGTGGTCAAGGAGGTCATCCTCCGCGAGGTCGAGTCGTTGGGCCTGGACAGGGAGTACATGCAGGAACTCGCGCGGGGAGCGCTGGACAGGTCGGCGACGTTCGAGGAGGACGAGGTGCGTATAGACAGGGACAAGCTCCTGGAGATGCCGCCCTCCCTGCAGAGGGGCGCTCTGAGAGAGTCCTGGGCGAGGCTGCTTCCGGGCGAGCCCATGATCAGCTGGCAACACGTGGTGGACATAGTGGAGAAGGTCGTCCACGGGTCGAGCGGAGCCGCGATCGACCTGCCGCGCGACTCCGTCGCCGAGCGCGAGTACGACGAGGTCGTCATCCGCTGCCGGGACGATGAGGCTCCGGAGTACCAGCCGGTGCAGCTTCCCGTGCCCGGGAGCGTGCGCGTCCCCTGGGGCGGCGGCATCTCCGCCGAGCTGGTCGAGGCCTCCGGCGCGGACTTCTCGCCCGCCGGCGACGAGGAGTACGTGCGCCCGGACATCAAGGCCCCGCTCACGGTGCGGACCCCGGGACCCGGCGACCGCTTCCGGCCACTGGGCTCGCCGTTCCGGAGGAAGCTCAAGGACTTCTTCATCGACGTCAAGTTGCCCAGGCGCGAGCGGCGCAAGGTGTCCCTGGTGATGGAGGAGGACCGGGTGGTCTGGGTCGTCGGCCTGCGCCTGGACGACCGCTACAAGCTCCGGCCCTCGGACAGGCAGGCGATCAGACTCAGACGAACGCAGGATTGAGCCCCGCGGCTATTGCATGTGATGCCCCGTTTTCAATAGGCTGTTCGCGTCGCACCGCGTGGAGGCCCGAGTGAAAGCAGGTGGAGATTGGCGAAGTACGAGCTCGGAGAGACGCTTTTCACGACTGAGGAGATCTCTGTACGGGTGCGAGAGCTCGGCCGCGAGATCAGCAGGGACTACGATGGCCAGGAGATCCTGCTGGTGGGCATCCTCAAGGGAGCCTTCGTGTTTCTCGCCGACCTGGCCCGCTGCCTCACCACACCCGTGCGGTTCGATTTCATCTCCTGCTCGTCGTACGGCTCCTCCACCAAGACGTCGGGGGTGATCAGGTTCCAGAAGGACCTGGACACCGATATCTCCGGGCGGCATGTACTGATCGTCGAAGACATAATCGATACAGGCCTGACCCTGAGCTACCTGCTCAGGAACCTCGAGGCGCGCAAGCCCGCAACGCTGGAGATCTGCTCGCTCCTCAACAAGAAGCACGTCGACGGCAAGATCGACCTTCCCATCAAGTACGAGGGCTTCGCCATCGTTGACGTCTTCGTCGTCGGATACGGCCTGGACTATGACGAGAGATACCGCAACCTGCCCTACATCGCCCGGCTCAAGAAGTAGAATTGGGGACAGGTACTTTCCACTTTTTTTCTACTTTCAATGACACGTGAGGACAGGTACTTTCGACTTCATTTTCTATTCTTTGATCGACGAAGAGACCATCCGTTAGAAAAAGAAGTAGAAGTACCTGTCCCCGTCTGTTGCGGTAAAGGCGAGTAGAAAAAAGTGGAAAGTACCTGTCCTCATTGTCTGTCGCCACCTTGAGGCATCGCATGGTTGCCCGACCGGAGGAGTGGCCAGAATATGGTAGAATATTGACGTTAAGTGCAGTCCATCGGGGTAGCCGACCTCTTGCCTGTCGGCTATTTTACTGAACGGGGAAGCAGCGAGTGAGGAAGTACACCAAGACCATCATATTCTGGCTGATAATACTGGTCCTGATAATCTTTCTGGTGGTCGACCCACCCTGGAAAGCTGCACCAAAGCCTGCCACCTTCAACACGTTCCTGGACCAGGTCAACCGGAACCAGGTGCAATCGGTCACTATTTACAACAAGGACCAGACCCTGCAGTACACCCTCAAGAACAATCAGGAGTTCAAGACCGCCTTCCCGCCCAACTACGACATTGCGCACGAGCTGGTGGACAAGGGAATCGCGATCACCGTAAACCCGCAGACATCGACCAGCATCCTCGCAATCCTGATACAGGTGTTGCCACTGCTGTTGATGGTGGGCTTGATCCTGTTCTTCATGCAGCAGATGCAGGGGGGCGGGAACCGGGTGATGTCGTTCGGCAAGAGCCGGGCCAGGCAGATAACCAAGGACATGCCCAAGGTGACCTTCGAGGATGTGGCGGGGGTCGATGAAGCCGTCGAGGAGCTCATGGAGATCAAGGAGTTCCTGGAGAACCCGGCCAAGTTCCAGGCCCTGGGCGCCAAGATACCCAAGGGCGTGCTGCTCTATGGTCCGCCCGGCTC
>PMJJ01000028.1:0-25047 GCA_003157385.1 Actinomycetota bacterium | reverse complement strand
CTCAACCAGTTGTTGGTCGAGATGGACGGCTTCGACGTCAAGTCGGGCGTAATCCTCATCGCCGCGACCAACCGCCCCGACATCCTCGACCCGGCGCTGCTCAGGCCGGGCAGGTTCGACAGGCAGGTCGTGGTGGACAGGCCGGACCTGGAGGGGCGGCGCGCGATCCTCAGGGTGCACACCAAGGGCAAGCCGCTGGCACCGGCCATCGACATAGACGTGCTGGCGCGGCGGACTCCCGGCTTCACCGGCGCCGACCTCGCCAACATGGTCAACGAGGCCGCCCTGCTGTCGGCGCGCCACGGCAAGAAGATGATCGACATGATCGAGCTCGAGGAAGCCATCGACCGCGTGGTCGCCGGCCCGGAGAAGAAGACGCGCCTCATCAGCGAGCGCGAGAAGGAGATCATCGCTTACCACGAGACCGGCCACGCCCTGCTGGCGCACTCGCTTCCCAACGCCGACCCGGTCCACAAGATCTCGATCATTCCGCGAGGGCGCGCGCTCGGATACACGCTCACCCTGCCGACCGAGGACAAGTACCTGGTCACCAGGTCTGAGCTGATCGACCAGCTCGCCATGCTGCTCGGAGGGCGCACCGCCGAGGAGCTGGTCTTCAGCGAGATAACCACCGGCGACCAGAACGACATCGAGAAGGCCACCAAGGTGGCCCGGCAGATGACGATGGAGTANNGACTTCGCGGCTGAGCCCAACTACTCTGACGAGGTCGCGTTCCAGATCGACCAGGAGGTCAGGCGCCTGGTAGACGAGGCCCACAAGGAGGCCACCCGCATCCTCACCGAGCAGAGGGACAGGCTCGACACCATTGCCAAGATACTGGTCGACAAGGAGACTATTGGCAAGGAAGAGCTCCTCAAACTTCTCGATGGCGACCCCAAGGAGGTCTACGAGAAGTTCCTCGAGGAGAAGAAGAAAGAGGACGCTCGCGTGGCGGCGATGGAGGCCAAGGAGGAGACCGAGCGCAGGAAGCTCCGCGGCAAGAAGGTAGTCAAGCCGCCGGCGACCACCGCCACCAAGCCGGAGGTCCTTCCCGAGTAGCAGGCTCATCCGGGCAGTATCCCGCTTTGACCGGCCGCACCACTTCTGCTAAAAAGTGCAAGCAGGGAATTCACCCACCGCACAGGAGGCATCGAGTTGGACCGCGAGAAGATCGAGTCCGCGATACGCATGATACTGGAGGGGATAGGCGAGGACCCTGACCGCGAGGGGCTGCGCCTCACCCCCAGTCGTGTCGCCAACATGTACGAGGAGATATTCGCCGGGCTAGGCGCCGACCCTACCACGGTTCTGCAGGCACAGTTCGCTGAGGAGCACGAGGAGATGATCCTGGTGAAGGACATCCCGCTCTACTCGGTCTGCGAGCATCACCTGATGCCGTTCATCGGCAAGGCCCACGTCGCCTACGTGCCGGGCACCAGCGGACAGATCACCGGCATCAGCAAGCTGGCCAGGGTTGTGGACATCCTCTCCAAGCGGCTGCAGGTGCAGGAGCGGTTGACCACGCAGGTCGCCGATACCTTGATGGCCGGGCTCGACGCGCAGGGCGTCCTGGTCGTCATCGAGGCCGAGCACCTGTGCATGTCTATGAGAGGCGTGAAGAAACCGGGGACCGTAACGGTGACCTCGGCCGTCAGGGGGCTCTTCTACAAGAGCCCGGCCGCGCGCGCCGAGGCGATGTCCCTGATGGGCAGGAGAGCTTGAGCGCACCGTCCGCGGCCTGACGTACCGGCGCGGCTAAGGCGTGGAATGCCGGGGTATCTATGGCACAGAGTACTAGCATGAGTCCGAGCGCCGCCACCGCGAGGCACAACCTGCGGCTGGTGAGGGTCCAGGGCGCCGACGATGCCCGCCGCATCCTGGGCGAGCTGGGCACCGATCCAGGCGGGGCGGCGATAATGTCGCACAAGATGGTCTGCGCGTCGGTGGCCGTATCCAAGGTCCAGGCCAGGGCCTCCCACATAATCAAGCAGATAATGCTCTCCAAGGGTGGAGACTGCGCGACCCCCCGCAACGTCTTCCTCGTCGACGGCAAGGAGCTGGTCGACGTCATCCTGATCGGCACCGAGAGGCAGCTCGCCGATGCCGCCAGGAGCCTGGCGGCGCAGCCCTTCGGCTGCAAGGCGCTGGCCGGGGAGCTCAAGCAGTTCATAGCGAGTNNTGCGCGCGCTCGAGATGGTCGCCGCGGGCGTGGACATCATCGACATCGGAGGGGAATCGACCAGGCCGGGGGCGGAGGCCGTCAGCCTCCCCGAGGAGGAGCGGCGGACCATCCCGTTGATCGAGGCGATCGCCTCCGAGGCGCGCATGCCGATCTCTATAGACACCTACAAGTCGGAGATAGCGGCCAGGGCGCTGGACGCGGGCGCCTGCATCGTGAACGACGTGAGCGCGCTGAGGCTCGACGACCGCATGGCTTCCCTGGTGGCGGAGCGGGAGGTCCCGGTCATCCTGATGCACATGCAGGGCATGCCCCGCGACATGCAGGAGAACCCGACCTACGGCGACGTCGTCGCCGACATCTCAGGGTTCCTGATCGAGCGGGCCCGGTACGCCGCCGGCCAGGGCATCTCGCCGGAGCGGGTGCTCATCGACCCGGGCATAGGGTTCGGCAAGACAGTGGAACACAATCTCGAGATCATACGCAGGCTGGGCGAGTTTGCGAGCCTGGGCTATCCGCTGGTGCTGGGCACCTCGCGCAAGAGGTTCATCGGCTCGGTGACGGGCCGGGTGGTGGGCGAGCGGATGATGGGGACGGCTGCCAGCGTGGCGTTCTCGATCGCCCGTGGAGTGGACGTCGTGCGGGTCCACGACGTTGCCGAGATGCTCGAGGTGGTAAAAGTGGCTGACGCCATCGCGGGAAAGGAGAGGCCGCAGTGACGGCGGCGCGAGGCTCCTGCATCCTCGAGGTGAGCGGGCTTGAGGTGTTCGCGCACCACGGGGTGCTCGCAAGCGAGAAGGAGCAGGGGCAGAAGTTCATCATCGATATCAGACTGGAGATGTTCTCGCCCCCGCGGGGAGACGACATAGCCGAGACGGTGGATTACGCCCGGGTGGCCTCGGAGGCCTCGCGCGTCGCGACCTCCACAGGGCATGACCTGATCGAGACCGTCGCGCGGGAAATAGCCGAGCTGTGTCTGACGGACCCGCTGATCGCCAGGGCCAGTGTCACCGTCTCCAAGCCGGAAGCGCCCATGCCGGTCGCGGTCGCCAACGTGTCGGTGACCGTGACGATGGACAGCCCGGCAAAGGAGTCGCAGTGAGCCGCGCGTACATCGGGATGGGTTCGAACGTGGGTGAGAGGCTCGAGAATCTCCAGGCCGCGGTGATGACCCTCTCGGCCGCCCTGCCGGACATAGTCCTGATCGCCAGGTCAGGGGTGTACGGCTCGGAGCCGGTGGGCATGACCGACCAGCCCGACTTCCTCAACGCCGTGGTGGCGATAGAGACGACGCTGGACCCCTACGAGCTGCTGAGCTTTCTCCACGAAATAGAGATTGCCAGGGGCAGGCAGCGGATCACACGCTGGGGCCCTCGCACGCTCGACCTGGACATCCTCCTGTTCGCGGACGTCGCCCAGGACGGTCCCGACCTGACGCTCCCGCACCCCAGGCTCACCGAGAGGCGCTTCGTGCTCGAGCCGCTGCTCGAGATCGCGCCTGAGGCGAAGCTCCCCGACGGCACACCGCTGCGCTCCGTGCTGGACGCGCTGGGGGACGAGCAGGCGACCTGGCGCACCGACGACCTCTAGGAGATAAGGATGGCTGGCCAGAGAGAAGAACGGCAGACCGTGGCCGTCATCGGCACCGGCAAGGTGGGGACCGCGATGGCCCACCTCCTTTCCCGGCGGGGCTACGACGTGGTGGCGGTGGCCGACCTTTCGGGCGAGGCGCGCGAACGGGCCGCCAGGCTCTCCGGCGCGGTGCCTCGATCCTCGGATGCTGAGGCGGCCGGGCGGGCGCAGGTCATCATCATCACCACTCCCGACGGCGCGATTGCCGAAACCTGCGCGCGGCTTGCGCAGGCGGTGCCTCTGGCAGGGAAGAAGGTAATACACATGAGCGGCGCGCTCTCCCTGGGCGCGCTCGAGCCGGCGCGAGCGGCGGGCGCGGACGTCCTGTCCATCCACCCCATGCAGACGTTCGCCGATCTGGAAGGGGCCGAGAGGTCTCTGCCGGGAAGCACGTTCGGAGTGACCTGCGAGCCCGCACTGGCGGATTGGGCCCGCGGGCTGGTGGAGGCGCTCGACGGCCGCATGATGCTCGTCGCTGACCAGGACAAGGTCCTCTACCACGCCGCCGCCGCCGTAGCCTGCAACCTGCTCGCCATGGTAGAGTACGGCGCGTTCGTTATCTCCAGGAGGCTCGGGTTCAGCGACGAGGAGTGCGCCCGGGCGTTTACCCCGCTGGCCGCCGCGACGGTGGAGAACGTCTCCAGGCTGGGCCCGGCCGCCGCGCTGACGGGGCCGCTCGCCCGGGGCGACCAGGCGACACTGCGGGCGCACATCGAGGCCCTGCAGTCCCTGGACCCTGAACTGGCGAACATGTACCGCGTCGTCTCCGCCTGGGGCCTCACACTGGTGGAGGAGCGGGGCGTGCTTCCGAGCGAGAAGGTCGAGAGCATGAGGCGCCTGCTCGCTGAAGACTGAGCCGTCATCGTGCAGCCATCACGCGCGGCAAGGAACGGGAAGCTGTGGAAGTAGTAAAAGAGAAAGCCCGGATAAGAGAGATCGTCGAAGAGGCCAGGGCGGCCGGCCGGATCGTAGGCCTGGTCCCCACCATGGGCTACTTCCATGAGGGGCACCTGGAACTGATGCGGCGCGCCCGCGCCGAGTGCGACCTGGTGGTGGTCTCGCTGTTCGTCAACCCGACCCAGTTCGGCCCGGGGGAGGATCTGCAGGCTTACCCCCGCGACTTCGATCGGGACCGCGGCATGGCCGAGAGCGTGGGACTGGACTATATCTTCAACCCCGAGCCATCTGAGATGTACCCTCAGGGATTCTCCACACACGTCGAGGTCGAGGGCCTCTCCGACATCCTCTGTGGCGCCATACGACCGGGCCACTTCCGCGGGGTCGCTACCGTGGTGGCCAAGCTGTTCAACATCGTGCCCGCCCAGAGGGTCTACTTCGGCCAGAAGGACGCCCAGCAACTGGCGGTGATAAAGAGGATGGCCGCCGACCTGGATTTCGCGCTGGAGGTAGTCGCCGTCCCGACTGTGCGCGAGGAGGACGGCCTGGCCATGAGCAGCCGCAACATCTACCTGACCGGGCGCGACAGAGACGACGCGCTGGTTCTGGCGAGGGCGCTGCGCACTGCCGCCGGGATGATCGAAGCCGGAGAGAGGGACGTCTCGGAGATATCTGAAGCGATGCAAGGCGTCTTCGATGCCTTGCCTTCCGTCAATCTTGAGTATATAGCCATCTGTGATACTATCTACCTGCAACCGCTCGAGGAACTCCACGGAGAGGTCCTAATTGCGGTGGCCGCACGCGTCGGAAAGGCACGTTTGATCGACAACATGGTGTTCGAGGTCGAGTGACTACATGCAGATTTCACGGTTCATGCTGAAGTGCAAGATACACCGGGCAGTGGTGACAGATGCCGACATCCATTACGAAGGCAGCGTCACCATCGACCGGCGCCTGATGGACCTGGCCGACCTGATCCCCTACGAGCAGGTCAACGTATGGGATCTGGACAATGGCAACAGGCTCACCACCTACGTCATCGAGGGTGAGCGCGATTCGGGCGAGATCTGTATGAACGGCGCGGCCGCGCGCCTCGTCCACAAGGGCGACAGGGTCATCATCTCCTCGTTTGTGTCGGTCCCCGACTCGGAGGCGGCCGGCTACCACCCCAAGATCGTCTTCGTCGACGACAAGAACCGTCCCGAGATGATCGAGGACCACCTTACCGCCGACGACTTCTGCTAGCTGTGGCGGGGGCCTGGCGAGGGCAATATGACACACCGTGAAACCCAGGTCGGGCAAATCGACATAATCCACGAACTCCTCCTCGATGAGGCGGCGATCGCCGAACAGGTCATCAAGATGAAGGAGGAGCGCAACGCCGTCATCCTCGTCCACAACTACCAGCGCCCCGAGGTCCAGGACATCGCCGACTTCACCGGAGACTCGCTGGGCCTGTCGCGCGAGGCCGCGCGGACCGAGGCCGAAGTCATCGTCTTCTGCGGAGTCCACTTCATGGCGGAGACCGCGTTCATCCTCAGCCCGGACAAGACCGTCCTGTTGCCGGAGATGCGCGCCGGCTGCCCCATGGCCGACATGGCCGACGCAGCCGACGTGGCGCGCGCCCGTGACGAGAACCCCGACGCGATGGTCGTCTCCTACGTCAACACCTCCGCCGCCGTCAAGGCGGTCAGTGATTACTGCTGCACGTCGGCCAACGCCGTGCAGGTGACCCGCGCGGTCGCCTCAGACAGGGTGCTGTTCGTGCCCGACAAGAACCTCGCGGCCTACGTGGCCTCGCAGGTGGACAAAGAGATCATAGCATGGGGTGGGTTCTGCCCGACCCACGAGAATATAACCGCTCAGCACATCGAGCTCGCGAAGATCGAGCACCCTCAGGCCGAGGTGATCGCGCACCCCGAGTGCAGGGCTGAGGTGCTGGCGCTGGCGGACCACATCCGGAGCACGTCCGGCATGCTGGACGCCGCCCTGGAGTCCCCCGCGACCGAGTTCATCGTCGCGACGGAGTCGGGCATGCTCTACCCGCTGGCCAACGCCGCACCGGAGAAGAGCTTCTTCTCGCCCGCGGCCGAGCCGCTATGCCCCAACATGAAGCTCACCACTCTATCCAAGGTGCTCTGGGCGCTGCAGACTCTGGAGCCCAGGGTGACGGTGCCCGAGGAGATCAGGGTCAGGGCGCTGGGCGCCGTCGAAAGGATGCTGGCCCTGGGATGATCCCTCGATACCTGCTCTCCTTCAACACTGCGACCCTGCCGGCGGTGTCCTGCGACGTCGTGGTCGCGGGCAGTGGCGTGGCCGGCTTGTCGGCCGCACTCCACCTTGCCAAGTTCTGCGACGTGCTGCTGATCACCAAGTCTGACCTGAGGGTCTCCACCACCAGCCACGCCCAGGGGGGGATCGCCGCGGTGATGGATGCCCACGACTCCAAGCAGTCGCACGTCAACGACACTCTGGTGGCCGGGGCGGGCCTCTCGGACCCCGAGGCTTGCGCTGTCCTGGTGGACGAGGGTCCCGACCGGGTACGCGAGCTGCTGGAGGTCTACCACGCCGACTTCGACATGAGCGCAGGGGAGCTCGACCTCGCCAAGGAGGGCGGGCACTCCCACCGGCGGGTCGTTCACGCCAGGGGCGACGCGACCGGGTCGGAGGTCGAGAACGCCCTGGGCAGGGCGCTGGCCCGCGAGCCGCGGGTGAAGGTGATGGAGCACGCGTTCGTCGTCGACCTGCTGGAGGCCGGAGGCACCTGCCGTGGTGTCCTGGTGGTCGACAGCAGGAAGAATACGCTGATGGTCGCCTGGTCCAAAGCGACGGTCATCGCCCTGGGGGGCATGGGGGAGGTCTACCTGGTCACCACCAACCCGCCGGTCTGCACCGGCGACGGTCTGGCGATGGCGTTCCGCGCCGGCGCGCGGGTGAGCGATGTCGAGTTCGTGCAGTTCCACCCGACCGCCCTGCACACCCCCGAGGAGCCCAAGTTCCTGATCAGCGAGGCGATCCGCGGCGAGGGGGCGTTCCTGGTGGACCAGGAAGGCAACCGGGTGATGGACGGAATACACCCGCTGGGAGAGCTGGCGCCGCGCGACATAGTGGTGGCCCGGATGGTCGAGGTGATGAAGGAGCAGGAACGCAACCACCTGTTCCTCGACGTGAGGCACCTGGACCCCGACATGGTGCGCGGGAGGTTCCCCAACATCCACGAGCACTGCCTGCAGGCCGGCATCGACATCACGCGAAACCGCATCCCGGTGTCGCCCGCCGCCCACTACATGAGCGGCGGGGTCATGACCGACATCTGGGGGCGCACCGACGTGCCGGGGCTGTACGCCTGTGGGGAGGTGGCCTGCACCGGGGTGCACGGCGCCAACCGGCTCGCGTCCAACTCTCTGCTGGAGGGCCTGGTCTTCGCCAAGAGGATCGCGAACTCCATCGCCGGCAGCATGCCTTCCGGATCTGCCGTCCCCTGCGACATCTCCTTCCTGCAGAAGGCGACGGGCCCCGGGGTCCGCGAGGACCTGCTGCGGGGGAACCTGCGCGAGACCATGCTCGACTCGGTCGGCATGGTGCGGTGCGAGCGCGGCCTGCGCGAGGCGCGGGAGTTCCTGGACGACAACTCCGATGTGATGTCCACGGAGTACCTCGACACCGCGGGGATGGAGCTCAAGAACATGTACACACTGGCGCGCCTGATCTCGAAGGCCGCCGAGATGCGCCTGGAGAGCCGGGGGTGCCACAGGCGCCGCGACTACCCTGAGCCCGACGAGTGGAACTGGCGCAGGCACACGGAGATGTCCCTGGCCGGCGGTGAGGTCGCGACCGCGACGCGGCCGCAGCCCTCGAAGCCGCCGGCCGAGCTGAAGATACCGACCATACAGAAAGCGTGATCGCGTGGACATAGCCGAGAAAGCGCTGGGGATAATAAGGCTCGCCCTGGCCGAGGACCTGGGCGCGGGCGGTGATATAACCACCAGCGCCGTGTGCCCGCCCGAGGCCTCAGGCAAGGCCCGGATCGTCAGCCGGGGCCCCTGCCGCGTCGCCGGCGGGCCGGTGGCCTCACGCGTCTTCGAGCTCGCTGGTGGGGGAGTCAACTATCAGACCCTGGTGAGCGACGGGCAGAGCGCCTCGCCCGGGCAGGACATCGCACACCTTTCCGGGCCGCTCGCGACGCTCCTGGCCGGCGAGCGCACGGCGTTGAACTTCCTGTGCCACATGACGGGGATCGCTACCCTGACGGCGAGGCTGGTCGAGATCGCGAGCCCCTACGGGGTGAAGATCCTGGACACGCGCAAGACCAGCCCGGGGATGCGCCCGCTGGAGAAGTACGCGGTCGCGATGGGTGGCGGCACCAACCACCGGCAGGGGCTCTACGACGCCGTGCTCATCAAGGATAACCACATCGCGGCTGCGGGTGGCCTGGAGATTGCCGTCAGGAGAGCGCGCAACGCCTACGGGGACAAATACCCGATCGAGGTCGAGGCCGACGGCCTGGCCCAGGTCCGCGAGGCCCTTGACGCGGGGGCCGACATCATCATGCTCGACAACATGTCGCCCGCTTCCGTGACCGACGCGCTGGCTCTGATCGGGGGCAGGGCCAAGAGCGAGGTGTCGGGGGGCATCACGCCCGAGAGCCTGCCCGGTTACGTGAAGCTGGGGATGGACTCCATATCCCTTGGCTTCATCACGCACTCCGCCCCGGCGGCGGACCTATCGCTCGAGCTCGAGTTGGGTTAGTATCCGACACCGGAGGCTTGATATGCTGCTGGGCATCGACGTGGGAAACACTCAGACCGTGATAGGCGTGTTCAAGGACGGGCGCCTGCGCGACCACTGGCGGATATCCACCGAGCGCGAGCGGACCGCGGACGAGATCGCCCTGGCGCTGGGCGGCTTCCTGGCATTCGTGGGATGGGACCTCGACATGATCGACGGCATGATCATCTCCTCGGTCGTGCCCGAGATGACCCGCGCGCTCATCCACATGGCCAACGACATCCTCGAGCTGGAGCCGCTGGTGGTGGACAGCGACACCGACACCGGCATCCCAATCCTGTATGAGGACCCCAGGCAGGTAGGCGCCGACCGGCTGGTCAACGCCGTTGCCGCCCTGGATAAATACGGTGCGCCGTGTATAGTCGTCGATTTTGGGACCGCGACCACCTGGGACGCCATCGACCGGGAAGGCAGGTACCTGGGTGGCACCATTGCCCCTGGAGTCGAGATCTCGGCCGCCGCCCTGTTCCGGCAGGCGGCCCGGCTGTCGCGCGTGGAGCTCGTGCCCCCGGAGAACGCTGTGGGCCGCAACACCGTCGAGTCGATGCAATCGGGCATAATACACGGCACCGCGGGTCAGGTGGACCGCCTGGTGGAGCTGTTCAAGGAAGAGCTCGGCCAGGACGCCAGGGTCATAGCGACCGGTGGGCTGGCCGAGGTCGTGGTGGGGAAATGCCGCACGGTGGATGTGACGGATCCCCTTTTAACGCTGGACGGACTCAAGTTAATATATGCAAGGAATTCGAAGGCCGGCTGAGGCGCGTCTTTCGCGGACGCGAAGCGGGCGGGCCACCGCGAGGGCGGCCGCCGGGCGCCGGAGGGCGAACGGGCCCGGATATTGACAACGTTACGGGATTATTGTGATATACTCACCGCGAAATATCCGGTGTCCTTGACACCCGATATTGCGGTGCCATTCAAAAGATGGCACTTTTTATTGTGACAGTTTGTTTATCAAACTAGGAGAACTGACATGGCAGAAGCCATCCAGGAGGTCGCCGATCCCAAGGCCGAGCTCTCTTCCGCGGAGGAGATGCTCGAGATGATCGTCCGCAAAGAGGACGAGATCCGCAAGCGGGTACAGAAAGCGGAGGACGAGTCCCAGCGACTGGTGGAAGAGGCCAAGCTGGACGCGGCCAACAATAAGCGGGACGCCGCAGCGGCCGAGGTGGGCCAGGACCTGCGGGAGAAGGAGATCATCAAGGCTGAGGCGGAGGCGGACAAGGTCGCGGAGGATATCGCCGCACAGGCCGATGAGATCAGGAAAAAAGGCATGGATCGTGTAGAGGATGCCATCAAGATAGTCATCGAGGGAGTTCTACCGCCACGTTAACGCCGAAAGGCACCAGAGCATCCCGGGGGGAGCAGTCTTAAGATGATTGAAAAAATGGCGAAAGTTGAGATCCTCGGTCTCAAGGATATCGCGCTCGACGCGATAGACGTCATCCACGATCTAGGCACCCTGCACATCGAGGACCTGACCGAGCGGATAGGGAGCATGGACACCAAGCGCGTCTCGCGCATGGAGATGGACCCCAAGTTCGCCGAGCACGAGGGAACTCTCAACAACCTGCGCGCCAAGGTCGGCGACATGATCCGCGAGCTCCAACCCAAAGTCGACGAGATGGCGCCCGAGGACGTCGCCACCGAGTACAAGGGTATCTGGAGCGACAACGTCGAGGTCATGATCTCCCGCATCCAGACCATGTTACAGGAGGTCGAGCGCGACACCAGGGACACGGTCGAGCGCAAATCCGACCTGCTGGTCGAGCTCTCCCGCCTGGAGAAGTACGCTCCCATCATGGGCAAGGTCCAGCCCCTGGCCGACCGGGTGGCCAAGA
This sequence comes from Actinomycetota bacterium, assembly GCA_003157385.1. Classification (GTDB taxonomy): domain Bacteria; phylum Actinomycetota; class Geothermincolia; order Fen-727; family Anoxymicrobiaceae; genus FEN-680. The sequence goes on along the minus strand of PMJJ01000028.1, from coordinate 13,709 downwards.
TGACAGACATGGCCTCGATCGCGCTCATCATCGAGCGCAAGTACAAGGCCATCCTCAATTACCTCAACGAGGAGATAAGCAAGATAACCGAGGGCGAGTGCGAGATCATCTCCTCGGACGTCGACGACGAATCCACCGCGGCCCTGATAGTGTTCAACCGCCGCTATCTCAAGCAGGTCCACGAGTTCCTGGCCGTCCAGGACGTGAACCAGGTCAGACTGCCGAGCGACCTCTCCAAGAAGCCCATCGACGAGGCCGTGGGCGAGGTCAGGGCGCGAATCGCCCAGATCCCGTCCGAGATAGACGAGATCGACAGCAGGCTGGTGGGAGTGACCGACAAGTACTCAGTGAAGCTCATCGCCGCCCGCAACGCCATCCACGACCGGCTGGAGGCGATGGACGCGGTGCCCAAGTTCGGGCAGACCGACCAGGTCTTCATCATCAGCGGCTGGCTCCCGGAGCCGGACGTCGACCCGATGGAGAAGGCGCTGACCGACAAGTTCGGCAACAAGGTCGTCATGACCGTCGTCGACATCCGCGAGGAGCACGAGGCTGAGGATACCCCGGTAGCCCTGCACAACAACCCGTTCACGCGCTACTTCGAGATCCTCTACCTGCTCTCCAAGTACCCCAGGTACGGCACTGTCGACCCGACCATAGTGTTCGCCTTCTTCTTCCCGATACTGTTCGGCATGATGGTCGGGGACATAGGTTACGGCTTGATCATCATGGTCCTCGGCTGGGTCGTGCACAGGAAGTTCATCGACAAACCCCTGATCAACATGGCCGGCTTCGTGATGACTATCGGCGGTGCATGGACCATATTCTTCGGGGCGATCTATCTCGAGTTCTTCGGGAACTGGATCACCCGGTGGCTGGGTCTCCTCAACGCCGACGGGGACCTGGACAAGTACCTGCTGGGGAGCAAGAACTCTATCTTCAAGTACCCGCTCGACCGCATCGAGGGTTTCACCTTCATGCTGGCCGTCTGCCTGATAATCGGCTGGGTACACATGGGAGTTGGCCTGGTGATCGGTATCATCAACGGCCGCCGGGAGAACAACCTGAAGCACTCGATGGAGAAGGGCGGCCTGTTCGCGGTCCTCACCGGCGCGATGATGATAATCGCAAAGTTCGGGATGGCCTGGTGGCCGGCGTGGTTGGCGTACCTCGGTGCTTTGCTTGTCGTGGCCGGCATCGTCCTTGCGGGTATGGGAGCTGGCTTCGGCGGGGCGATCGAGGGAATAGTCGGGATGGGCAACCTCTTCTCCTACGCCCGCCTCATCGCCATCGGCCTTGCCTCGGTGATCATGGCGAACGTCGCCAACCAGATATTGCTCAAGCCGCCGATGAGCGGGTTTGGTGGTATCGTGGTAGGAATCCTCATGTTCATCCTTTTGCAGACGCTGAACATCGTGATCGGGGTCTTCAGCCCGTCCATTCACTCGTTACGTCTGCATCTGGTGGAAAGTTTCGGCAAGTTCTTCGAACCTGCCAGCGTTAGATATGAACCGTTCAAGAAAACTGGGGGTGAAGAGTAGTGGGACCAGCATTACGAGTTGGATTGATCGCGTTGAGCGCGGCTATCGCAATAGGTTTGTCTGCAATAGCGACGGCCCTTGCTCAGTCCAGGATCGGCGCGGCTATGGCCGGCGCGATTGCCGAGAGGCCGGAGTTAGTGGGAAGCGCCATCATTCTTGTGGCCATCCCCGAGACGATGGTCATCCTTGGCTTCGTCGTCGCTTTCCTTATCACCGCTCTCAAGACCGTCACGAAGTAGGTCTTGATACATTAAGGAAGTGAAAGGGTTTGGCGTTAGAAGACATCCTCAAGGCACTTGAGGAGAAAGCCGAAGCCCGCGTGGCGGCCATCGAGTCGGAAACCGGGCAGCGGGTCACAGAGATCCTCGCGGAGGTCGAGAAGGACGCGGCGCGCACCAAGCGCATGCGGCTCAAGAAGGTCGAGGACCAGATACGGAGTGAGGCCACTGGAATCGTCTACTCCGCCCAGCTCAAGGCCAAGAACCAGCTGATCAAGGCGCAGGAGGAGACGGTGGACGAGGCCTTCAAGAAGGCCGAGCAGAGGTTGAAAGACCTCGACAAGCAGCAGGACTATCCGCAGGTACTGGAGGTCCTGCTCGACGAGTGCATGGATTTCTTCCCCGAGGGGGAGGTCCTGGTCCAGGTCCGAGGAAATGACAGGGGCACCGTCGAGAAACTGCTCTCCGACAGGGGAAGGTCTTACCGCATCTCGGATACCCCGCTCGCCGCGTCTGGCGGGCTTGTCGTGAGCAGTGCCGACGGTCAGATCGTCGTGTCGAACACGTTCGAGTCCAGGCTCGAGCGAGCTCGCGACCACCTGAGGCTCGAGCTCTCGAAGTCGCTTTTCGGGGCCGGGGCTTAAACCGGAACAACACCTGCGGGGTAAAATTGGCCAGAGTCGACCTCTCCGATTACGGATATGTCAACGCGCGAGTGCGCGGCATGCGATCGTATCTGCTCACCGAGGACTTCTTCCTGCGTCTCGTCGAGGCGCCGGATGCCGACGCCATACAGTCGATGCTGGAGCAGACGGTCTACCGCCGTGAGGTAACCGAGGCGTTCCTGATGAAACCCGAGCGCCCGGACTACGACCAGGCGCTATCGCTCAACATGATCGCGGCCTTCCGCAAGATATCCGACTCGACCGGCGGCGAGGCGCACATGCTCTGCTCAGTGCTGATGTCCCGCTACGACGTCCAGAACATCAAGACGATCCTGCGGGGCAAGAAGGGCAATGCGACCTCAACCGAGATCCTCAACCTGATGGTCCCGGTGGGCGAGATCAAGATGGACGTCCTCGAGAACATCGCCAAAGGCCGCGAGGTGCGCGACTGTATCAACACCATGGTTTCGACGCAGATGAAATACGGACGGGTGCTGGCCGCCGCCTATCCTGACTACATCAAGGAGGACCAGGATCTCTCGGTGCTCGAGCTCGCCCTGGACAAGTTTCACTACCAGGACGACATCGCGAAGCTCAAGGGCAAGGACTCGAACGTGCGGATGATCAGGGAGATGCTGTCGGCTGAGATCGACCTGCGCAACATCTCGACGCTGGTCAGGGTCAGGGGCCTCAAGCTGGACGATGAAGAGGTGGAGAAGCTGCGCATCGGAGGCGGAACGCTCACCCAGGAGCAGTTCCTGGCGCTGCAGCGTCTCGGCGACATCGTCCAGATAGTCAGCGAGTACCCCGACCCCAGGACGAGGAAACTGCTGGAGAAGGCGCTCTCCGAGTACCAGGAGGAGGACATAGTCGCCTTCGACAAGGAGCTGGAGCACGAGCTGATCAGGCGCGGGGCGGCGATGAGCAACGTCGACGTGCTGGGCATCGGAGTGGTCATCGGTTACATGTTCCAGAAGCAGAACGAGATAATCAACCTGCGCATCATCTTGCGGGGCAAGGCGATGGACAGGCCGCAGGCCGACATCAAGAAAGACCTCTTCTTCATCCGTACCGCGGAAGAGGTGGCGGCATAGATCGGAAGCAGTTATGTACAAAGTAGTCGTTCTGACCGATCCCGAGACGGCGGATGGTTTCAGGCTCGCGGGAGTCGACGTCTACCAGGTCGAGGACCTCGACGAGGCACGCCGCGAGGTGAACAGGCTTCTGGAGGATGACAGGACGGGGATACTCGCGGTCAACGAGGGTTTCCTCACCGGTCTGGACGAGAGGGTGCAGCAGCGAATAGAGGCCACCTACAGGCCGATAGTCGTCTCCCTGCCCGTGAAGGAGAAGCTGGGCGAGNNTTTGACGTGACACTGAGGAACCAGTAGGCCCGCAAGGGCCGCATGATGCAAGGAGTCAGTCTTGATTGAAGGGACGATAACCAAGGTTTCCGGCCCTGTGGTGGAGGCCCAGGGCATGTCCGGATCCCGGATGTATGACGTGACCTTCGTCGGGAAGCTCAAGCTTATCGGCGAGATAATCCGCCTGGCGGGCGGGAACGCCATCATCCAGGTGTACGAGGACACCAGCGGCCTGGAGGTCGGGGAGACGGTGACCTGCACCGAGCAGCCGCTGCTGCTCGAGCTCGGCCCCGGCATGCTGTCCTCGATCTACGACGGCGTGCAGAGGAGGCTGCCGGACCTGGCCGAGACCTACGGAGACTACATCACCCGAGGCACGGTCGCTGACCCCCTGGACCACGAGCGCAAGTGGGAGTTCGTCCCGGTAGTGGCGGCCGGCGACGTCGTCGCCCAGGGTGACATTCTGGGTGAAGTCCAGGAGACCGAGGTCATCAAGCACCTCATCATGGTGCCCCCCGGCAAGGGAGGCACGCTGTCCGAGGTCAAGTCGGGCGAGTTCAAGGTGACCGACGTCATCGCCGTCACCGAGGACGGGACCGAGTTCATGCTGGTCCAGAAGTGGCCCGCCCGAGTGCCCAGGCCGGTCGTGCGCAAGATGGACCCGAACCTCCCTTTCATCACCGGCACCCGCATACTGGACACGTTCTTCCCGGTGGCGCAGGGCGGCTACAGCATCATCCCCGGCGGCTTCGGGACCGGCAAGACGGTCACCGAGCAGACGCTCGCCAAATGGGCGCAGGCGGACATCGTCATCTACGTGGGCTGCGGCGAGCGCGGCAACGAGATGACCGAGGTCCTCTCCGAGTTCCCGGCCCTGGAGGACGTGCGGACAGGCCAGCCGCTGATGAAGCGCACCATCCTGATCGCCAACACCTCCAACATGCCCGTCGCGGCGCGCGAGGCCTCGATCTATACGGGCATCACCATGGCCGAGTACTACCGTGACATGGGATACGACGTGGCCATGATGGCCGACTCGACCTCCCGCTGGGGCGAAGCCCTTCGCGAAGTGTCCGGCCGCCTGGAGGAGATGCCCGGCGAAGAGGGCTACCCCGCCTACCTGGCCACCAGAATCGCGGACTTCTACGAGCGAGCAGGCCGGGCGGTCGTGCTCGGGTCGGACGGCGAGGAGCGTATAGGCTCGATCACGGTGGTGGGCGCGGTTTCGCCTCCCGGCGGTGACTTCTCCGAGCCGATGACGCAGAACTCGCTGCGCATCTCCGGCGCGTTCTGGGCGCTCGACACGTCGCTCGCCCACCGGCGCCACTTCCCCGCCATCTCCTGGCTGGGCAGCTACTCGCTGTACCTCGACCAGGTGGAGGACTGGTACTCCAACAACGTGTCGATGGACTGGAAGCAGCTGCGCGATAAGGCGATGAGCATCCTGCAGAAGGAGGCCGAGCTCCAGGAGATCGTCCAGCTGGTCGGGCCGGACGCACTGCCGGAGTTCTCGCGCGCGACGCTGGAGGTCTCCCGCATGCTGCGGGAGGACTACCTGCAGCAGTTCGCGTTCTCCGACATCGACGCTTTCTGCAGCCCGTTGAAGCAGTACCACATGTTGAAGGTGATCATCGGCTACTATGACCTGATGCAGGAGGTGCTCGTCAAGGGAGTGACCCTCAAGGAGGCCCTCGACGTGCCGTTCCGCACCAGGATAGGACGAATGAAGGACATCCCCAACGACGACGCCGTCGAGCAGCTAGAGGCCCTCGAGGTCGAGATGGGTACGGAGCTGCGCAAGCTGATCAAGTATTGAGGTAACTTTACTCTAGGAGAGAGAGAAAAATGGCCCGAGACAGGCTAGTTCAGGCGGAGTACAGGACCATCCACGACATCGCGGGACCTCTGGTCTTCGTGCGCAAGGTCGCGGGAGTGTCGTTCGGCGAGATGGTCGAGATCGAGGCCGCCGACGGGAAGGTGCGCAAAGGCCAGGTCATCGAGCTCAACGGCGACCTCGCCATCATCCAGGTCTTCGGCACGACCAACGGTCTGGACGTGCGCGACTGCAAGGTGCGCTTCCAGGGTGAGGTCATCAAGCTTGGCGTCTCTGTTGGTCTCCTGGGCAGGGTCCTGAACGGACTGGGTGAGCCGATAGACGGTGGCGGCCAGGTGTTCCCCGAGCAGGAGCTCGAGGTCGGAGGCGCGCCGATCAACCCGTTCACCCGCGACAACCCCAACGACTTCATCCAGACCGGCATCTCGGCCATCGACGGCCTCAACACGCTGGTCCGCGGGCAGAAGCTCCCGATCTTCGGCGGCGCCGGACTCCCGGGCAACGAGGTCGCCGCGCAGATCGTGAAGAACGCAAAGGTCAAATCGGGCGAGGAGTTCGCCATCGTGTTCGCCGCGATGGGCATCACCCGGCGAGAAGCCTCTTTCTTCCAGTACTCTTTCGCGGAGACGGGCGCGCTCGAACGGGTCTGCTTCTTCATGAACCTGGCCGAGGACCCCACCGTCGAGCGGATCATCACCCCGAGGTGCGCGCTGACCATGGCCGAGTTCCTGGCCTTCGAGTACGAGATGCAGGTGCTGGTCATCCTGACTGACATGACCAACTACTGCGAGGCCCTGCGCGAGATATCCGCTGCACGCGAGGAGGTGCCCGGCAGGCGAGGCTACCCGGGCTACATGTACACCGACCTCGCCAGCATCTACGAGCGGGCGGGAAGGATCAAGGGGAAGAAGGGCTCCATCACCCAGGTCCCGATCCTCACCATGCCCGACGACGACATCACGCACCCGATCGCCGACCTGACCGGGTACATCACCGAGGGCCAGATCGTGCTCTCGCGAGGCCTGCACCGCAAGGGCCTGTTCCCGCCTATCGACGTGCTCCCCTGCCTGTCCCGGCTGATGAACCAGGGCATCGGCGAGGGAAAGACCAGGGGCGACCACAGGGGCGTCGCCGACCAGCTCTACGCCTTCTACGCCGAGGGCGTCGACCTGCGAAGGCTGGTCGCCATCATCGGCGAGGAAGCGCTGTCGGAGACCGACAGGCTCTACCTGAAATTCTCCGACGAGTTCGAGGAGCAGTTCCTCAACCAGGGCGACGAGAACCGCGACATCGAGGAGACCCTGGAGATCGGCTGGAACCTCCTCTCGCTGCTCCCGGCGAACGAGCTCAAGAGGATCAAGATCGAGTACATAGAGAAGTACTACCCCGGCGAAGTGGCCGCCGAAACGGCGACGGCCGAGGCCGAGGCCGCCGAGGATTCGGTCGAAGAAGGGGTCGCCGAGGAGATGGAGACCGAGGACGCTGAGGTGGCCGAGTAGGAAGAAGCGAAGCTACCAGCGATAAGGAAGCTTGATGGCCGAGAAGGTCAACCCAACCAGGTCTGAGCTCCTCTACAGGAGGCAGCAGATCAAGCTCGCAGAGCAGGGCATGGACCTGCTCAAGAAGAAGCGCGACGCGCTGCTGCGCGAGTTCCTGCCCATCATCGACGAGACCATGAAGCTCTCGATGAGGCTCGAGCGCGCCACGGCCGACGCCCAGCAGTCGCTGGCCCTGACCAAGGCGGTCGAGGGCAAGTCGGTGGTCAAGTCGGTGGGGTTCGCAACCAAGGGCGAGGTTCTGGTCGACATCTTCGGCACGCACGTCATGGGGGTCCCGATCCCGGTCATCCGTAAGTCCGAGGTCGCCTTGAAGAACGAGCTGGGCCGCGGCTACTCGATCACGGGCGTCGGCGCCCGGATCGACTCCACCGCCGGCAAGTTCGAGGAGATCATCGACATAATGATCCAGAGCGCGGACATCGAGACGCGGCTGCGACGCCTCGGCGAGGAGCTGCAGAAGACCAACCGCCGGGTCAATGCGCTGGAGAGCGTGGTGATCCCCGAGCTCCAGGTCCAGGTCAAGTTTATCTTCAGCGCCCTGGACGAGCGCGCCCGCGAGGACCACTTCCGGCTCAAGAAGGTCAAGAAGAAGATCATCGAGCGCACGCAGGCGGCCGCGGAAGCCCGGGACTGACACCCCCCGAGCCGGCAACAACCATTGTTCACCGCGCGTTTTCGCGCGCCCGGACCTTCGGATACAATGAGATACAAAAATGGTGCCAGGCACCAGCTTTGCGTTTTTGCGATTCAGGCAGGGAGGCAGTTGGTTGGACAAGTTCGTGATAGAGGGCGGCAAGCGGCTCGAGGGAGCCGTACGCATCGGCGGAGCCAAGAACTCGGTCCTGAAGCTCATGGCCGCGTCGATCATGGCGGACAGCCCCTGTGAGATCCGCAACGTCCCGGACATCGCCGACGTACACATCATGTCCGACGTGCTGCGCAACATCGGTCTGGGCGTCACCTTCGCCGACGGAACCCTGCGGATAACCCCGGCGACCGATCCATGCCTGGAGGTGCCCTATCACCTCGCCAAGCGAATAAGGGCGGCGGTCGACGTGCTGGGCTCGCTGCTCACCAGGTACGGCAAGGCGCGAGTGGCGATGCCGGGGGGCGACAACATCGGCTCCCGCCAGATCGACATGCACATGAAGGGCCTGGTCCAGATGGGCGCGACCCTCGGCGTCAGCCACGGCTACCTGGAGGGGGAGGCCACCCGCCTGGAGGGCAGCCACCTGTCTCTCGACTTTGCCAGCGTGGGCACCACCGAGAACCTCCTCATCGCGGCCTGCATGGCGTCCGGCCGCACCGTGATAGAGAACGTGGCCAAGGAGCCGGAGATCCTCGACCTGGCCATGTTCATCACCGGGATGGGCGGGCGCATAGAGGGCGCCGGGACGTCCACCCTGATTGTGGACGGAGTAGACAGGCTCTCGGGCACCGACCACGATGTGATCGGCGACAGGATCGAGGCCGGGACCTACCTTCTCGCCGGGGCCGTGACCCGGGGCAAAGTGGCGATCTCCGGGGCCGAGGCCTCGTACATCGAGATCGTGATGGACAAGATGCGCGAGGCCGGGTGCTCGGTGGAGGTCTCGGCGGATGAGATAACCGTCACGGTGCCGGGCGAGGTCAACGGGGTCGAGCTCTCCACGCTGCCGTATCCCGGTTTCCCGACCGACCTGCAGCCGCAGATGCTGGCGCTGCTTGCGTGCGCCCGCGGCACGTCGTTCGTGACCGAGAACATCTTCGACAACCGCTTCATGGTGGTGGACGAGTTCAACAGGCTGGGGGCGGACATGAAGACCCGCGAGCACCACGCCATCGTCAGGGGGGTTGCGCGCCTCAGCGGGGCGCCGGTGACGGCCACCGACCTGCGGGCCGGAGCCGGGCTCGTGCTGGGAGGGCTGGTCGCGGACGGCACCACCGAGGTCTACGACATCCAGCATATCGACCGCGGGTACGAGAAGTTCGAGCAGAAGCTCGCATCGCTGGGAGCCAGGATCAAGCGGGTTCCGGCGGACGCATGAGTGGCGGTCAAATGGCGCTGAAAAGACATCGCTACTGCCCACACATCGCCGTGGTCATCGCGGCCGTGGTCATCCTTGCCGTTCTCTGCGGGCTCGGGCCAACGGCTGCCGGCGCGGGAGCCGGCGGCAAAGTGGTGGTGCTCGTTGTAGACCGCATCGGCGTGAAGGACATAACCGCAAATGCAACCCCATACCTGTGGCGGCTTGCCTCCCATTGGTCGGCGGGTTTGATGATCACCCACACCGCGGAGCGCGAGAATGGCAAGGAACCCGACCTCGGGGCCGATTACGTGACGCTCGCCGGTGGCGCCAGGATGAGAGGTTCGGCCAGCGCCGCGCTCTCGCTGGGCGCGGACGAGGCGCTCGCCGGAGACGGTGCGGGCACTGCGGCCGGTCCCTACTACCGGCAGCTCACCGGCAACACTGTGCTGGCCGGTGGCGTGGCGTGCCTGGGCTTTCCCAACATCCTGCGCTCCAACGTGGAGACCGGAACGGATTCCAACGCCGGCCTGCTGGGGCAACTGCTCGCGAGGTCGGGCAAGACCGCTGCCGTCGTCGGAAACGAGGATGACACCGCTGGTGTGGTGAGGTTCGCTCCGCTGATCGCCTGCGAGGCCGACGGCATAGTCGATCAGGGCAGGGTGGCCGGCTTTGCTGTGCCCGCTCCATCGGAGCCCGGTGGCAAGCGGACCGACATGGCCGCGCTGCTGGCCGCCTCGCGGAAGCTTCTGGCGTCATCTGACTTCCTGGTCGTCGACACCGGCGACACCGGGCGCGTGGACCGGCAGTGGGCCGAGACCGGCCAGGCCGTGCTGGACGCGGCGCGCGCGAGGGCGCTGCGGCGGGTCGACGCGTTCGCCTCGGGCGTCGGCGACCTCCTCGACCTCAACTCTTCGGCCCTGCTGGTGGTATCGCCCGGCGCTCCCATGAAGGACAGGCAGTCCGGCGACTACTCGACACCGTTTATCGCCGCCGGCAAAGGGTTCGGCAAGGGCCTTCTCACCTCCAGTTCGACCAGGCAGTCGGGGCTGGTCAACAACACCGACCTGGCGCCCACGGTTCTGGGCCGCTTCGGCATCGGGGTGGGGGGCGACGTCATCGGGTCGGCGATGAAGACCGGCGGGACCGCGCCCGGAGGGCAGTCATCCCTGGCCTACCTGAAGGACATCGACCGCCAACTCGGCGCCACGCGCCAGGCCAGGTGGCCGATAGTCCTGGGATTCCTGTTGCTGGTGGGAGTTTTCCTGCTGCTGGCGCTGGCCTGCCTGCCCGGCGTGGCGCGCGCCCTCCACAGGGACCGCTGGAGGGAGCCGCTGATGCGGGCGCTCAGGCCGGTCTCGGTGGTCGTCCTGGCGGCGCCGGTCTCGTTCGTGCTGGTGTCGGCAATCTCCTACAACGGCGTGCTGCTCCCGCTCGCTTTCTGCATGGGCTACGCGTTGCTGGTGGGTCTGGGGGCGTACTTCCTGGCCCGCAACAGCAGGCGCATCGACCCGGTCACGCTGGTCTGTCTCTTATCCGGCGGGGTCATGCTCCTGGACCTCCTGATCGGCGGCAAGCTGCTGTTCTTCCCGCTGCTGGGATCGAGCTCGCTGGAGGGCATGAGGTTCTTCGGGGAGAGCAACGCGGTCTCCGGGATGTTCCTCGCTTACGCGGTCTGGGCCTGCGCCGGTCTGATGGGCGAGCGCGAGGGGGCCCGGAAAACCGCGGCATGGTACTCGCTTGCAGGACTGGCCGTTGTCTCGGTGGCGATGGGCTTCGGTACCATGGGCGCGGACTTCGGCGGGTTCGTCGCGGCGGCGGCTACCACCCTGGTCTTCTTCTTCGCCCTGCGCGGCTCATTCGGCCGGTGGCGGGTGCCTGTCATCGTGGGCGGAACGGCGGTGGCGACGGGCGCGATAGTGGTGCTCGACGCGCTCTTCGTGCACACGCACGCCGGCCACGCGATCGCTGCGGGAAGCTCCAAGTTCTACCCACTGGTGGGCAGGAAGCTCCTCATCCTCTTCAGCCAGATAAAGAGCGTGCTGTTTCTGGCACTGCTGATGATCACCGTGGTGTTAGCCCTGGCGCTCTGGATGAAGAAGCCGGCTTTCTTCTGGAGCAGCAGGTGGGCCTCCGACAGGGCATGGACCGCGGCGCTGTTTGCGCTGACGATTGGAAGCGTGGTCGCCCTGGTCTTCAACGACACCGGGATCACCATGATGGGAACGATGGTCATGGTCACGATACCGGTGGCCACATATCACTTCGTCGGCAAGGTCGGCAAAATACCTTCGCGGGATGCAGGAATGGCGGCGCGGCACTCGAAATAACCTGCGTTGAGTTGGCGCTGATCCCGGGAGTGTTCTAGTGGCAGAACGTTCGTTTAAGGTACTCGTGGTCGAGGACGAGCCCGAAATGGCTCTCTTTATAAAGAAGCTTCTGCTAAGAAAGTTCCCGGTGGAGGTGGAAACGACCCCCGACCTCTTTTCCGGCCGGGTGCTCATCGAGGGCGGCGGGTTCGACGTCGTCACCATCGACTACCAGCTCCCCGACGGCGACGGCATCGCGCTGCTGGAGGAGGTCGCTTCGGTGCCCGATCATCCGCCGGTGATAGTGGTCACGGGCCACGGCGACGAGAAGACCGCCGTGCGCGCGTTTGCCTCTGGCGCGGCCGGGTACGTGGTCAAGGACGCCAAGATGTACGCGATGCTGCCCGACGCCTTCGAGAAGGTGCTCTCGGGGATCAGGCTCGACGAGATGAGGCTCGAGTTGGCCGACAACGCCGAGCAGCTTGAGATGGTGCTCGACAACGTCCCTATGATCATCGCCAGGGTCAACGACCAGCGACGGTACATCTACGCCAACAGGTGGTTCGCCGACGCGTTTGGGACGACCAAGGAAGAGTTGGCTGGAAAGCACGTCAGGGAGTTGTTGGGCGAGGAAGCGTACCAGGCGGCCTGCCCGCATATCGACAGGGTCCTTGACGGGCGCGCTCTCTCCTTCAGCGTTCAGCTCCCGACCCCGGACGGGGTGAGGGTTTTCAACCTGTCCCTGTTCCCGCGTCTCGACGGCAACAAGGCGATAATAGACTACTTCGTGTTCGGCCACGAAGTCGGCCCGGCCGCCCCCGCAGGCATTACTCCTGCCTGTTGAACTGCCAGATCGCGATGCCGAGCATAACCACGCTGAACCCGACGACGATAAGCAGGTCGAGCCACAGCGGGTACCTCTGCGTCTGTATCGACACCTTCGGTGTCACTTTGGCGATCGCAGCTTTCGCCTGTGGAGATATCTGCGCGGCGAGGTTCTTGGGTATCTTGCTGATGATGCTCGACGTCGTGCCCGTAACGTTTACTCCCTTGAGCGCGATACCTCTCAGCATGTCCACCCCGTAAGTCAGCGGGTCTATCCTCGTCAGCACCGTCATCCAGCCAGGAAGGCCCTGCAGCGGGAACATCGCTCCGGACAGGAAGAACATTGGCAGCAGTAAGAGGTTCATGATCACCGGGAACCCTTCCATGGATTCCATGTTCGCGGCGATCGCGACTCCGATGGACGTCATGCCGATGGCCAGCAGCAACGCCAGCGGTATCAGCGCTATGATCTTTGCCAGACTATTGAGCGAGAAGCCGAAGAGAAACGGGAACAGTATCAGAAGGATGACGCCCTGCATCATCGCCTGCGTCGCGCCGCCAAAGATCTTTCCCACCGCGACGCTCGCTCGCGGGACCGGCGACACCAGTATCTCTTTGAGGAAGCCGAACTCTCTGTCCCACAGGATGGATATAGCGGAGAACACGGACGTGAACAGCACGGTCATCCCCAGGATCCCGGGGAACATGAACTTGATGAACTGGACGTTTCCGCCGCCAAACACCCTGAACGCGGCCTGGAGGCCGGTACCGAGCAGGAACAGGTAGATGATCGGCTGCACGGTGGTTCCGATCCTCCTGGGCGTATCTCTCCAGAACCTCTTCAGGTCCCTGAGCCAGACCATGTAGACGCCGGTCATGGCCCGCTTGGTGTTATTCCTATGCAGGTATTCCTGTGTAGATTCCCTGTCCTGCATCTCGATTGCTTCCGCCAATTTCAGTCTCCCTTGTTCTGATTAAGACCTGCTATCGGTTGGCCCGCATCCTGGCAACGCGCATGCCGCTCTTCGTATCCGACCCCTCGTCCCTGATCTCCTTTCCCGTGAGTTGCAGGAACACGTCGTCGAGGGTCGGCCTGTGAAGGCTGACCGAGACTATCTTTGTGCCGAAGTCGCGGATGAGGTCCGGTATGAACTCCTCGCCCTTCTCCATCTTGAAGCAGAGCTTGCACTCGGGGTCGGCGAGCATCTCGAGATCCGGGAACCGCCTGGTCAGCTCTTCCTTCGCCCCATCGTCGTCCTCGGTCTTGAGCTTGATCACGTCGCCCCCGACGTTGTCCTTCAGATTCTCGGGCGTGTCCAGCGCGATGATGTTGCCGTTGTCGATGACCGCGATGCGGTCGCAATGCTCCGCCTCTTCCATGTAATGGG